>NZ_CP069533.1:302812-605624 GCF_016889765.1 Corynebacterium minutissimum
TCTACCTTGGCGCCGGTCGTTGCATCGCGTCCAGAACGCTGCTGGAAGAGGCGCACTGCCTCGGAATGCGCGTCGGACACGACATCACCGCTAGCGGCAGCCTTTTGGGCCGCGCTTGCCGACGTCCCCGCTGCCGCCGCACCGAGCGCTGCGCCAGCCGCCCCGCCGACATCCACGCGCGGACGCTTCTTGGGGGCAGGCTTCGGTGCCGGAGCAGATTCAGGCTCTGGTTCCGGAACTGCAGGGAACTCGTCTGTGTCATCAATCTGAGCCGTGCGCTCAGAGTCGAAGGACGGACGGCCGTGTTGGATCGGTTCTTGCTGAACCGGCTCGTTCTGCACAGGCTTTGCGGACGCCGCGGAATCGAAGGACACCGTGGCATGCTCGTCCGGCTCCGCTACAGGGTAGGCCTGTACCGGGCGCGGACGCGGTCGAGGACGCGGAGTATAAGACTGGCGTTCGGGGCGCTCGCGCCCCTCGGCAATCGCATCGATGTCATCGGTGACGTAGCCGTAATCATCCTCGGGGACGTCGTCAAGCAGCTCCTCTTCCCTGCCCTGCTTGCGGTTACGAATACCATCCACTAGGCCGGAGAACTGCGCTGCTACGAAGTCATAGGCTTCACGCAGGGTAATGCCCGTGACATTGAGAGCTCCATAAACGATGAGCAGGAACAACAGAGGCACGGCCACGTAGCTGGAGAAAGCCGCAACGAGCAGCTCACCGATTCCGAAGCCAATGGCGCCGCCTGCTTCACCGGCCGCATTATTCTTCCACGTTAGGTCTGGGAGACCAGCAAAAATATGAATCAGACTGAGCATGCACACGATGATGAGCGACGTTCCGCCCACGACACGCGGCTTAAAATGTCCGGCAGGGCCTGAAAAATCCATCATGAGCGCGATGGCGACCGCCAGGAGGCCCACAGGCAGGACATACGCACCCGCGCCAATGACGTAGCGCACGGCATCGGTCAGGTATTCACCGATGATGCCCGCGACCTGGAACCACGTGGCACAGGCCAGGATGATGGCGATGCCGATGAGCACTAGGGCCACAGCATCCGGGTTCGAGATGCGAATGCTCTTCTCCGTTGACGTCGGGCGATCCATGACAGTGGTAGCTGCGTCCCCATCAACGTCGCGCGCGCGGGTCACTTTGCTCTTCTTCGACGCTGCCTTAGCTGCTGCTTCATGTGTGGTGTTCGTAGCCTTCTTGTTTTTCGCGCGCCCAGAAATTGCCCCTGGCTCCCTCAACTCGTCGTAATCCTCGTACGCTTCTGCTTCATAAGCGTCATAGGCATCATAGTCACCGTCGTAGACATTCTCGTCTCGGTCACTGTAATCAGCCGGTTTCAAACCAGCCAAGCCATGGCCGACGCCTCTCGCCATGCCACCCATTCCGCGGGCGGTTGCGCCAAAAACGGTTCCTAAGCCTCGCCCTACGGCACGAAAGGCGCTGCCGGTCCTCTCTTCGGAGGTCTCAGCAGCGCGAGTTGCAGACGTCAGCGAGTAATTGCTTCGGCCGGACGGCCGCGAGCGATCAGCGGCGCGACCTCGACCGGAAGCGCGAGACGGAGCGTTTTTGACAGACATGTCTGCCACTCTAGTAGCAAATGCACCATTAACAACATAAGCCACACGCGTGTGGCGGAATTTCCAGCGGGTTCAGTCTAGAGACTTGACCTTGTGATGGCGCTCTTCTCCCCCACAATCTCGACGTGAGCAGCATCGCGTCCAAACGCCCACAACAAGATTTCGGACACGGTGCCACGCACACGAACGACAGCGTCGCCCTGCTCCGCGACACCATGTTTATCCGCTGCCACGATGGGCGGGAAACCACTCGGCTCTAGTACCACGGGAAGACTCGACTGTGATAGCAACCCTGCCCCCATCGTCTTCAAGGTAAGAAGCAGTTCTTTCTGCGCAGCATGGGAAAATTCACGCGCTTCGGTACGTCCATTCGCGCGGCGAATGTCCTCGTGATGCACAAAGTGCTCAGCCGAATTAACTAGCTTGTCGGCGTAGCGGAAAGGGTTAAGTTTGCTTGCCCCACTCCCCCAGTCATCCACCAGCTCGTCATAATCGCGTTTGAGCGCTTCCTCCGTCGCCTTATCCAAGCGCGAAGAGAGAGCCGGCACGAAGAGCCCAGCGGAAGCATCAAGACGGTTTTCGCGCACCCACAAGTGTGCGGCGAGGTCGCGGGTAGTCCACCCTTCACACAGCGTGGGCGCGTCGGGGCCTAACTCATGAAACAGCGCCACCATCTTGGCGCGCTCAGCAGATGAAAACGACATGCGCCCCAGCATACCTACCGATGGCAGGAACGCTGGGGCGCAATCGTCGCTGTTTTAGAGCGACTCGCGGGAGGCTTGTACCTCTTCGTCGTCCGGCAACAGGATATCCGAGTTGGTCGGAACGATCGTCGGCAGGATAACCGGCTCACGCTTGTACTTCGAAGACATGAGCTTCGCTACCTTGCGGCGAATCTTCTGCACCATACGGTAGGTATCGTTCTCACCCTCTGCGGCGAGATCGTTCATGGTATCCTCCACCATCTCTGCGACCTCCGGCACGATGCCGCGGTCGTCATCAGAGAAACCAGTAGTGGAGACCGTTGGGTGCTCGAGCAGACGCGAGGTGCGGTTGTCGATCACACAGGTAATCGACACCACGCCTCCTGCACCCAAGTTGGTGCGGTCTGCCAAGGTGTCCGCGTCGACGTCACCCATGGACACACCATCGACGTAGAGGTTGCCCACCGGGATCTGGCCGACGACCTCGGCGCGGCCATTGCGCAGGTCAACCACAACACCATTCTGGGCAAGGACTACGCGATCACGGGCAACACCCGTGGAGATTGCGAGCTCCTTGTTCGCGCGCAGGTGGCGCCATTCGCCGTGAACCGGCATGGCGTTCTTCGGACGTGCTGCGTTGTACAGGAACAGCAGCTCACCACCGTAGCCGTGGCCGGAGGCGTGAACCTTGGCCTCCTTATTGGTGATGACCTCAGCACCAATCTGGGACAGCATGTTGATGACTCCGAATACTGCCTCCTCGTTACCCGGAATGAGGGAGGAGGAGAAGATGATGAGGTCACCATCACGGACCGTGATCTGACGGTGCTCGCGACGAGCCATGCGGGACAAAGCAGCCATCGGCTCGCCCTGGGTACCCGTGGTGATGAGCAGAACCTTGTGCGGAGCCATCTTGGCTGCCTCATCGATCGGGATGATGGTGCCGCGCGGAACCTTGAGGAAGCCCATCTTTTCCGCGATCTCCATGTTGCGCATCATGGAACGGCCGTTGAATGCGACCTTTCGGCCGGCAGCCACGGCGGCGTCGATAGCCGCCTGCACGCGGTACACGTTCGACGCGAAGGACGCGATGATCACGCGCTGCTTGGCTCCAGAAACCAAACGCTTAAAGGTTGCCGGAATGTCACCTTCAGAGGCAGAAACACCCGGGATGTTGGCGTTGGTGGAGTCACACAGCATGAGGTCCACGCCCTCATCGCCGTAACGCGACAGTGCCGGGAGGTCAGTCGGGCGGTTATCCAACGGAGTCTGGTCCAGTTTGATATCACCGGTGTGAATGATATTGCCGGCCGGGGTACCCAGCATGACACCAAGCGCGTCCGGGACCGAGTGGTTCACTGCCCAGAAGCGGCAGCGGAACGGGCCGTAGTTCACATCAGATTTCTCGTTGACTTCAACGAACTTCGGCTTCTGGCGGTGCTCCTTACACTTTGCAGCGATGAGCGCGATGGTGAAGCGCGACGCCACGATCGGGATATCCGGGCGCAGCTTCAAAAGCCACGGGATAGCGCCAATGTGATCCTCGTGTGCGTGGGTCACCACGAGGGCCTTAACCTTGTGAATCTTCTTCTCAATCGGACCAAAGTCCGGCAGGATGAGATCCACGCCTGGCTCACCGGAGGACGGGAAGAGCACACCACAGTCGATGATGAGCAGTTCATCTTGGTACTCAAAGACGGTCATGTTGCGACCGATCTCAGAGATACCACCCAGAGCGTAAATGCGCAGGGCATCCTTTTGCTGCTTCGGAGGTTCCGGCAAACGCTTGGTCAGGTCCGCGCCCTGCATGGATTTAGGCACATTGCGGCGACCACGGTTGTTATTGCGGTTGCGGCCGTTGTTGCGGCCACCATTGTTGTTGCCGTTGTTGCCGTTGTTGTTAGCGCCGCCATTGCCACCGCGACCACGGCCACGGCCGCCGCGGGAACCACGGGAGCGGGAACGGCGGTTGCCGTCCTCAGAATTCGAGTTATTCGAGTTATCAGACTCGTTCGAATTAGTGCCAGTCGCAGCCGATTCATTCGGCGCTTGGAAAACCGGCGAAGCCGCCTCATTCGAGGCGGTCTCAGTCTCCGCAGGCGGACCCGCCTTGCGGGTTACCTTGCGGGAACGGTTACGGGATTCAGTCATTCTTAAAGGACTCCAGCCTTCTCCAAATCGTGGCGGAGAGCCTCAACCTCCTCCGCGTCAGCCGCGGATACCGGAAGGCGAGGGTCCCCTACTTCAATACCCTGCAGACGCAGGGCAGCCTTAACAAGAGTTGCTCCGCCCAGACGGCTTTGCGCCTGGATGAGCGGGGTTAAAGTTTTCGCGTTAATCTCTCGTGCACGTGCGATATCGCCTTCATCGAAGGCCACGTAGAGATCAGCCAGGGCGCGCGGTGCAAGGTGACCAATCACGGAAATGACTCCTGAAGCACCAAGGGCAAGCCAAGGCAGGTTGAGGCCATCATCCCCGGAGTACCATGCCAAACCGGTCTCCTGGATAAGCGGTGCGGCCGCAACAAGGTCGCCTTTAGCGTCCTTGACGGCCTGAATGTTCGGCACGTCCGCGAGACGGAGAATCGTCTCCGTTTCAATCGGGATGCCCGAGCGGCCAGGAATGTCGTACAGACAAATCGGAAGATCCACGGCGTTAGCCACGGCAGTGAAGTGCGCGTACACACCAGCCTGGGAGGGCTTGGAGTAGTACGGGGTAACAACCAAAAGGCTATCCGCACCTGCATCAGCAAAGGCGCGTGCCGCCTCGACGCTGGTAGCGGTGTTGTTGGTTCCCGCACCAGCACAGAGGGTGGCTCGGTCCCCTACCTCTTCCTTCACAGCCGCAAACAGCTCCAGCTTTTCATCCAACGACGTCGTAGGTGACTCACCCGTAGTACCCGAGAGGATGAGCGAGTCGACGCCGTTATCAACAAGATGAGCTGCTAGGCGACGCCCTGCAGACACGTCCAGCGCACCGTCCTGGTCAAACGGGGTGACCATCGCTACGCCCACGCGTCCGAAAGTGTCGACGCCTGTCTGTGCTGTCATACCTGTGCTCATAGGCGTCAAGATTACCCGCTTTGCACCTTATTAGCTGAATCGGGGCGTTGCGCGAGTCTTAAATTTCTCCTTAGGCGTAAGGACTCGACGCCATTTCGGTGCCATCGCTCAGGGTGGTGATATTGAAATCGTCGAAAAGCACCGGCGATTGCTTCCTCAACAGCTTCAGACATGCCACCGCTAGCTGCCGCATCTCCGTATCCGCCTGTTCCGTCGCCCGCGCGCCGATAAAGTGACGCCACGCCCGGTAGTTGCCGGTCACGACGATGCGAGACTCCGTCAGGTTGGGTAGCACTGCACGGGCGGCCTGGCGTGCCTGCTTCTTGCGCAGCAATGCATTCGGTTCCTGCTCGAGCTTCGATTCAAGAGCATCGAGAAGCTCTTCGTAGACGAAACGCGCATCATCGGCTGCCTGCAGAGTCAATCGGGTAAGTTGTTCATCCTCCGCAATGAGTTTCGGCAGCACCACTTCAGCCTCTTCAGAATGAACAAAGCGCTGCGAGAGTTGCGAAAAAGAGAAATGTCGGTGCCGAACTAGCTCGTGCGTTGCCGAACGCGACAAGCCGCGGATATACAGCGTCGCGGTTGCGTGCTCGAGCAGCGCATGATGCCCAACCTCGAGGATGTGATGCAGATAAGCCTGGTTCGAAGCAGTACGTGGGTTCGGCTTGTCGAAGGACTCATAACAAGCTCGCCCAGCGAACTCGACAAGAGCCTCGCTTTCCGACGCCTCCCCGTCCACCTCCCAGTCCACTCCCTGCGGCGCGTGGAAAGCAGTGGCCGCGATGAGCTGGACATCAAGCTCAGTGACCTTAGCCATTACAGCTCCAAGTACTTTTCCAGGCCCACGGTAAGCCCCGGGTGGGACGCGATTTCCCGCACACCCACGAGCACGCCTGGAGTGAAAGAGGAACGGTCATAAGAGTCCTGCCGGATGGTCAGGGACTGACCTTGAGTGCCGAAAATTACCTCTTCGTGCGCCACCATTCCTTGCATACGGACTGCGTGAACATGGACGCCGTCAACATCCGCGCCGCGCGCTCCGTCGAGGGACTGCTCGGTCTTGTCCGGCATTGCATCCAATCCAGCCTCTTTGCGAGCCTTCGCAATGCCCTGTGCGGTATGAACCGCGGTGCCGGACGGCGCATCGAGCTTGTTCGGGTGGTGATACTCAACCACCTCAGCGCTGTCGAAGAATTTTGCAGCTTGTGCCGCGAAGACCATGGTCAGCACAGCCGAAATAGCAAAGTTCGGAGCGATCAACACGTGGCCCGCACCGTCTCCCTTTGTCCATTCCTCCACTTGCGCCAGACGCTCGGCGTCGAAGCCCGTGGTCCCCACGACGGCGTGAATGCCATGCTGAGTACAGAATTCAAGGTTGCCCATAACGGAAGCAGGCTGGGTGAAGTCAACGGCTACCTGCGCGCCAGCTTCGACTAGCTTCTCAAGCGGAGTATCGCGATCGATTTCAGCAACAAGCTCCAGATCCTCTGCAGCGTTGACACCCTCCACGATTGCTTGTCCCACGCGGCCCTTAGCGCCGAGGACACCCACCTTGATAGTCATTCACAATCCCTTCATCTCTGTTCGTTCTGTTAGCCATGACCAGTCTATCCCTGTCGACATCTAGGGCTCAGAACGGGGCACGCGGCGCTAACTCCCCTCGCCTACACCATTCACCTACCCCCGTTGTTGTGTATGAGTAAAACCTATATCCCCAGCTCGACAAGAGTCGAACGCATAACCTAAAGCGCCACTTGACACCCCCACGTATCTTGATTTGTGAAGTTTATCCCCGCAGGCTATAGACCTGATGCGGTGACACCACTAGGATTGGGTGTAGAACACTTCTTCTAACTAGATCATTTTCGGGGATACGCCAATGAGCACCACCACCATCCGCCCGGACGCCTTTTTTAGTATTACCAACCCTCATAACCCACACGCCGTTGCCCGCAGCATTGCCAGGAAAGCCACCTACCAGGCCTGGCTTAGTGGCAAACCCCAACTTGAAGACGATATCGACACCACCGCACTCAGCCTCGTCAACACCTGGGCACTAACCGAAGGACACATCAAAGCAGGACTAAGAGCCCTCCACCGCCTGGATACCCTGCCGAAGGTCAAGGCCTTGCAAGAAGAGCACTATGTGCTTGATATCGAATCCCTTATCGCTATTGACCAACCCATGTCAGCCCTTGCCGGGCCTACTACTGCCACACTAGCGCTCATTGATGGCATGCTGGCAGACTATTTCACCCCCACCAAACCCAACCAGGCCTTTCCTACTCGTAGTCAAATTCGCCGCAAAGTCCGCGACTTATGCAAAGCACTCGATGACACCATCGCCTATCGGGACACCCGCCCGAAAGACACCTACACGTTCTACTCCAACGGCACTACAGCGTGGCTTGAACTTGGAGTCGATGAGAACACCGGCATCAAACTCGATGCCTTCATCCGCAAAACCGCCGCCCACGAAGGCCTAAGCCTTACCGAGGCCGTAAAGAAACTTCTCAGCGGTGAAATCACCCCACCGGCAACCGTTATCCTCAATACTTATAGAGCCTGCGATGTTGACAACGCCCCAACCTATATTGAGGGCTTTGGGTGGAAAGCCACCCCCATGCCACACGATAAACAACGCGACCTGACAAAACCTAGTGAGGAAACAGATTCCTATCGCCCAGGTGTGGGAATGCGCAAAGAAGTCGAAGGCAGAGACGGCACCTGCCGCATCAACGGATGCACTGAACCAGCCCACCACACCCAGCTTGACCACCGGCACAACTATGCCGATGGTGGTGCCACTCACCCCAGTAACTTGGCGTGTTTGTGCCAGAAGCATCACAACATGAAAACCGATGGCACTCTTCACTACCTTCTGGACCCAAATAGCGGGGATATCATCTGGCTATTTCAAAACGGCACCTGGTGCATCACCGAACCAGAAGGACCCCTAGCACCTAAACAAAAACGCTGGGCCCAAACAGTAGGCCAACACATCACCACCACCCGCACACGCATAAGAGAAGAAGCTCAAAGACTCAAACAAGCCCTCGACGACTACCACCAACAACAAACCCAAGCACAAGAAACAGAAGCTCAAACCGGCGAGAACACCGACCCCACCGACGACATCCCCTTCTAAACCCCAGCCGTCGAATCAAACGACGAAGATAAGACTCACCCCCGCACAACCTCGGTCGTCGAATCAAACGACGAAGACAATCCGAAAACTTGCTCAATAGCTCAGGACTCGAAAACGTCTCGTCGAATCAAACGACGAAGGGTCGCGGGAGCCGAGGGCCGGAGGGAGATAGAGAAAAGCCTCCCTAACGGTAAAAAGTCGGCGCAGATTCTTGGGCGGAACTTTTAAGAGTTAGGGAGACTAGCCGGCCAGAGAATGCCCCGCGGGGTCCAGCGGGGTTAGGCAGTGATGCCCACGTGCTGCTGCTCGTTATGATGGTCTAGGAAGCTGGATCCTGCTGTCACAGCTGAAGGGAAAATATGACTCGCTCTATTGGACCGACCACCGTCATCGGGGTCATCATTGCCGGATGTGCGTTGATCATCAGCGCATGCTCTGATGGTGGTTCGCACACCACAAATTCACCTGCTTTTAGTTCGGTTGAATCCAGTCCGCGAGTTTCTGAAGCTCCAGCCAGTGACAAAGTGACCCCAAAGGACTCGGGAGCGCAAAGCAGCTCGGAGGCGATGACTGCAGCACAGTTTGCGGGCATGGGTACAGCAGCGCTGGAAAATCAGCACCACATGCCCGAACGGCTGGGAGATCTCACGCCAACTAATGTGCGCGTAGGTGCCCATGATGGGTTTACCCGCGTAGTCATTGATCTTGAAGGGGACGGTGAACCGGGCTGGTTTACCACCTACACGGAAAGCCCAACTCAGCAAGCCTCCGGTTACCCGGTTGAGGCAAAAGGAAACATTTTTCTCGACCTCGGAATCGAGGGTACTCCTTGGCCATCTACGCCTGAGCTTGAGGAACGGCATATTCAGCAGGGAACTACTCCTGGAACTGGAATCGTGAGCGAAGTGGTCTACACCAGCTCATTTGAGTCACAATCGCAATTCATCGTCGGTCTGCAGAAGAGGACGCCGTACTCGGTGACATTTCTCGAGGCCCCCAAACGACTTGTACTTGATTTCCAGGACTAGCAGCTAGCACCCAACAAGCTAAGAGCCCCGCCCTCGCAGCCCATGAACGAGCTGGAGAGCGGGGCTCTGGCTTATGCGGTTTGGGAATTAGTCTTCCTCAACCGGAACCAGGGAAATCTTGCCGCGGTTATCGATGTCCGCGATTTCGACCTGGATCTTGTCGCCGACGTTGACCACGTCTTCGACCTTTTCGATACGCTCATCGCCGCCCAGCTTCGAGATGTGCACCAAGCCGTCGCGGCCCGGGGTCAGGGATACGAAGGCGCCGAAAGCGACAGTCTTCACCACGGTGCCAAGGAAGCGCTCGCCTACTTTGGGAAGCTGCGGGTTGGCAATGCTGTTGACGCGCTCGATGGCAGCCTCAGCGGCCTCGCCGGTAGCAGCAGACACGTAGACGGTACCGTCCTCCTCGATAGAGACATCAGCACCGGTTTCCTCAGTAATGGTGTTGATGGTCTTACCCTTCGGACCGATGAGCTCACCAATCTTGTTGACCGGGATGGTCACCGAGGTGATACGCGGGGCAAGGCCGGACATCTCGTCCGGTCCCTCGATAACCTCAGCCATGGTTTCGAGGATGGCGGAACGGGCATCGCGGGCCTGCTCGAGAGCGTCGGCAAGCACGTGCGAAGGAATGCCATCCAGCTTGGTATCCAGCTGCAGAGCGGTGATGAACTCGGAGGTACCTGCGACCTTAAAGTCCATGTCGCCGAAAGCGTCCTCGGCGCCGAGGATATCGGTCAGCGCAACGAACTTCTCCTTACCCTTGACCTCACCGGAGACAAGGCCCATAGCGATACCAGCCACCGGAGCCTTGAGCGGAACACCTGCGTTGTACAGGGACAAGGTGGAGGCACACACCGAACCCATGGAAGTTGAACCGTTGGAGCCCAAAGCCTCGGAGACCTGGCGGATAGCGTAAGGGAACTCCTCACGGGACGGGATAACCGGCAGCAAGGCACGCTCAGCCAGGGCACCGTGACCAATCTCGCGGCGCTTCGGGGAACCCACGCGGCCGGTCTCACCCGTGGAGTATGGCGGGAAGTTGTAGTGGTGCATGTAGCGCTTGGACTCCACCGGGGTCAGGGAGTCAATCTGCTGCTCCATCTTGAGCATGTCCAGGGTGGTGACACCTAGGATCTGAGTCTCGCCACGCTCAAACAGTGAGGAACCATGGGCACGCGGGATAAGGTCCACCTCCACGCCGAGGTCACGCAGGTCAGTCACACCACGACCATCAATGCGGAAGCCCTCAGTGAGAATCTTGTTACGGACGATATCCTTCATCACAGCGTTGAAGGCGTTGCGGATCTGCTTGGAGGCATCCGCTTCCTCAAGGTCATCGAACTCGTCAAGGAGATCGGCTTCGACCTGCTCCATGTACTCGTTCGTTGCATCATCACGGTCTTGCTTACCCGGGATGGTGAGCAGCTTCTGCAGCTTCTTGGAGGCTGCCTTCTCCACTGCCTCGTATACATCCTCGCTGTAGGCCGGGAAAAGCGGGAACTCCTGGGTCTCCTTCGCGGCGCGCTCAGCCAGACCTGCCTGAGCCTCACACAGCGTCTTAATGAAGGGCTTGGCAGCTTCCAAGCCCTCGGCCACGGTGGATTCCTGGGGCGCCGGAGCGCCTTCCTTAATGCGTTCAGCCACGTTCACGCCGGCGCCTGCCTCCACCATCATGATGGCGACATCGTCCTTGTTGCCCTTCTTGACAATGCGGCCGGCAACGACCATCTCAAACAGGGCGCGCTCATGCTGCTCATTGTTCGGGAAGGCTACCCACTGGCCCTTCGGGTGCTTGTCATCAGCAATGAGTGCCATGCGCACACCGCCCACAGGACCGGAGACCGGCAGGCCGGAGAGCTGAGTAGAGGCAGAAGCGCCATTAATGGCAACAACGTCGTAGTACTCTTCCGGGTCCATTGAGAGAACCGTGACGACAACCTGGACCTCGTTGCGCAGGCCCTTCACAAAGGTCGGACGCAACGGGCGGTCAATAAGGCGGCATGCCAGGATAGCCTCAGTGGAGGGGCGGCCCTCCCGGCGGAAGAAGGAGCCCGGGATCTTGCCCGCTGCGTACATGCGCTCCTCGACGTCCACGGTCAGCGGGAAGAAGTCGAAACCTTCGCGTGGCTGGTTGGACGCGGTGGTGGTGGACAGGAGCATGGTGTCCTCGTCCAGATAGGTGGTCACGGAACCGCCGGCCTGACGGGCGAGCTGGCCCGTCTCAAAGCGAATGGTGCGGGTACCAAAGTCGCCATTATCCAGGGTGGCGATGGCTTCGGTAATGCCATAATCATCGTCGATAGCGAACTCGACGGTGTTGTTGGCAGTGTGCTTGGTGTTTTTGGCGTTTCTAGCGCTCATGTTTGTGACTCTCCTTGGAGGTGTCCTGGCGATCTTCGGTGCCGCCTCTTCGATTCGGTATTTCTGACAACGTCCAAGGATTTTACCAGATGGCATAAGAAAACCCCCGCAGGGATGCGGGGGTTGAATTGGTGCGTGCTTAGCGACGCAGACCCAGACGAGAAATCAGGTCACGGTAACGATCAACGTCGTTGGACTCCAGGTACTTCAGGAGGCCGCGACGACGACCCACCATGAGCAGCAGGCCACGACGGGAGTGGTGGTCGTGCTTGTGGCCCTTGAGGTGCTCGGTCAGGTTGTTGATGCGGGAGGTCAGCAGGGCAACCTGTGCCTCGGTGGAACCGGTATCGGTCTCGTGCAGGCCGAACTCCTTGAGGATTTCTGCCTTCTTCTCGGTGGTCAAAGCCATGGAAAAATCTCCTATTGTATTTCAGTCCACATGAAATAATGCGCGATGAAGCGCTGCTAGTGACTACTGTGGACCGCAGTCAGCAAGCCAAAGTAGAAGTATAGAGGCTGGTGAGCTTCGACATCAAATCATCAACGAAGCGCGGAGCATCCACTCCGACCGCGACGCGAGTCGTAGCAGGAGCAGAGAGGCGTTCGGAGTCGCCGATAGTGCGCCCATTCTCCTCGCACCGAAGGTTGAGATCGATGCACTCAACAAACGACGGATCAGCGGCGACAGCTACGGCAAGGGGGTCGTGGAGCCCACAGCCACCTAAGTGCGGCGATGTCGTGGCATAGGCACCGATGTAATAGTCCACGATGTCGGCATATACCCGCCCTACATGGGTAGTGCGCCACTGCGCGGTGTGTTCTGTAGTGAGAAGCGTGCGCAGCGTGACGTCGAGCCCCACCATGGTGAGGTCCTGTGCATGACGGAACAAATAATCTGTGGCCTGCGGATCTTGGAAGACGTTGGCCTCCGCGTAGGGAGTGACATTGCCCGGCACGGTAAGCGCTCCGCCCATCATGACAATGCGAGCGTTGCGCGCGAAATCCGGGTCCTTCTGCATGGCAGCCGCAATGCTTGTCGACGGCCCCGTGGGCACAATCACCAGTTCTTCCCCATGTTCCTGGACAGATTGGATGAGGAAATCCACAGCGTCGCCCTGTGCGGTACGCCGCGGCGGGGGCAGCAGGATCTCACCGAGGCCATTGCGCCCGTGGATAAAGGCGGAAATCGGCGCTACGGTGAATCCCTCCCTCGTTGGCCCGGTATAGACGGGGACGTTGTCAGCACCGAGCAGCTCCAAGAGGGCACGTGCATTGCGCACGCCAAGCTCTACAGGCACATTGCCATAGGTTCCGGTAATACCGATGAGGTCGAGGTCGGGGTGCGCCAGGGCATATGCCAAGGCCAAGGCGTCATCGATGCCGGTATCGAGGTCGAGGATGATCTTCATTTAGGACTCCTGGGCAAGAATCTCACGCACACGTGCGACGTCGCGCTTCATGGCGGTGAGCAGCTCATCAACAGAGCTGAATTTTTCCATGTCGCGTACATGATCCACGAAGTGGGCGGTGGCCTCGTGCCCGTATAGGTCAGCATCACGGTCGAGGACGAAGGACTCCACCGAGCGCTCTTCATCCCCGAACGTGGGATTCGTGCCCACAGAAATAGCTGCCGGGTAGGGCACGCCTGGCTCCATATCGCCCTCAACCGGTGCATCGGTGGGCTCAATGACAAACCACCCCGCGTAGACACCATCGGCTGGAATGGCAACGGACTCTGGGAAGTACTGGTTGGCCGTCGGAAAGCCCAGCTCCTTGCCACCACGCCCGGCGCCGCGGACGACGGGACCGGTCACCGAGAAGTGGCGCCCCAACGCCCAATTCGCGCGGGAAATATCGCCGCGATCAAGTGCGGCACGAATATTCGTCGAGCAGATGCGCTCGCCGTCGTCGTTCAGCAGCGGCACGATATCGACATCGAATCCGAACTCAGCGCCAAACTCTGCCAGAGCACTCGCCGTACCCGCAGCCCCGGCACCAAAAGTGAAGTTCTCCCCCACCACAATATGCTTCGAATGCAGGTCGCCAACGAGCAAGTCTTCCACGTACTGACGGGGCTCAACGCCGCGCAATTCCTGAGTGAAGTCGACAACGAGCACAGCGTCGATGCCCATCTCTTCAGCCAACTGCATCCGGCGCTCAAAAGTAACCACGGCCAGCGGTGCACGTTCTGGGAGGAAAACCGACACCGGGTGCGGATCGAAAGTCACCATTACTGCGCGGTAGTCATTGGCACGCGCATGGTCGACGGCCCTAGTAATGAGCTGCTGGTGGCCGCGGTGCACACCATCGAAGACGCCAATCGTCACCGTGGTCGGCCCGAGGTCCGCGGGGATGTTATCGATTCCGTACCAAATATCCACGAGCACCATGCTATCCCACAACTGCCTGTGGCTTAGACTACAGGGCATGACTGATCCGCTCGCACGTTCCGGCCTCGTGGTCGTCGATAAGCCCGCAGGTATGACCTCCCACGATGTGGTGGGAAAACTCCGCCGCTATTTCCACACACGCAAAGTTGGTCATGCGGGCACACTCGACCCCATGGCCACCGGCGTGCTGGTAGTGGGGTTGGAGCGAGGTACCAAATTCCTAGCCCACATGGTCGCTTCAACGAAGGCTTATGACGCAACGATTCGCCTGGGTATGGCAACCCACACCGACGATGCGGAAGGAGAACGCACCTGGGGCGAATCAGCAGGAAACCTGAGCGAGGAAAGCATTGTCCAGGAGATCAGCAATCTCACTGGTGACATCATGCAGCGCCCCGCCGCCGTCTCTGCCATCAAA
Source organism: Corynebacterium minutissimum (assembly GCF_016889765.1). NCBI lineage: Bacteria > Bacillati > Actinomycetota > Actinomycetes > Mycobacteriales > Corynebacteriaceae > Corynebacterium > Corynebacterium minutissimum. The sequence goes on from NZ_CP069533.1 coordinate 317,528, forward strand.
ATTGATGGCAAGCGCGCGCATGAGAGAGTACGTGCCGGCGAAGATGTGGAGATTCCCGCTCGCCCGGTGACAGTAAGCCGCTTCGATGTCACGGAACTGCGCCGCGAGGGTGACTTCGTTGACCTTGACGTGTCCGTGTCTTGTTCTTCGGGCACCTACATTCGTTCCCTCGCCCGCGACCTCGGTGAGGCCCTCGGTGTGGGCGGTCACCTTACTGCGCTGCGCCGCACTGAGGTGGGGCCTTTTACGCTTGACGACGCCCTCCCCCTCTCCACCCTTGAAGAAAACCCCGTGTTGTCCTTGTCTCTCGATGAAGCGCTGGCTCGCAGCTACCCAGTACTCGACGTCACTGAGGACGAAGCTCAGGCCCTTGCTTTGGGCAAGTGGCTGCAGCCGCGTGGGTTAAAAGGAACCTATGCCGCCGTCGATCCAGAAGGCCGTTCTATTGCACTGGTAAAGGAAAAGGGCAAGCGCTTAGCCACTGTGTTTGTGGCGCGTCCGTCGACGCTTTAAGCGCCCCCGCTACTTATCGAAGTTGAGTGCGGGCACGGAGGTAGCCACGATGACGTAGCCTTCCCGGATAATCCAACGCCCAGTGATAAACGGCACCGGAGTGGGCCGCGCCAAGATATAGGAGATGAGCGTGCCGTCAAGGCGCAGATCGATTTCGGCTTGGTCGAAGTCGAGCCAGCGCCGCGTCATGGGGAACCACGTTTTATACGTGGCCTCCTTGGCACAGAACAACAACCGGTCGGGGCACGTAACACCAGCTTCCTGCAGCCGGGTTAACTGCGGCATCTCCCCTGCCCGGGCGATCATGGTCAAAACATGTTCCGGCAGCGGCTCAGCAGGTTCGGCATCGAGGCCCATCGAGCGCACGTGGGTCGTAGGTGCAGCTACCGCAGCGCGCAAGCCCTCTGTATGCGTCATCGAACCTGTAAATCCTTCAGGCCACAACGGCATGCCACGCTCCCCGCGGAGAATGGGCTCGGCGCGGGTGTAGTTCAATTCTTCAAGGGCGCGGTGAGCACACCAGCGGGCATCACCAAACTCAGCCTTGCGGATGTCAACAGCTTGGGAGACCACCGAACGCTCCTCTGGGGAGAGGTGGTTGTAGTTGAGCAGGTCCGTCAACGAGTCATCGGTACGCACGTAGCAGTAGCGAGCGGATTCCGGGAACAGGAAAGGTTCAAGCATGATCTGCCCTCCCCGTCCTTTCATCTATCGCTAATACTGGATACGGCCACGGCTGCAGCTCTCCATGCGCTTGCCATTCGCGTGGATACCCTAACGACACCTCGATGTGATCTACACCGTCAATGTTGGTGCGGTTCGGCATGTGGAGGTGGCCGTAGATAACAGCCTTGGCATTGTAGCGCCGTGGCCAGGCCCTCGTGTGGCGGGTACCGCACCACAAAGCCACCTCGGGCCAGCGCATGTACAACGTTGGTTCCTGGACCAAAGGCCAATGGTTAACCAGAACGGTTTCTCCCTCCACACGGGAGAGCCGCTTGATGGAATAGGCCAAGCGGTCCCAGCACCAAGCGCGGACATCCACAAAAGGCGCGATGGCGAACTCATCTGTCATAACAATCTGTTTTTGCTTGGCGCTAGCCAGCGCGTGCTCGACCGTAGTTCCGGGTGGGCGGAAGCTGTAATCGTAGAGAGTAAACAGCGGAACAATGGTGACCCCGCCAAACACCGGAAAAGGATCCTCAGGGGTAATGACACCAATTTCGCGGCAGCCTTCAACGAGACGGTCATATTTATCCCGGCCCTTATAAAGGTCTTGCCCTCGTGAAAATAGCTCATGGTTACCGGGAGCCCAGATAACGGTGGCATAGCGATTCTTCAGGCGAGCGAGGGTGCTGAGAACCAAGTCGATTCGCTCGGCCACGTCGCCCGCCACGATGAGCCAGTCACGGGGATCGGGAGGAACCAGCTCATCAATGCGGTCTCCGTTAATGCGTACGGCGGCATGGAGATCGGAGACGGCCCACAGGGTGGTCATGGCGCCTCCTTCACACGAATATTCCCTCTACTTTTACCACAGGGTTAGACCCGTGCCCACCGCATCGAGTAGAAGCGCCAGATCACGCCTACCATGCGGATAAGGATAAATGCTGCAATGCCGCCCCAGACCCCAGCCAAACCGGCATTGAGGGCATAGGCCAACCACACTCCAGGTAGGAAGCCCAAGAGTACAGACGCCAGTGTCAGCGTGCGAAGGAAGGCGGCATCCCCCGCCCCCAAGAGCACACCATCGAGAGCGAAGACCACTCCGCCGATCACGACAAGGAAGGTCATGACCCACCAAGGGCCAGAAATAACGTCAAGAACTTCTGGGCTGTTGGTGAAAATACGCGGGATAAATCCGGAACCCAGTGCCAGGACGGCGGCAAGAGCTAGAGAGAATGATGTGGAGTACACCGTCACCTTCGTGCCCACCATGCGGGCATAGCGCGCAGAACCGGCACCCAAAGCAGCGCCAGTTAGCGCTTGGGCCGCAATGGCAAGAGAGTCCAGCACGAGGGCAAGGAAGTTCCACATCTGCATCATGATCTGATGTGCGGCAAGTTGCGCAGTGCCAATTCGGGAAGCCACCGCCGCCGCGGAAAGAAAAGCCACTTGGAAGCTCATTGACCGCACAATGAGGTCGCGGCCAAGGACCAATTGGCGGCGCACGACGTGCCACTTCACCTCCCATGAGCCTGTGTGCTCACGGCGCAGTTCCCACAGGAAGAAGGCAGCAATGATGCCCATTCCCATCACCGTGGCAGCGGCCGAGCCCGGCAACCCCCACAAATGAACGAAAATGGGTACCGCGATGGCCCCCGGGATCATGCCAGCAAGGGTGAAGTACAGGGGCTTGCGAGTATCTTGCACTCCTCGCATCCAGCCATTGCCGGCCATCTCAATGAGCGTGAGAGGAATAGCGAAGGCCGCGATGCGCAGCCATTGAGCTGTTCCCTTCGCGGTGTCCGGATTACCGGTCAACCAGGTGGCGAAGACACCCGCGAAGAGCCACATGATGGTCGCCAAAATCATGCCGACGCCCACTGCAACCCACGTGGCCTGTACACCTTCGGCTACTGCTTCCTCGCGTCGTCCTGCACCGAACAGGCGCGACGACCGTGCGGTCGTGCCATAAGAAAGGAAGGTGAGCTGGGTCGTGACGACCGAATGCAGCGTGGCCGCCGCGCCTAGCGACGCCAACTGTGAGGCACCAAGCCGTCCCACGACTGCGGTATCAAGCAGAAGGTAGAGCGGCATAGCCGCAAGAACACCAAGTGCGGGAATAGCGAGGCGGAAAACCTCGGCCGCGGTTACCTTGACTGGTGGCTCTGGCGTCATTTAGGTCAGTACACCTACCAGCTGCGCGGTGACCTCTTCGGGAGTTCCGTGCGCGGTATAGCCGGCAGCTGGAACGTGTCCTCCGCCGCCGAAGGTGAGGGCCACTTCCGCACAGTTGACGGCGGACGATCGCAGAGACACCGCCCATACCTGTGGCGCCTGTTCTTTAAAGACGACGCCGATATCGGTGCCTTTCAAGGCACGGACGTAATCCACGAAGGACTCAATAGCAGAATCTGCGTGGGAGATGACTTCCTCATACGGCACGAAAAGCACGGCGAGGCGGTGCTCGCCTGCCTCCTGGATAGTGAGCCCCGAAAGCACCCGGCCGATCATCTGGAGGTCATCGGCAGTATTGGAATCCATGAGCTCAAGCGCGATGTTCTTGGTATCAAGCCCATAGAGCATAAGGCGCGCGGCAATGTCATGCATGGCTGGGCGCCCCCACCGGAAGTTTCCAGTATCGGTCACGAGCCCCGCATACAGGCAGTGCGCGATAACCCGGTCAATCTGGACGGAGATTCTATCGAGGATATCCAGCAACACGACCGTCGTGGACTCGCATACCGGATCCACCACGTTAATCGAGCCGAAGCCCTCGTTCGAGGAGTGGTGGTCGATGCACAGAACACGGCCGGCGGCGGCCAACTCTTCGATGCTGTCCGCTACCGAGCCCGTACGGTCCAACGAGCCACAGTCCAGGGTGACGTACAGGTCATAGCCCGTAGGAAGCTCGTCTACCAACTCGATCTCATCCACGGTCGGAATAGAAAAAAGGTTGGCGGAAATATCACGACGCTGACCAATGACCGTGCGGGTTTGCTTACCACGTTGGCGCAGGGCAAGAGTTAGCGCCGCTGCCGAACCTACTGCATCAGCATCGGGGCGCAGATGTGTAATGATGCAGACACTGCTGGCTTGGACCAGCGCATCTACTGCAGCTTCGTAGTTGGTCCGTGACACTTAGTCCTCTTCCCTATCCGAGGTCTTGTACGGGTTAGCATCACCGGCCGGCTTCGCGTTCTCCTTCAACTTCGCCAGCTCCTCGTCGCGAGCGCGGGCACGAGCAAGGAGGTCCTCCATGTGCGCCGAAGCCTCCGGAACGGTATCAAGCTCGAAGGAAAGCGTCGGAGTAAACCGCACGGAGAGCTGGTCGCCCATAATCTTGCGAAGCTGGCCCTTGGCTCGGTTGAGGGCTTCAGCAGCTTGGTCAAAGTCAGGCTCCGCGTCAATATCTTTACCGCGAACGGTGTAGAACACGGTGGCATCATGCAGGTCACCGGTTACGCGGGCGTCGGTGATAGTCACCAATTCAAGGCGGCGATCTTTGATCTGGCGTTCGATAGCGCTGGCCACGATGGCCTGGATGCGCTTGGCCATGCGGGCGGCACGTGCGTGATCAACCATGGTGATGCTCCTTTGAGTTCTGTTCGTGATAACTAGTCTAGGATACCGATCCGACACGGCCTGCCGAAACCGCACGCAAAGAACGACGAAGCCCAGCCAGAAAGACTGGCTGGGCTTCAATCACGGGCGAACTTGTTGCACGCGATTAGTCGCGTGGGACCTCGACCTCTTCGTAGGCCTGGATGATATCGCCTACCTGGATATCCGGGTAGGACAGGACCATACCGCACTCGTATCCGGCATTGATCTCGTTGGCATCATCCTTTTCGTGACGCAGCGACTCAATCTTCGCATCACTGGTGACGACGTTGCCGTCACGCACGAGGCGAACCTTGCCGTTGCGCTTGACCTTGCCCTCGGTAACCATGCAACCAGCAATGGTGCCGACAGCGGAGGACTTAAACAGTGCGCGAATCTCTGCGGAGCCGGTATCGCGCTCCTCGTAGATGGGCTTGAGCATGCCCTTGAGAGCAGCTTCGACCTCTTCGATAGCGCGGTAAATCACCGTGTAGTAGCGCACATCGACGCCCTCGGCGTTTGCTTCCTCGGTGGCCTTACCCTCAGCGCGGACGTTGAAGGCAATAATGACGGCATCGGAAGCGGCTGCCAAGGAAACGTTGGTCTGAGTGACGGCACCAACACCACGGTCGATGATGTTGAGCTGTACCTCGTCGTCGACGTCGATCTCCAGAAGCGCATCCTCGAGGGCTTCGACGGAACCGGCGTTGTCGCCCTTGAGAATAAGGTTGAGCGTCGACGTTTCCTTGAGCACTGCATCCAGATCCTCGAGGGACACGCGCTTGCGCGCCTTGGCCTGCAGAGCGGAGCGCTTGCGGGCGTCACGCTGCGCTGCGATCTGACGTGCCACGCGGTCATCTTCAACGACAAGCAGGTTGTCACCAGCGCCAGGCACGCCATTGAGACCTTGCACCTGAACCGGTCGGGACGGGCCTGCCTCTTCGACGTCATGACCGAACTCATCCAGCATGCGGCGCACACGGCCGTGCGAGTCACCGACAACGATGGAGTCACCAATGCGCAGCGTACCGCGCTGGATGATGACAGTAGCCACCGGGCCACGGCCACGGTCGAGGTGTGCCTCGATAGCAGCGCCCTGGGCGTCCATGTCCGGGTTCGCGGTGAGCTCCAGCGCGGCGTCAGCAGTCAGGATGACTGCCTCCAGCAACTCATCAATGTTGATGTTGTTCTTAGCGGAGATGTCCACGAACATGGTGTCGCCACCGTACTCTTCAGGTACGAGGCCATATTCGGTGAGCTGACCACGAATCTTGTCGGGAGATGCCTCTGGCTTATCAATCTTGTTCACTGCCACCACAACCGGGATATCCGCGGCCTTGGCGTGGTTGATTGCCTCGATGGTCTGCGGCATCACGCCGTCATCAGCAGCAACCACCAGGATGGCCAAGTCGGTGGACTTGGCACCGCGGGCACGCATCGCCGTGAAGGCCTCGTGACCAGGGGTATCCAGGAAGGTAATGGTACGTTCGCCATCTTCCAGCTCTACGGTGGTCTGGTAAGCACCAATGCCCTGGGTAATGCCGCCGGCCTCATCCGCACCTTCGTTGGTCTTACGGATGGTATCGAGCAGGCGGGTCTTGCCGTGGTCAACGTGACCCATGACGGTCACGACCGGCGGGCGCTTCTCCAGAGCCTCTTCGCCGCCCTCGTCCTCACCAAACTGGAGGTCGAAAGACTCGAGCAGCTCACGGTCCTCGTCCTCTGGGGAGACGACCTGAACCTCGTAGTTAATCTCAGAGCCGAGCAGCTGCAGGGTGTCCTCGGACACGGAGGCCGTTGCAGTCACCATTTCACCAAGGTTGAACAGTGCCTGTACCAATGCTGCCGGATCGGCACCGATCTTCTCAGCGAAGTCCGCCAGGGAAGCACCGCGACGCAGGCGTACAACCTTGCCGCCACCGTCAGGCAGACGTACGCCGCCTACCTCGTGCTTCTGCTGCTCTTCAAACTCATGGCGCTTCTGACGCTTCGACTTCTTGCCACGACGAGGAGCGCCACCAGGACGGCCGAACGCACCGGCAGTGCCGCCGCGACGACCGCCGCGACCACCACGGAAGCCACCAGGGCCGCCGCCGGGTCCACCGTGGCCCGGGCCACCGCGACCACCACGGCCACGACCGCCGCCACCGCCACCCGGCGCCTTCGACGGCATGCTGGCCGGGTTCGGGTGAGACGGCATCATGGCCGGCGACGGACGGCGACCTCCGCCGCCCTTGTTGCCTTCACCCTGCGGGCGTCCGCCGCCCTTGCCACCGCGTGCATCGCCCGGCTTAGCGCCCGGACGCTGCCCCTTGGAGCCACCCGGACGGGGTCCAGGGCTGGGGCGATCGCTGGAGCCACCCGTGGAGAACGGGTTGTTGGCTACGCGGCGGGTACCGCCCGGCTTCGGCATAGAACGCGGCGTAGCGCGTTCGCCACTCTTAGCCGAGCTCTTCTGCTGAGCGCCCGGCTTCGGAGCGCCACCCGGCTTGGGTGCGTTTGCCCCCGGCTTCGGGGTTCCGCCTGGCTTCGGTGCAGATGCGCCCGGTTTCGGTGCAGCCGCACCCGGCTTCGGAGTACCGCCCGGCTTAGGGCTATGTGCTCCTGGCTTCGGGGTCGCACCTGGCTTCGGCGCGGGCTTAGAAGACTGGTTGTCTGCCGGCTTCTTCGCGGCAGGCTTCTTCGCACTCGAGCCGGATGCGGCGGGCTTATCCTTCTTCTCCCCGCCCTGGTCTTCCTTAGCTTCGTAGTGCGCACGCATCTTCTTAACCACCGGTGGTTCGATGGTCGAAGACGCGGTTTTAACGAACTCGCCCTGTTCCTTCAGCGTGGCGAGTAGTTCCTTGCTGGTTACACCGAGCTGCTTTGCCAGCTCGTGTACACGTAGCTTTCCGGGCACTTGTCTCCTCTTTAATCGTCCTAGGAGCCAAGGCCGCAGAAATACGGCTTGACCCCTAGTTAATGGCTATGGACTTTCATCGCTGATGCTGCTTCATGGTTGTGCGCTCATCAGTGTTCGGTCTTCCTTTTTAACTCTGGGCCGCACGGGCTAGTGCCCGCCGACTGCACCTGCTGCTGTGCAGCAAGGTACTCACGTACGTGACCTGCATCCACATCAGTGGACAATCGGAGCGCGCGCCTGAAGGCACGGGTTCGCTCCGCCAGCGCTACTGCTTCCAGATTCGGCGTAATCCACGCTCCCCTTCCGGGAAGCCTGCGGCGCGGGTCTGGAACAACACGGCGACCTTCAGGATCGTCCCTATCGGCGACAACTCTGAGCAGTTCCGTGTCGGGATGCTTCTGGCGCGTGGCGATACAAGTACGGAGCCGTTGTCCCTGAGACATCCAACTCCTTACGTTGCGCCACCACTGTTACTACGCCACAGCATTCCTGCATGTGGGCCGTTGTCTAGTCTACGCGAAAATGAGCCAAACCTTTAATTCCGGCGCGGATTAATCGCGTGCAGCGTCCGAGTGAATATCGATCTTCCATCCGGTCAGACGTGCTGCGAGGCGGGCGTTCTGGCCTTCCTTGCCAATGGCCAGCGAGAGCTGGTAGTCCGGCACGGTGACCTTAGCCACCTGCGCCTCTTGATCTAGGACCTCCACGCGGACAACCTTGGACGGTGCCAAGGCATTGCCTACGTAAATGGCGGGGTCCTCGTTGAAATCGATAATGTCGATCTTCTCGCCGCCGATTTCACGCATGATGTTGCTTACGCGTGCACCTTTCGGCCCGATGCACGCACCTTTGGCGTTGAGCCCCTTAGCGTGTCCCACAACGGACACCTTGGAACGGTGTCCAGCTTCGCGGGCGATGGCGATAAGCTCTACGGCGCCGTCAGCAACTTCTGGGATCTCCAGCTCGAAGAGGCCACGCACCAGTTCTGGGTGCGTACGCGACAACGTGATTTGGACCTTCGCACCATTACGGTTGACACCCACGACATAGGCCTTCACACGGTCGCCGTGCTCGAGTTTTTCACCCGGCAGCTGTTCAGCTGGCAGCAAAATAGCGTCCTGCGAATCATGCTCGGTGCCCAATTGCACCACGACGACGCCTCGCTTATTGGCGTGGATATCGCGCTGCACCACGCCCGATACTACGGTTCCGATGAGCTCAGAGTAGGAGTCGTAGGTACGCTCGGCCTCGTCCTCGCGCAGTTTACGCAGGATGGCATCACGCACTGCCTGGGCACCGATGCGTCCGAAATTCTCTGGGGTGTCATCGTATTCGCTGATGACCTCACCAGTCTCCGGATCGCTCTCGGTGACGATGACAGTCACAGCACCGCTGTCAGCATCGATGTCCACGCGGGACTTCGTGCCGGCCGCCTTGGTCTCGGCAGACTCAGTGCGGTAATCCAGATAGGAATACAAAAGGGCACCCGCGATGGCTTCGAGCAGGTCCTTGACGGGGACGCCACGCTCGCGCTGAATTGTACGGAGTGCCTCTAGGTCAATATTCACTTATTAATCCTCTCGGGTTGCCGAGTTCTGCTCGGCGAAGTCAAACGTCTGCATAGCCGCCTCCAGCTCCTGTGCCGAAGGTTGAGCAAATTCAATTTCTACCACCGCGCGGGTGATGTTTTCCAATCGCTGGGTCTGGTACTGCACCTCCTTCTTCACAGTCGTGATGAGCGCCACTGATTCTTCATCGTCGGATACGGCGCCGATGCGGGCGACGTGGGTGGTATCGGGGGCGTCGACAAGCGCAAAGCCCACGAGACGCTGACGGTTACGGCGCCAATGTCGGGCAGCAGTGAGTGGGAAATCCACGCCTGGAGTTGAGACCTCAAGGGTGTATCCAGCACCAAAGTTGAGCTCACCGGCTTCTTCCTTCGCATCGAACAACGCAGAAATCTCCTGCGACAGCTCCTCAATAACATCAGAGCTTGGGCGCTCGTCACCGTCGACACGGATGATGACCTGTGATTTCTTTCCTGCCCGCGTGGTCTTCACGTCCTCGACGTCAAGGCCCCGACGTGCGGCGACCGGCTGCAGGATGTCAGTAAGTTGTGCGGGTGTTGGGAATGCCATGCGCTCTAGACTAGGCCACGCGGGTAGGGTCTATCGCGTGAACCGCCGAGTAGTAGTACCTGCCTTGTTCCTCTGTGCCGCGCCATGGCTGAGTGGCTGCCAAGCCACCGATGCCGTCGTCGATTATTTTGGGCCGCACGCTGACCCAGCCTTGGCCTCGCTGGCGCAGGCAGCAAGCGCTGATGCTGAGGCACTGAAGGAGCTCGATACCGATGCCGCGTCGCTGCGCGCGCAGCAAGCTGAGGAGCTCTACGCGGAGATTGATCGACTGTGTGGCCGCAATGAGGAGGGCGAGGCCCCGCGCTCCTGCGAGGTTGACCACGATGTCGAGCCGCGAGAAGCTGACGATGTTTCGGCCGTGCTTGGCGACGCCTGCGCGGCCACCGAGGAGCAGATCAACCACGTCGCACCCGAGTCCCGAGCACTTGTCGTTGCCCAAGCCATTGCTCTCGAAGCGCGGACCGGGGAGGAACCGGGGGAAGCGCCTGAGCTCACCACCGCGGAGCAGGATCAGGCAGCGAAGCTACTCGAGTGGGAATACCAGCAGGTGTATGCCCTTGACTTTGCGCGCTCTTATGTCACCGCCGATCTGGAGGAGACCATTGACGAGCGCCTCTCCCTGCATGAGCGCCGCGTCCTAGAGCTGCAAACAGCCTTAGAAAAGCTCGGCGCCGTACCTCAGCCCGCGGCGGCCTATGATTCTCCTGATGGTGCATTACCTCACGATGGCGACTCAGCACGCGACTTCATCGACACCATAGCCCACAATGACACTCTGAAGTGGACCGATGCTGCCACGCGGGCCGCGGCGACTGCAGAAAGCGATAGCAAGGCTGAAGCCACATCCGCCTGGCGGCGGTGGCTTATCGCAGTTGCGGCGCAATCGCACCGCTTCCACACCGCCTAAGCGCGTGGCCTAGTTCTTGTCCGCGTACAGCGACCAGGCGTAGCGCATAACAGGAATCTGCAGCGGCAAGCGCACCGCGTGATAGATCTTCTTGCCAGTGGACGCCTTGCCACTCGAAAGATCCTTGTACGCCTGATAGAAGTTCGCAGGCCACACCGCTGCCAGCAAAGCAAAGGCGGACAGGCCACCAAGCTTGCGCGTCGAGGGGTTGGCCAGCAGCCCACCGGTCACCACCTCCCAAGCACCAGAGGTGAAGTTGTAGAAGCGAGCCGACCCCGGCAACTGCGGCGGAATGATCGACTCGAAAGGCTCCGGCTTAGCGAAGTGCATGATGCCCATGGCGGAAAGTGCTCCGGCCATCGGGTACGTCAGTGCGGGTTTGTGTGAACTCATGCCCGCAAGCGTACGCTTCCTGTCAGCTAGCCGCGGATGAGCTCGGTGAGGGTATCCACGATCTCGTCAGCCGGAACCTCGCGGGTCTCTCCACCGCGGATGCGCAGCTCAATAATGCCGTCGGCGAAGGAGCGACCAAGGATTGCAATATAGGGCATGCCGAGTAGTTCGGCGTCCTTGAACTTCACGCCTGGGGAGACCTTGGGGCGATCGTCGAAAAGCACCTCGATGCCCGCACGGTCCAAATCCTCCACAAGCTTCTGACCGGCTTCCATGGCGGCAGCGTCCTTATTAGCCACAGCCACGTGCACCTGGTACGGGGCTACGGCCACAGGCCAGTTGAGGCCCTTCTCATCGTGGCGCTGCTCTGCCAAAACAGCGAGCATTCGGGTCACGCCGATGCCGTAGGAACCCATGGTGGGAACGGCGCGCTTGCCGTTCTCATCGAGAATCTGCACGTCAAAGGCTTCGGTGTACTTGCGACCCAACTGGAAAATGTGGCCCAGCTCAATGCCGCGCTCCAGGGTCAGCGTGCCCTGGCCATTCGGGGCAGGGTCGCCTTCCTTGACCTCGGCGGCCTCAATGAACTCGTCCACGGTGAAGTCACGGCCAGCCACGCAGCTGACGACGTGGCGGTTCGGGGCATCTGCGCCGGTAATCCAGGACGTACCGGAAACCACGCGCGGATCAGCATAAACCTTGACGCCGTTGGCGTTGAGCGCGCGCGGGCCAACGTAGCCCTTGACCAGGAAGGAATTCTTCTTGAAGTCGCCGTCGCCCGCCAGCTCGAACTCAGCCGGCTCGAGTGCAGCCTCAAGGCGCTTCTCATCGAGACCGCGGTCACCTGGGATGAGAACGGCAGCTAGCTCCCATTCCTTCTCTTCTTCCGTGGCCGCGGGGCCGGCTACCTTGATCATCATGCACTTGAGGGTGTCCGCTGCGGTGACCTCGCGGCCGTCGACAGTAATGCCAGCACCCTGTGCCCACTCCACCAGAGACTCAATGGTCTCAGCGTCCGGGGTGTCATGCTCCTGCGCTTCCGGCACACCATCGAAGGGGATTTCTTCCGGCGCCTGGGTTACTACTGCTTCCACGTTGGCGGCGTAGTCGCCTTCGGTAGAGCGCACGAAAGTATCTTCGCCAACCTCGGAAACAGCCAGGAACTCTTCGGAGGCGGAACCACCCATAGCACCGGAGGTAGCCTTGCAGATCGCGTAATCGATCTCGAGGCGGTCGAAGATGTTCTGGTAGGCCTTGCGGTGACGGGCATAGGATTCATCGAGGCCCTCGTCCGTCATGTCGAAGGAATAAGAATCCTTCATGGTGAACTCTCGTCCGCGAAGCACGCCGGCACGGGGGCGCTCCTCATCGCGGTACTTCGTCTGAATTTGGTAAAGCGTGACTGGGAAATCCTTGTAGGAGGAGTACATATCCTTCACCGCGGTGGTGAACATCTCCTCGTGCGTGGGGCCCAGCAGCATGTCCGCGCCCTTGCGGTCCTTGAGTCGAAAGAGATTATCGCCGTATTCCGTCCAACGGTTGGAGGCCTCATAAGGCTCACGCGGCAGCAGGGCTGGGAAGAGAACTTCTTGACCGCCGATGGCGTTCATCTCCTCACGGATAACGTCCTCAATCTTGCGCATGGCGCGAAGACCAAGCGGCAGCCACGTGTACACGCCCGGCGCGACGCGGCGCACGTAACCTGCACGGACGAGAAGCTTGTGGCTGGGTACTTCGGCATCAGCCGGATCCTCACGAAGAGTGCGGAGGAAAAGCTCAGAAAGACGTGTAATCATGGTTGCTCAGTCTACATCGCTAGCATGTAGCCATGCTGATCATCCTCCCTCCATCTGAGACAAAGGCCCACGGCGGCAACGGCGCTGCCCTCAACTGGGATGGGCTCTCCTTCCCAGCGCTCAATCCCATTCGGCGTGAGATTGCCGCCAAGCTACAGTCTCTCGACGTTGATGAGGCCCTCGAGGTACTGAAGATTTCGGAGAAATTACGCGCGGAGGCCGAATCCAACCGCCAGTTGGAGACCTCGCCCACCATGCCTGCACTGGAGCGCTTTACTGGCGTGCTGTACGACGCCCTCGATGCCCCTTCCCTTCCCCCAGAAGCGCGGCGCTACCTCGCCGTGGGTGATGCCTTATTTGGTCTGGTGCGCGCCGATGACCTCATCCCGCACTACCGGCTCTCCGGCGGCACGAAGTTGGGTGGGAAGACTCTTAAGTCACACTGGGGTACTGCCATTAGCGACGAGCTGCGCGCGCTTGCCGCCGAGGAACTTGTCATCGACATGCGTTCTGGTACTTACCAGCAGCTGGGCAAGCTCAAGGAGGCCGCTACAGTCCGGGTGGAGTCCGTCCAAGAAGATGGTTCACGCAAGGTGGTCTCCCACTTCAACAAGCACTACAAGGGGGAACTCGCTCGAGTACTCGCGCTCCACGGCAGCGAGATGGAGTCCATCGACGATGCAGCACGCATTGCTGAGGCTGCTGGCATGAGCACTGAGCTTCGTGGCAGCGAGCTAGTCCTCGTGGTCTGACTTATCCATTTATCCATTTATCCAGCCCCTGCAATTTATCCATTTATCCATTTATCCAGCTGGGGTATCATTAGCCACATGACTGGAAACCCGTTTCGTCCTACATTCGGCGCCAGCCCCCTAAAATGGGCTGGCCGCAACGCGGTGCTCGATGACTTTCGAGCAGGGCTCAATGGCGGCGTGGGAAACCCAAATCGCGCCATGCTCATCAGCGGCCACCGCGGGATGGGAAAAACTGTTTTGCTTACCGAACTCGAGGATATAGCCGCACAGCAGGGTTGGGTCATCATCAGAGTGAGCGGACGCAGCGACTCTATCAAGGAACTCGTCGAATCCATTATTCCCTCCAAAATCCAAGAACTTACTTCCCCTTCAACTCGCCGTATCAAAGAAATTCGTATCGCGGGCGTCGGCGGTATAGGCACCGAAGAAACGAGTGTTCCACCAGTGCCAACGCTCGAATCGAAGCTCAGAGAACTATCCGGCCACCTTCATGAAAGCGGCATCCTCATCACTATGGACGAGGTTCAAGACGCTGACCCATCAGATCTCGAGCGCATCGCCGTAGCCTTTCAGCACCTCGTACGTGACGAATTCACCGTGGCTATAGTCATGGCGGGTCTCACTGCTGGCGTGGACCAACTCTTACACTTGCCCGGAACTACATTTTTGCGCCGCGCCCGACGTTTCCGACTAGGACCAGTAAACTCTTCTGCCACGCTTGCCGCATTCACGGACACTTCTGCCCTTACGCATATCCACTTCGATGCCGACGCAGCTGTAACCGCCTCCAACGCCAGCCACGGCTACCCTTTCCTCATCCAGCTCATTGGCTATCTAGCGTGGAAGTCAGCAGCAGCTGCCAACCATGCTGTGATCACCACAGCGACGGTGAAGGATATTATCCCTGAAGCAGTCTCGATGATGGGCGAGCAAGTTCATGACCCCGCAGTACGCGCACTAACACCTCGGCAAATGGACTATCTTTACGCTTTAGCACGCGTGGCAGACAACGCGGGGGAAGCCCTATCCCGAGCGGTGGCTGAAGAATTGGAGTCTTCAACGACGTCGACTAGCGAAGTGAGGGCTCGCCTCCTAGAACAGGGGCTTATCGATGCTCCTCGCCACGGCACGGTCGCACTGGGGCTGCCCTATCTGCGTGAGTATTTAAGCTCTGGTGGTGAGCAAACGCTCGTAGATTGACGCGCTACACCAACGGGTTATAGCGCAAACTGTTGCGCTTAAGCTCGCACTCCGTGGCAATGGCGATGCCGGAAGCAATTTCGCCTCGTTCGCGCAGGCGGAAAAGCGCATCCACGACGCGGTCTCGCAGACCCCAAGGATCGATGGTGTTGATATAGACCTTGGTGCCGCCCTCAAATCCGGCGAGTGTGGATACGCGCAGCTTGATCATGACGCGCCACGGCTGTGGCAAGTCCACGCTGGGTGGTCGGTGGTGCCACTCTTCGTTGCAGGCCACGTCTGGTCCGACTGCCGCATGCGCGGCGTGGATGAGATCCGACATGCCGCGAACCTCTCCTGGGGTTTGTTCCCATGGCTCGCACCGCGCTGACTTGGAGTACACCTCCAACGTGGGATAGCGGTGACCAAAACCTGCGAAGAGCACTGCATACTCGTTTTCTGCGATAACGAGATTGCGTTTGGCGGCGTAGCCTACTGCCCAGTCGTTGTACATGTTTGGGTGCCCGCGCAAGATCGCGTTCTCCTGGTTAGCGGCCATGCCTAGTGCGTCGATAGCCACAAGCTGCTTGTGCAAGTGGTCAAAGGACGCGCCGGCCGGAGCTAGCCAGTTCTGGAAGACGGACACGTAAGACGCGTAGCGGTTGCGCTGGTAGAGCTCACGGGTCGACTCCGCAGTAAAGGTCGTGAGCAAAAAGTGCTCATCAGGACTCAGCGTGCCCGAGGATGCCAGCTGGCTATCGTCCGTGGCACCGTCGACGAAGTGGCGCGAGCCGATAATGACGTCGTGACAGCCGCCAAAGAAGCCGTCGGCGAGGGCGAACAGGGATTCGTCGTCAAGCTCTGCGTCCTTACCCGCGGCCGTGAGCTTTGTGCGCACGACGTTCAGTACGTGCGCACGCCCGGCCTCATCGGCCTCGTAGCGTTCTTTGTGTCGCGCCACGTCGACGTCCATGGTGAAACCATAATTGTCATGCCAATAGTCGTAGGAGACGATTTCAAACAAGTTCGGAACGCGTCTGAAGGCTGGACGTGAACTATCGAGCTCATGCGGCAAAAGGCCGCGCTGAATCTCCCCGGAGGAAAGGATGCGGGACTTCTCAGGTGGGGTATCCAGCATGCGGCCGGAGCAAAAGGCACAGGTGTGAGAAAAAGCGTCAGCGGTCAACGGTTGCGGGTCGTGTGCTGGGCGCGTGAACGGGCGGTTACCGCGACCTGGCACCGTCCACACCTCGGTTCCGGAAAAGGGGTTGACCTGTTTTACGGTGCCATCCGCCATGGTCTGGATTGGCTCGACGCGGCTAAAGAGTGCTTGGCTCATGCAGCCCAGCGTAGACCTCCGCAGATATCCGTGCGACTAGACTGGGAGCCTATGCAGCACCGATTCTTCGAAGTAGATGTCTTTGCCACCGGCCCATTCAGTGGCAACCCGTTGGCCGTCATTGCTGATGCAGACGGCTTAAGTACCGAAGAGATGCAGCGCATCGCGCACTGGACCAACTTCTCAGAAACCACCTTCCTGTGCTCACCCACCGATCCGGCTGCCGATTACCTTGTCAGGATCTTCACTCCCTACGAGGAATTCCCTTTCGCTGGTCACCCGACGTTGGGCAGCGCACGCGTCGCGGCGGAACTCTCCGGCAAGAGTGGAACTTTGGTGCAGGAATGCGGAGTGGGCCTGGTGACTGTTCGCCAGGAAGAAGGCCGCTTTGCCTTCGCTACCCCACCTCTCGTGCGGGAGGGAGCGTTGTCAGAAAAGGAACTAGGCGAGGCAGTGTCGGCATTGGGTATCTCCACAGACGAGGTGGTTGATTCCGGGTGGGTCGACAACGGCCCCGGCTGGCGCCTTGTCCAACTCGCCTCCGCTGATGCCGTGCGCGCTCTTAATCCCACGCCGACCCCAGGCGTCAAGGTTGGTGTCGTGGGGCTTAACTCCAGCACCAATAACGCCGAGGCCCCAGCCTATGAGGTCCGCGCCATCACTGCCCAGTTCGAGGACCCCGTCACCGGTTCCTTCAACGGCGGTGCAGCACAGTTCTTGCGTGCGAAGAACGCCGTTCCCGCGCAGTACACGGCGACCCAGGGTAGCCAGGTGGGCCGCAATGGCCGCGTCTTCATCGAGGATGACGGCACGAGTATCTGGGTTGGCGGCGAAGCCCACGTGCGGGTGCGCGGAACACTGGAGTCCAAGAATGCCTGACTCAACTCTCCCCTTTGAGCTCCACCATGACTTCGCCGCCCACCTACCCAGCATGGTTGCCGCTGCCCGCGGCGAAGAACAGCCGGCGGCACGTCTCATAGCCCTCAATGAGGAGCTCGCCGTCGAGCTGGGCCTCGACCCTGACTGGCTGCGCAGCGACCAGGGCCTCGAATTCCTTCTTGGGCGAGGCCCAGACACTGCCCATGCCATGGCTTATGCTGGGTTCCAGTTTGGCCAGTACAACCCCTCCATGGGTGATGGTCGCGCGCTTCTTCTCGGCGAAATCAGCGGACCCACTGCCCCACAGAACCCAACCGGCCTATGGGACCTCCATGCCAAAGGAACCGGCCTTACCCCTTACTCGCGCTACGGTTCCGACGGCCGCGGCACCCTGCGTTCCATGTTGCGCGAGTACCTCTTCTCTGAAGCTATGCATGCGCTCGGTGTGCCAACGACGCGGTCATTAGCTGTTATCGCCACTGGGCGGCCCATCCAACGCCAGACTGTTGAGGAAGCCGGCGTGCTCGTGCGCGTCGCATCGAGCCACATTCGCATCGGTTCCTTTCACTTCGCTGCCCACTCCCAGCAGCCAGGGTTGCTGCAAAAGCTCGCGGATTACACAATTGCACGCCACTACCCCGGTACGGGTTATCGTGAACTCTTCACTCGCGTCATGGATGCGCAAGCAGCCACCGTGGCTGGTTGGATGCAGTTAGGCTTCATCCACGGTGTCATGAATACCGATAACGCCACGCTCTCTGGTGAAACTATCGACTATGGCCCCTGCGCCTTCATCGAAAACTACGACCTTAACGAGTGTTTTAGTTCCATTGATACGCAGGGCCGCTATCGTTTTGGCCGCCAGCCGGACATGGTGGGCTGGAACTTGGCGCGTCTGGTGGAGTCGCTGCTGCCGCTTGTCGACGCCTCCCCCGACAACGCCCTCACCTGGGCGCAGGAGGCTATCGACTCCTTTGGCAAGCGCTATGAACAGGCTCGCCGGGAGGAAGCCTCACAACGGCTACAGATGCCGGACGCGCTTTTCACCGACTACACCACAGCGCTCACCACCGCCGGGCCGGACCTCACGCTTGCGCACCGCGCCCTCGTGGCTGCCGCCGCTGGGGACCACGCAGCGGCGTACGAGCTCTTTGGGGACGAGGGGTTCGTCGATCGGTATTGCGCTAGCTCCCCCGATGTCGCGACACTCGAAGGATCCGTTCCACGCGTGGTTCCTCGCCCACGACTCGTGGAAGAGGCACTCGCGGACACGACCGAGTTTGCTCGCTTCTACCACGCCGCAACCCACCCCTACGATGCGGCACCTGAGTATGAGAAGCCTGGTGGTACCGAAGGCTATCTCACGTTCTGCGGCACGTAGAAACACACCAACGAGTAAACACACCGCCGCCCCGAGGTCTCCGCAGGAAAGGAAACGGAGTCTCGGGGCGCCGGTGCGTCTCTATCTCTCACTGCCACGCTCCCAGTCGGTTTCTCAGGCCGACCGCCCCGCGTGGCTGGGGTTCTCTCTATCTCTCGCATGCGCTCTCTCAAACGCACAACATAAGTATGGAGCTTGTGCCTTGAGGAAGCATTCCATCGCACTGAACGCTTCCTGCGAGTTACTGAGAGTTAGCTGAACACCTAGTTCTGCTCAAGCTGCAGGGTCTTCTGGGTATACTCCCACATCTCGTTGTAGAGCTTCTTGTCCTTGGAGAGCTTGACGCCGTAGGACGGGATCATTTCCTGAATCTTGTCGCCCCACTGGATCATGTGCTCGCCGAAGCAGCGCTCGAGCAGCTCGACCATCACGGCCGGCGTGATCGACGCGCCCGGGGAAGCACCGAGCAGACCGGCGATATTGCCCTCTGGGTTGTTGATAAGGGTAGTACCGAACTCGAGGGAGCCGAACTGCGGTGCACCGGCAGGCTTAATGACCTGAACGCGCTGGCCGGCAACGACGGTCTCCCAATCGTTCGGATCGGCATTCGGGACGTATTCCTTGAGGGTTTCGACGCGCTTGTCGAAGTCCTTGAGAACCTCCGACACGAGGTACTTTGTCAAACCGAACTCCTGGGCAGCAACACCCAGGTAGGAGGTCAGATTGTCAGGACGGATGGACTTGAACAGGTCCAGGTAAGAGCCCTTCTTGAGGAACTTCGGGGACCAGCCGCCATACGGGCCGAACAGAAGGCCCTTTTCACCGTCGATAACACGGGTGTCCAGGTGCGGCACGGACATCGGCGGAGCGCCGACAGCCGCCTTGCCGTATACCTTGGCGTTGTGCTGCTCCACCAATTCCGGGTTCTTGGAGCGCAGCCACAGACCAGACACCGGGAAACCAGCGAAGCCGGAGACCTCACGCACGCCTGCCTTGCGCAGAAGGTCCAGAGCGTAACCACCAGCGCCCACGAAGACGAACTTGGCGTGCACAGCCTCATAGTCACCGGTGTGCAGGTTCTTGGCCGTCACGCGCCACTTGGAGCCATCACGCTTGATGTCAACCACCTCGTGGCCGTAGCGGATCTCAGTACCAGCGGCCTTCGCTGCGGTAAAGAACTGCTTAGCAAGTGCGCCAAAGTTGACGTCGGTACCAGCATCGGTCCACGAAATAGCCACCTTCTGTGCATTGAAGTCACGGCCCTCAGACATGAGCGGAAGATTCTCCTGGAAGGTGGCATCATCGTCACTAAACTGCATGTTCGGGAACATGTGGTTGTCCTTGAGCGCATCGAAGCGGCGCTTGAGGTAATCCACCTGAATGGAACCCTGCGCAAAGGACACATGCGGAACCTGGTTGATGAACGCACGTGGGTCCGTAAGAATGCCGTTGTTGAGCTGGTGAGACCAGAACTGGCGAGAAATCTGGAACTTCTCGTTAATGTTCATAGCCTTGGAAACGTCAATGCGGCCGTTTTTCTCCGGGGTGTAATTCAACTCGCACAGTGCAGAGTGACCGGTACCGGCGTTGTTCCACGGGGAGGACGACTCAAGCGCGGGACCATCGAGGCGCTCAAAGACCATCTGGGTCCAGCTCGGCTCAAGTTCACGGAGCATGGCACCGAGGGTGGCGCTCATAATACCCGCACCGATGAGGGCAACCTCAACCTCGTCTACTACTTGTGCTGTCTTCTTGTCGGAGGACACTGTACTTAATACCTCTTTGAGTCGATATATTCGATGTGGTCAAGTGCCCTGAGCAGGAACTACACAGGGCGGGATGAAAAAGCGCTCGACGATGCTAGAAACCAAGCTGGCACGCAGGTCCACACCTGGTAGACCCGTCAAGCATTACCTTCACCTTACGCCCCTTGTGATGAAATAGGCATTCCTAAGGAAAGAAATGCCCGATTCGCTGCGAGTTACCCCTTTTGTGGTGCACGCCATACGCCTGTGCAGACCCAGCCCACAGCACCAAGGTAGTTTGACGCCCTATTATGTGGGCCATGACTATTAATAATCGCGCATGGACCGACGACATACTTGGACCGGATTTCCAATCCACCCCACTTGAGCTCGGCGTTGACCCCGATGGTGAGGGGGACGTGCGCGCTACGCTGGTGCGCTACTGCCCCGGCGACGAGGAATCTGCCGCTCACGATGATCGCCCAGCCATCGTGTGGGTCCACGGCATGACGGATTATTTCTTTCACACCCACGTCGCCGAATACTTCTATGAGCTGGGCTATGCCTTTTATGCCGTGGATCTGCGCAAGTGCGGACGCTCCCGGCAGGAAGGCCAAGCCTGGCATTACATTAGCGACCTCCGGTATTACGACGCCGACCTGAACGCAGCGCTCGATTCCCTCCCCAACCCCTCCGTGGTCATTTTGGGACACTCAACAGCAGGCACGATTGTTGCCTTGTGGCTCGACCGACTGCGCCGTACCGACTCCGCGCGGTTCGCGCGAATTGCGGGCGTTATTCTTAACAGCCCTTGGTTGGCCATGATGGGAATTTCGGATACTGCCTATGAAGCTGCCAAGCACGTGGTTTACGCTGGCGCGAGAATTGCTCCGCGATTAGCCATTCCCGGCGGCGACCTCACTGCGTATGGCGAATCGGTACATGCGAGCCACCATGGCGACTGGGATTATGACCTGGCGCTGAAGCCCCTAGGTGGGCACGAGAAATACCTCGGCTGGCTGGCAGCCGTCTTCCGCGGTTTCGACGCTATCCACTCCGGCCACGTCAACATTGGCGTGCCGCTGCTGACGATGACCTCTCACAGGTCGGAATTGGGCAAGGAGTATTCGGAATCGTCGAATACGGCAGACACGGTCGTCGATACGCGCCAGAGCCAGCGCTGGGCCAAGGAACTGAGTCCTCACTACTCCCTCCACGTGGTCCGCAATGGCCGTCACGACCTTTTCCTCTCCCAGCCCGAGCCGCTTGACGACGCCCTCTCCACCTCCGCCGAGTGGCTGCGCACTGTCGTGCCGGCTGAGTAGTCAGCGGTTGCCTAGAATGGCGCCATGACTTCCGCACAACACTTCGACCTCGTCATCATCGGTACCGGATCGGGAAATTCCATCCCTTCTCCAGAGTTTGATGACAAGAGCATTGCCATCATCGAGAAGGGAACCTTCGGCGGTACCTGCCTCAACGTCGGGTGCATTCCCACCAAAATGTACGTGTACGCCGCCGACGTGGCTCTCGCCGCACGTGAAAGCGAGCGCCTCGGGGTCAGCGCGCATGTGGACTCCGTGGATTGGGACGCTATTGTCTCCCGCGTCTTCCATAAACGCATCGACCAGATTGCCCAAGGCGGCGAGGCCTACCGCCGTGGCGAGGAGACGCCGAACATTACGGTCTTTGACCAACACGCTCGGTTTATTGGCCCGAAGACGCTGCGCTGCGGTGAGGACACTATTACTGGCGATCAGATTGTCATTGCCACCGGATCACGTCCAGTACTCCCCGAGCCATATGCCAGCGCCGATGCCCCTGTCCACACCAACGAAGACATTATGCGCCTGAAGAAGCAGCCGAAGAGCCTCATCGTCGTCGGCGGCGGGTATATCGCCATGGAGTTTGCCCACGTCTTTGATGGCTTGGGCACCAAGGTCACCGTGGTCAATCGTTCTGAGAAGCTCCTACGCTTCCTCGATGAGGATCTGAGCACGCGTTTCAATGACATCGCCCGTAAGCGTTTCGACGTCCACATCGGCACCGGCACCGCTCTCGAATCCACAGACACCGGCGTGCGCCTCACGCTTGATGACGGCACCGTTTTAGAGGCAGAGGCAATTCTCGTCGCCACCGGACGACAGCCCAATGGCGACCAAATGGATCTGGCCGAAGGCGGCATCGACATGCATGAGGATGGGCGCATCAAGGTCGATGACTTCGGACGCACCACGTGCGAGGGCGTGTGGGCGTTGGGTGATGTTTCCTCGCCCTACATGCTCAAGCATGTGGCTAACGCTGAACAGCGCGCAGTGCAGCACAATCTCCTCCATCCGGAAGACTTACGGCCCATGCCGCACGAGCACGTTCCCTCCGCTATCTTTACCCATCCTCAGATAGCCACTGTCGGCCTTACTGAGGCCCAGGCGCGCGACACGGGCTTTGACATCGCCGTCAAGGTTCAGAACTTCGGAGATGTCGCTTATGGCTGGGCCATGGAGGATTCCACGGGCGTGTGCAAGCTCGTGGCTGACCGGGCAACCGGAAAGCTTCTCGGAGCGCACCTCATGGGACCCCAGGCTTCCACGCTGATCCAGCAACTCATCACCGCAATGGCCTACGACATCGATCTGCGCGACTTTGCACGTTCGCAATATTGGATCCATCCGGCTCTACCAGAAGTCGTGGAAAATGCTGTATTAGGTCTGGAATGGTAATTAGATTCAGGAATGTGATGCATTTCACTTTAGACTCAATGCCATCCAGCCTAATCAGCTAAACCGCACCGTAAGGCACTCTTTACACAGACAACATCTCACAGCTCGCATCCAGTTACCTACTTATTTTGGGGGTAGACGGCCCGCCAAAAAGAAGGAATATCACAACTGACGTGCATTTTGGGTGGCCGTTGGCTACGTTTTATACAGACACCGGAACGAGTCGATGCTCTCACCGGCTCAGTGTGTTTTGGGGATACCAAACTCATCCCTATCCCAGTGAATCGAGGCCCCTCCGTTTGGATGCCTTGCACGTACGACATTAAGGACATTTGATATGCGTATCCGCAATGCAGCCCTCGCCGGCGCTACCGCTCTCGCAGTTGCCTTTGGCGGCTCCACCGTTGCCACCGCAGCCACCTTCGATGGTTCCAACACCACCGAAGCCATCGACGACGCTAAGGGCGGTCAGCCTTACGACAAGCCGGAGGGCTCCCTGTCCTCTGAGGTCGGTGGCTGGTTCAACAAGTCTGAGGACGACAACATCGGCACCCCGGCTAACGGCCGTGCCCTCTTCGGCTCCTCCAAGTCCGAGTACGGTAACTCCGACGAGTCCCGTCCGCTCGAGACCTTCGAGGGCCAGCCGACTTGGGCTAAGACCGCTTACGGTGTTGGCCTCTCCGGCGCCATCGCATCCGTTATCGGCCTCATCGGTATCGTTTACAACTTCTTCGTTCACGGCCCGTCCTTCTAAGACGTCCGACTCACTCACACTTTCCGAAAGGCTTAAACTTCATGCGTAACTTCCGCACTGCCGCCGTTGCTGCTGCAACCGCCGCTTCCGTTGCTTTCGCTGGCACCTCCGTTGCTTTCGCAGCAGAGACCGAGAAGGACACCTCCCTGTCCTCCGTCCTGTCCTCCGCTAACGACAAGGTTAAGGAAGACGACAGCGATGCGACCCTGTCCTCCAAGTGGGGCGACGCTACCGACGCTGACACCGACGTTACTGGTGCCGACCTGTTCGGTGAGAACGTTGCTGACGACACCACCAACCCGGACTGGGCTATCGCTGCTCGCGAGGGTCTGTACGCTTCCATTGGCACCGCAGTTGCTGGCGCCCTGATCGCTGCCTACAACTTCGCTGTGTACAACAACATCGTTCCGGCACACGTTCTGGATCCGTTCTTCCGCCGCTAATTCTTTAGCGCCGTAAATTGCGCCCCACTCCTTTTCGGAGCGGGGCGCTTTTGCTCTTTAAGGCCCACAGAGCTAGGGCCCTAACTGACGCAGATCTTGCACCCGCCGAGATCTGGCGGATCTGCGTCGGTTAGGGCCCTTGGGCTACTTAGTTGGTGTGGTGTGCGACCAACTAGTCAAGCTCACCCGGCAGGGTGAGGATCTCGTTGCCGTCCTCAGTGATGACGATGGTGTGCTCGAACTGTGCCGTGAACTTGCCATCGGTGTTTTGTACGGTCCAGCCGTTATCCCAGATTTCATAGTCAAGGGAGCCAAGGTTAATCATCGGCTCAATGGTCAAGGTCATGCCCGGCTCCAGGATGTCGCGGTAGGTCATGGAGTCGTAGTGCAGGACGACGAGTCCATTGTGGAAGGTTGGGCCCACACCGTGGCCAGTAAAGTCCGTCACCACGTTGTAGCCAAAGCGCTTGGCATAAGACTCGATGACGCGGCCAATAACATTAATCTCACGGCCAGCCTTCGCCACCTTGATGCCGCGCATCATGGCTTCCTTGGTACGCTCCACCAGCAGCTTGTGCTCCTCAGAAACGTTGCCGGCCAAGAAGGTGGCGTTCGTATCACCATGGACACCGTTCTTGTAAGCGGTGACGTCAATATTGACAATGTCGCCGTCCTCAATCACCGTCGTATCCGGGATACCGTGGCAGACAATCTCGTTGAGGGACACACAGCACGACTTCGGGAAACCCAGGTAGCCCAGCGTGGAGGGGTAAGCACCGTGGTCACACATGTACTCGTGAGCCACGCGGTCCACCTCATCCGTAGTAACACCAGGTGCTACGGCCTTGCCAGCTTCTTGGAGGGCGTTGGCAGCAATGCGAGATGCCTCGCGCATTGCTTCGATGACCTCCGGGGTCTGAATGAAGGGCTCGCCTTGAGCCTCCTGTACGGTGTCCTTCCACACGTACTCAGGACGCTCAATGTCCTTCGGAACTGTACGGATAGGAGTGTCTTTTTCTTGCTTCAGCTTCGCGCGCGTAGTCATGACTACCCATGGTAGCCCTCTGGACTCAAGGCTCACAAAGGCGGCTGCTGTTCCCCGGCCACGGGTACGTCGCCGTGGCCTTCAGCGCGATACTCATCAAGACGCTGGAGGAAATTATCCGTGATGTTGACCGAGATTGTCGAACCTCCGCCCAGCACAACGAGCGTGGCGAACGCGATGTCATCATCACGATATCCGGTAAACCATGCATGCGATCCTTCGTTGATTTCCGCCTCACCGGTCTTGCCGTAGATAGTGCCCCCGGCTTGCATACCCGCAGCTGTACCGCCCACGACCACTTGGCGCATCATGTCGCGTACTTGGTTAATCGTTTCTGGATTGGGCGGTTCGACCTGTTCAGAGGCCTTTGTCTTGTGAGACTCAATAAGTGTTGGTGTGGGCGTCTTGCCCGCCGCGACGGTAGAGGACACGAGCGCCATGCCAAAAGGAGAAGCAAGGTCAAGGCCCTGGCCATAACCCGCCTCGGTACGGTCTAGAGGCGTCTCCCCTTCCGGAATGGAACCCGTCATTGTTGACAGGCCAGGAATCTCATAGTCGATGCCCAGACCATACTGCTTGCCAACCTTCTGCAGCTCGCCCTCATCCATATTCGTTGAGATTTCGGCGAAGGTAGTGTTGCACGATTGAGCAAAGGCTTGGCGCAGCGGCACCGACCCCAGCGAGAAACCGTTGTAGTTCGTCACAACGCGCCCGTACAGGTCCATGGTTCCGGGACACGGCACGATGGAGTCGGGGTTGAGGCCGTGCTTATCGACGCCCGCCGCGGCCGTAATGATCTTAAACACCGAGCCTGGGGGGAACTGGCCCTGCAGGGCAATATCGCCCTTCTTGTCGGCTTCAGGTGTCTGGGCCACAGCGAGAATCTCGCCGGTCGAGGGACGCATGGCCACAATCATCGCTTCATACTCGGAGCGTAGGTTTACTGCTTCCTGGGCCGCGCGCTGCACGTCATAGTCCAGCGATACCTTGATAGACGGGGCAGCTTCGGGTTCGTGATACTCGACATCAGACAGCGCTGCGCCATGTTCATTGACCACGGAAACGGACCACCCGTTGGTGCCATTGACCTCCTCGGAGACCAAGGAACGGACACGGGAGAGAATGTCTGGTGCGAGACCAGTATCGCGGGTTATGAGTGCCGGCTCTTCATTGAAGCGAATGCCCTTTTGGTTCTCCAACGCCGAACGCACGCGGTCTACTTGGGCATCAGTGAGCATGGCAACGGAGTAGGAACCGTCGACCCCTTCCAGCTTTTTGCTGAGCTCACCTGCATCGATTTCGGGAATCGAATCATCATCACGGTGGGCTTGGCTCAAAGCACTCGAGATCTTGGCCGCGACTGGGCGCACATCACCCGCCGCATCAGTGTCGACAACCAAGCGGTACTGCAGTCCCGGAGACATGAGTTCCACACCGTCGGAGGAGACCACGCCTGCCCGCTTCGGGGCAATAGAGCGCAGCTCAAGGTGCTGGTGAGCACCCAAATCGGGATGCACAATGCTGGGCTGCCAGCGCACCGTCCATTCTTTATCCTTGCGGGTCAAGGCCATGGACGTGTCATAGCGCAAAGTACGGTCACGCGGCAGGGTCCATGTCACGGAATAATGAGCGGTGGCGCGGGCGTCCTCTTGTTCCACGCCAGTCAGCTCCACGTCGAGCCCCTCTGCTTGGAGGCCAGCGAAGGTGGCATCGAGGGTTGAGGTGGCGGTCGAGGGATCGTCGATAAGCGCGACGAGTTCCTCGTTGTTGCGGGTCTCCATGTCCTCGAGGAACTGCTCGGCCACAGGCTCCGCCGAGACCGGCTTCGGGGTGCAGGCAACCACTGAGGACGCCGCGATACTTGCTGCGCCCAGCAGCGCCACCAACCTCTTCATGTTTGGGCAGCGTAGCAGGTGGAGGCGACACTACGGTCGCCCCACACCGCGAAAGGTGCCTACTGAGTGACGCGAACCTCAGCCTTGGCGCCCTCGACGGCTTCAAGGCCCTGCTCCTCCGCGAGGCGCATCGCTTCCTCAATGAGGGTTTCCACGATCTTGGACTCGGGCACAGTTTTGATGACCTCGCCCTTGACGAAGATCTGCCCCTTACCGTTGCCGGACGCCACACCGAGATCAGCGTCGCGCGCCTCACCCGGTCCGTTCACCACGCAGCCCATGACGGCCACGCGCAGCGGGAACTCCATACCGTCAAGGCCCTCAGTGACCTCGTTGGCCAGCTTGTACACGTCTACCTGGGCACGGCCACACGACGGGCAGGAAACAATCTCCAGTTTGCGTGGGCGCAGGTTAAGTGACTGCAGAATTTGGTCGCCGACCTTGATCTCCTCGACCGGGTCAGCGGACAGGGATACGCGGATAGTGTCACCGATGCCTTCCGCCAACAAAGCACCGAAAGCAACGGAGGACTTGATGGTGCCCTGGAAGGCCGGGCCCGCCTCAGTGACTCCGAGGTGCAGCGGATAGTCGCACTGAGCAGCCAGCTGACGGTAGGCCTCCACCATGATGACTGGATCATTGTGCTTAACGGAGATGGCAATGTCACCGTAGCCGTGCTCCTCGAAAAGGCTCGCCTCCCACAGCGCAGACTCTACGAGTGCTTCCGGGGTAGCCTTGCCGTACTTGTCCATGATGCGCTTGTCCAGCGAACCAGCATTGACGCCGATGCGGATCGGGATTCCCGCGTCACCGGCAGCCTTGGCTACTTCCTTGACGCGGCCATCAAATTCCTTGATGTTGCCCGGATTGACGCGAACCGCTGCACATCCGGCGTCAATCGCAGCAAAGATGTACTTGGGCTGGAAGTGGATATCGGCAATAACCGGGATAGGAGACTTCTTCGCAATCGCCGGCAGGGCCTCAGCATCTACCGTCTTCGGGCAGGCCACGCGAACAATGTCACAGCCGCTAGCGGTAAGCTGCGCGATCTGCTGCAGGGTGGCGTTGACGTCGTGCGTCTTCGTCGTCGTCATCGACTGCACCGAGATGGGGTGCTCTGAGCCCACGCCTACCTGGCCGACCATCAGCTGGCGCGTCTTACGGCGCGGCGCCAAGGTGGGAGGTGGGCCGTCAGGGATTCCAAGACCGATGGGGGTCGACATGTGCGCTCCTTGGATAATCGAGGTTTAACGCCCCCACTCTAGCACCGTGTGTGCTTAGCCAAAGAGGCGTACCGGGTTCACCACATCCGCGACGATGATGAGCGCACCCACCGCCATCAGAAGGAACGCGAGCACGTAGGTAATCGGCATAAGTCTGGTGTAATCCGCCGGCCCCTTCGGTTCCTTTCCCATGAGGCGGCGAATCCCGTCACGCAGCTTTTCGTAGAGGATTACGGCGATGTGTCCCCCGTCGAAGGGCGGAAGCGGGATGAGGTTGAACAAGGCAAGGAAGAAGTTCAACGAGGCCAGCATCATGAAGAAGGAAGACCATAGGCTGCGCTCCACGAGCTCACCGCCTACTCGGGAGGCACCAACGACGGACATCGGACCATTAACATCGCGTTCGTGCCCGAAGATCGAGGCCACCACACCTGGGATTTTGGCCGGGAATTGTGCAATGCCTTGCACCGTCGCATCGAGCACGAAGCCGGTATAGCGGGCCGTTGCCGGGAAGGCCTCGACAAAGGAATAGGTCTCTACGATGTCAATGAGTTCATTGGTCATGCCAATCGCACCCACGCTAACAAGCTCGCCTTCAGCGTTGGGGCGAGTTACCGTGTCGAGGGGGATGTCAAAGGAACGCTGAGCTCCATCACGTTCCACCTCAAGCGTCACGGTCTCACCTGGAAGCTGCATAACGATATCGCGCAGCTGCGCAAAGGAGTCCACAGCCTCGCCATTGAGGGCCAGCACGATATCGCCTGGTTCCACGCCCGCCTCCCCTGCTGGGCCCAAGCCTTGGCAGGGCTCGAGTTCACCATCGGTCTTTTGATCAGACGTGCAGGATACTTCGCCCACGCGCGGGCGCACGTCCGCATCCGGATTGGGCAAACCCGTGGTCATTGCAATGATGAGCAGGATAATAAAACCCAAAAGCAAATTGACCGTGATGCCGCCAGCCAGCACGATGATGCGCTGCCACCACGGCTTCTTATACATGGCATGTGGTTCCTCTTCTTCAGTGAGGAACTCATCCTGGGCAGTCATACCGGCAATATCGCAGAAGCCGCCCACGGGGAAGGCTGCGAGACCGTATTCGGTATGGCCACGGCTTACTGAAGTCACTTTAGGGCCAAAGCCAATAAAGAAACGGCGCACACGCATGCCAAAGGCGCGGGCAGTGAACATGTGTCCGGCTTCGTGCAGGGCAACAGTAATGCCGATTCCTAGAGCGAAGAGAATAATGCCCAGGACATTTGCCATAGGTGAAGGGGCTTTCTATCGAGCGAGCGAATCCACCAGCGCGTTTGCGCGGCGGCGGGCCTCACCTTCCACGGCGAGGACGTCATCGACGGTAGAGGGTACACCAGCGAACTGCGTCGCCTCACCCAAGACGAGGCTAACAACGTCAACAATTTCCGGAAAATGGAGACGCCCTGCCAAAAAGGCAGCGGCTGCCTCCTCGTTGGCCGCGTTGTACACCGCCGCATGAGTACCGCCCGCGGCGGCCGCCTCGCGCGCTAGCCGCACCGCGGGAAACGCATCGTCATCTAGGGGCTCAAAGCGCCATTCGTGGGCAGTCGAAAAGTCCAAAGCTGGTTGAGCACCAGGCACGCGGTGCGGCCAGTCCAGTGCCAAGGAGATAGGCAGCTTCATCGACGGAGGAGAGCACTGCGCTATCGTGCAGCCATCCGTGAAGGTTGCCATGGAATGCACGATGGATTGGGGGTGAACGGTGACCTCAATGCTTTCCGGTGGGACGTCGAAAAGCAGGGTCGCTTCAATCAATTCAAGGCCCTTGTTGATCAACGTGGCCGAGTTGAGTGTGTTCATCTGCCCCATGGACCAGGTGGGGTGTTGGGCTGCTTGCTGCGGGGTAACCTCCCACATCTCTTCGCGCGTCCACCCTCGGAAAGGGCCACCCGAGGCGGTGAGTACGAGGTGATCGAGCTCCGCTTCGCTGCCACCGCGCAGACACTGCGCCATGGCAGAATGCTCAGAATCCACGGGCACAATCTGCCCCTCTGACGCCAACCGAGTAACGATTGACCCGCCAGCTACGAGGGATTCCTTGTTGGCCAGCGCTAGGACTTCACCCATCTCCAAGGTTGCGATGGTGGAGGCCAACCCCATTGACCCGACGAGGGCATTGAGCACCTTATCTGCTTCCACTGCGCGGACGAGCTGCTCGGCTGAATCCGGGCCGGAGAGAACAGTACCGCCGAGTGCTTCGGAAACCTCGCGTGCCGCCTCAGGCTTGGCGACGGCCACGTGGTCAAACGAAAGATTGAGAGCGCGGGCCTGTTCGATAACCAGCTGAGGATTCGACCCGCCGGCAGCAATGCCGACGACGGTGAATTTCTCCGGGTTATCTGCGATAACCTCCAGTGCCTGGGTGCCGATTGAGCCAGTAGATCCGAGGATAAGAATGCGTTGGGTACTCACTCTGTCAACCCTAGTCGGAGTCTCGCGCCCAGCGACGACAAGGTTGCGGGGGTGTTTAATCGCGGTTAACGTCGGCATGCTTTAAACTACTACACAGAATAACTGGCATTTTCGTGCGCTCACGCAGGTGAGCTGCGTGTACAGACAAAGGAGAGCAAGTGTCTTCCCACAAGCCGGCATCGCAGGTTTTCGACGGCGTATCCACCGATGACGTCCCGTCCGCAGGTTTCGGTTGGTCCCGCATCAGCCGTTCGGGCGTTCAGATCGCTGGCTGGATTTCCGTCCTGTTCCTGCTGGCCTACAACTTCGGTAACCACAAGGGCCACGTGGAGACCGTCTGGCTCATCGCCCTCGCTATCCTCATTGCCCTCGGTTTGGTGATTTACGCACTGCAGCCGAAGCTCTCCCAGGTGCGTACCCTGACCGCTCGCAACAAGCCGGTAGGCCACCAGGAGCCGGACTGGGCCTACGAGCAGAAGACCGTTCACAACGTCTACGCCGAACTCACCGATGACGAGCTGCGCGCCCTCAATATCGAGCCGTCCCGCATTGCTCACCTGCGTGGTGCCACCACCGCAGGCGCCAACGCTACCCCAGTAGCTGGCCGTCACGCTGCTAAGCCGGTGTCCAACTAAGAGTTTTAGGCCTCTTCACCAGCTTTAAAGCTCCCCGCTCCACATGCAGTGGACGCGGGGAGCTTTGTTATTTGTGTTTGCAGAGAGGGACACACAAGCCCGCACGCACGGTGTGTGCGGACTAGCTGACGTAACGATCAACCTTGGCGTAGATTTCGGGGGCGTGCGTATCAGCGTAGTTTCCGGCACTGCGCCAGACTACAACGTACACCGCCGCTGGTAGCAGTAGCGATATCAGAGGTCCGATAACCAGTGGCCAACCATGGTCATAGGCCATCCAGGAGACGATGATGCCCGGCACCACCGGCAACCATGAGAGGAGTAGACCGGCAAAGGCTGCAACAAAAGCAGCGCCCGAGTAACCAGATTTGTCGTTCCAGCGGCTGGCACCAGGCTCCGACAATGGATAAGGATTCAGCACGGTTAGTCCCATGCTGATGGCGCAGGTAGCAATAAACATGCCCACGCTTGCGCTGACGGCCAGGACTGCTACCTGAGTGTCCTCCGCAAAGATAATGACGATGAGCGCCAGCACAAGGTAGCCCACGAAAGGAACCACCAAGTGAGCTAGATGCCGGGCATGCAGAATCACACGCGGGGGAACAGGAGCAACCATGCTGACCCAGTTGGATGGGCCGTCAAAGCCGTAATCATTGGACAGAGCGGAGGACATCATGACCGCGCTGAAACACAACATGAAATAAGCCACGAAGTCATCGCCGCGCCACAGCTGATAGATAACGAGCACCGCGAACATGGGCATCGCCAACAGTAAGCCCATCAGGCGCTTATCGCGGCGAATATAGCGCAGAGCGCGAGTAAATTCCATGGCGGCCGGGCTCGAGTAGGACCAGGAACCGATCTCGAATGCGGTAACCCCCTCCCCTGTTACCTCCGCTGCGTGATTCTTCCCGGCATCAGGGTTGCGCATAGCCTGGGCCACCTGGCGCATCCACAGCCACATCACTGCCGCAGCGGTGAGAAGCGCGATGAGAAGTTGGGCTACGGCGGTGACAAAGTGGCCATCGGCAAGCGAAAGTGCCCATCCCACCGCAGCACCAAACGGCGACCACGCGGCGATCGAACCCATAGCCCCCACCGACGGTAGATTCTCCAGCACTGACTGCAACTGAAGGACGCCGAAAACAAGCAATCCCAGGACAATCATGACGGCAGCCTGCGCGCCCGACTTTTCGGAACTAGCAATGGCAGTGCCGAGGAACCCGACGCACTCCCCCAAGACGATGGTGGTCAGGCACGCCACAACCATCCCGAGTACGAAAGGCACCGCGTAGATGCCGGCGCCCTGAAGCGAAAGAATGATGGCTCCGGCAACCGCGTAGACGGTGGAGAAAAGTACCGACAAGATGGCGCGTGTGGTGAGCATACTGGACCACAACAGGCCGGGGTACACCTCTTGTGGCGTTAAGGGAAGTGCACCCAATGTCGAGGGTGAAAGCTGGTTCTCCCCCGCCGGCATGAAGATGGCGAGCATGACATAGATGAGCATGCCGCCGGCAACGCCCAGCGTGAGGGACTGAAAGCCGTGCCCAGGCTGTTCAATATCCGCCCATGCCATAAAAAGGAGGCTGACAAGGCCGCCGAAGCCGTACAAGGCCATGAGCAGTGCCGTCAAAATGGACGAGGCGTTGGAGCCCACGCTGCGCCACCACAAGGTGCGGTGAAGGCGGAACAGTGTTGAGGTCATTACTCAGCACCTTCCGTGCCCAGCGATCCCTCTGCCGAGGTTCGCAACCAGCCAAACTTCGACGCATCCAAGTCTCGCCCACCCACGGCTGCAATGAAAAGATCGGAGAGGCTTTGTCCCTGGCGCACATCATCGACGTGGCCAGAGGTGATCACCTGGCCGCCGTTAATGATGGCAACGTGATCGCAGAGGCCTTCGACAAGCTCCATGACGTGAGAAGACAAGATGACAGTGCCACCGCGCGAAGCATAAGCACGCAGTAGCTGTTGAATGAGGCGTCCAGAAACTGGATCCACAGCCTCCAGTGGCTCATCGAGAATGAGCACCTCCGGATTGTGGAGGACAGCACCGGCCAGCAAAATCTTCTTCGTCATGCCTGCGGAATAGTCCACGATGCGTTTGTTGGCGGCGTCGGTAAGCGAGAGGGCGTCGAGAAGCTCCTGCGCACGACGCAACGACTCCCCACGATCCAGCCGCCGCAGCGCACCCAGGTAGTGGAGGTACTCAGCGCCAGTCAGTCGGTCAAAGACGGGCGCCCCGTCCATGAGCAACCCCATGGATTGCTTGGCCGAAATGGGATCCGCCCACACATCGTGCCCAGCGATGAAGCTCTGCCCAGCATCGGGGCGCTGCAGACCACACGCCATGGTGAGCATCGTGGTCTTACCTGCGCCGTTGGGCCCCACGACACCATAAATGGTGCCTCGGGGGACATCCAGGTTGAGATGGTCAACAGCAGTCTGGTTACCAAAGGTCTTGTACAAGCCGCGCACGGCCAAGGCCTGGGTGCGCGGGTCCGGCGCAAGCGCCTCACGATAAGGATGAGTCATAACTGTTAACGGTATCAAGACCCGTTAACACTGGAAGACCACTCACGCCTGCCGGGAAATGATTGTTAGGAAACTGTAAGCGGAGTGCTAAGCAGTTTCGCGTTCATCAGCGGCGAGCTGGCCACAGGCCGCGGCAATCTCATCGCCCTTGGTGTCACGCACCGTGCACGGCACACCTTGAGCAATGACGCGGCGCACAAACTCGTCCTGGCGGGCCTTAGGCGCTGCGTCCCACTCGGAGCCAGGAGTGGGGTTAAGCGGAATAACATTGACGTGGACCTTGGAACCGAGCGCTGCGTGCAACTTCTGCCCCAGCATATCTGCACGGAAGTCCTGGTCATTCTTGTCCCGAATAAGCGCGTACTCGATAGACACGCGGCGGCCAGATTTATCAGCGTAGTAGCGGGCAGCGTCGAGCACGTCATCAACCGGCCAGCGGTTATTAACCGGCACGAGGGTATCGCGCAATTCATCATCCGGGGTATGCAGGGAAACTGCCAGAGTGCAGGAGAGATCCTCATCGGCCAGCTTGCGAATAGCAGGAGCCAAGCCCACGGTGGAGACGGTGACGTTGCGCTGAGACAGGCCGAATCCAGCTAGGTCCTGTCCGGTGATCTGGCGGACTGCCTGGACGACGCGCTTGTAGTTCGCCAGCGGCTCTCCCATGCCCATGAACACCACGTTGCTCAGGCGGCCACCTTCTGCCTCCATGAGGCGTGCGGCGTGGCGGAACTGCTCCACAATTTCAGCCGTGGACAGGTTACGGTCTAGGCCGCCCTGGCCGGTAGCACAGAACGGACACGCCATGCCGCAACCAGCCTGGGAAGAAATGCACAGCGTAGCGCGGCCTGGGTAGCGCATCAGGACCGACTCCAACAGTGTGCCATCGTGCAGGCGCCACAGGGACTTGGTGGTTTCGCCATCATCTGTGGAGGTTTGGCGGATGGGCGTCATGAGCTCAGGGAAGAGCTTTTCTTGGACAGCATCGCGGGAAGCAGCCGGGATATCGGTCATCTCGGAAACATCGGCGGTGTAGTGAACGTAGTAGTGCTTGGCCAGCTGCTTTGCTCGGAACTTGGGCAGGCCAAGTTCGGCGAGCGCTTCAATGCGCTCGTCCTCGGTCAAGTCCGCGAAGTGCTTCGGGGGCAGCCCGCGACGCGGAGCGGAGAAGTTCAATTTCAGTGGTTCAGCCATGGTGAGGCCCATTTTTCCACGTTTTTGGCCACATTATCCAATCGAAGCTCCGCTGGAGTGGCGAAAGTGACATGTTGACCTATTTAATAGGTGTATGACGAATCCAGAACATAGCTCTGACAATCTCCGCTCAACCTCCGGCCCTTTCGCTGACAACGAACCGAGCACAAATTTCGACGCGCAGCCTGACAACACTGCCTACGAGACCACCCCGGATACCGCGGGGGCTGTCGAACCCGCCGGCACGACGACTGATAGCACTACTACGGCGACTTCCCCGGCAACGACCACGGACAAGAACAACGGCAAGGTTAAGGGCTCTTTTGCCGCCAGCACCTGGATTGCCCTCATCGTGGGCTTCTTGCTGCTTATTGTGCTCATTATCTTCATTCTGCAGAACCAGCACGAAGTACCGCTCAACTTCCTCAACTGGTCTGTCGAATTCCCGGCCGGCGTTACCTACCTCATCTGCGCCATTGCCGGTGCACTCATCATGGCGCTCGTCGGCGGCTGGCGTATGTTTGAGCTGCGCCGCCAGGTGCGCAAGCAGGCTCGACGCTAGGCGTCCGAGCACTCCCTAGGGGGTAAGGGTGGCCAGGAAACTCATGGCCACCCAGGTCACCATTGCTGACGGCAGCATGCCGTCGAGTCGGTCCATAAGGCCGCCGTGGCCCGGCAACAGGTCCGACATATCCTTGATACCCAGCTCGCGTTTGAATTGTGATTCCACGAGGTCACCCAGCGTGGCACAGAATACGAGCCCAAGGCCCATCAGTGCGCCAACCCACGGGGTATGGTGAAGCAAGAAAGCAAAGCACAACGCGCCGGTGACGGTACCAAACAGGACCGAACCAGCGAAGCCTTCCCAGGACTTCTTCGGGCTCACGGCAGGGGCCATGGGGTGCGAACCAAACATGACGCCCGCGATGAAGCCACCGGTATCTGACGCCACGACGCACAGCATGAAGACAACAATGGACGCCGCTCCGGATGCAAAAGGCGTCTCGACGCGGGAGAGCATCGCCGCGAACGTACCGAAAAGCGGAATCCACGTCAGAACGAAGATGCCCACGGACATATCGCGCAGATAGTTAATCGGCGGGCGGTGTCGCCCATTATGGAAAAGGCGCCCAAACATGAGGGCTAGCACGGCCACGACATAGACCGCTACGAGTCCCGGAGCGTTCAGGAACCACGAGACCCACACCATCGCCTGCCCTAAGACGATAAGCAGCGTGCGAGGCACGTAATAGGAGTGCTCGCGCAGGCGTGTCAGTACCTCCCACATGGCCACGCCAAGCGCTGCAGCGACCACCAAGTACCACACGAAGGGGCCTGCCCACACGGCGAAGACAACCAGCGCACCAAGTCCGACACCCACACCAATGGCAGCGGGCAGATCGCGGCCCGCATTGTTCTTCGGCTTGGGCATCCGGCGAGTGTGCCGTGAGTGCTCAGTGGTCACGCTAGCTCCTTCACACGTAATGGAATGTCATCGTGGGGTCCTACACAGAAAAATGCCGCCGTGCTGGTCGGTGCCTTGGCGCGGCGGCGGTTCGGAGTTCACAGCAGGAGGTTAGACCTCCATGAGCTCCTCTTCCTTGTTGGCGACGAGCTTGTCCACCTGCTCGATGTAGCCGGAAGTAATCTTTTCCATTTCCTTCTCTGCGGCGATAACCTCGTCCTCGCCAGCGTCGCCATCCTTCTGCAGTTTCTTGAGCTGCTCCATCGCCTTGCGGCGAATGTTGCGGATAGCAATCTTGCCATCTTCGCCCTTGCTCTTAGCCATCTTGACCATGTCGCGACGGCGCTCCTCCGTGAGCTGCGGAACAGTAACGCGCAGCACCTGACCGTCATTGGTCGGGTTTACGCCGAGATCCGAGTTGCGGATAGCGTTCTCAATCTCACCAATCATGGACTGCTCGTAGGGCTTGATAAGCAGCATGCGCGGCTCCGGGACAGAGATAGTGGACATCTGCGTAATCGGAGTCGGCACGCCGTAGTAATCCGCGACCAAACCGTTGAACATGGACGGGTTCGCGCGGCCGGTACGGATGGTGAGGAGCTGCTCGCGGGCATGCTCCACTGAGGCGGTCATGTGCTCTTCTGCTTCGAGCTGGATCTCGTCGATCATGAGGGTTTACAACTCCCTTGCAATAGTTAAAAGTTCTGGGAAAGAATCTAGCAGGTCGCGGCCGGTTTGTACTAAGACTGGACCAGCGTGCCGATCTTCTCACCATTAACGGCACGCTTAATGTTGCCGTCGGTGAGGAGGTTAAACACCAAGATCGGCATGTTGTTGTCCATGCACAGGCTGAATGCGGTGGCATCTGCTACCTTCAGGCCCTTCTCAATGACCTCACGCGGGGTGATTTCGGAGTACAGCTCAGCATCCGGGTTGGTGCGCGGGTCAGCGGAATATACGCCGTCCACGGCCTTGGCCAAGAAGAGCACCTCCGCCCCAATTTCGAGCGCGCGTTGTGCGGCAGTGGTGTCGGTGGAAAAGTACGGCATACCCATACCTGCGCCGAAGATGACGACGCGACCCTTCT
This sequence comes from Corynebacterium minutissimum, assembly GCF_016889765.1. Lineage (NCBI taxonomy): Bacteria > Bacillati > Actinomycetota > Actinomycetes > Mycobacteriales > Corynebacteriaceae > Corynebacterium > Corynebacterium minutissimum. Next base: position 355,165 of record NZ_CP069533.1, read on the forward strand.
CCAAGTGGCGGTCTGCACGCAGCGGCAGGTACGGCTCTGCTATCTGGGCCATGTTGATGGAGGTCTGCACGCGGCAGTCAATGCCTTGCTGCTTGAGGAAGTCCTGCAGCGCCAAGGAGTTCATGACGGTGCCCAGCATGCCCATGTAGTCAGAGCGTGCGCGGTCCATGCCACGCTGGGAGAGCTCAGCGCCACGGAAGAAGTTGCCACCGCCGATGACCACGGCAATTTCAGTACCCTGGTTTGCCACTTCAGCGATCTGACGTGCGACGTTTTCCACTACATCGGGGTCGATGCCAACCTTGCCTCCGCCAAACATCTCACCGCCCAGCTTCAGCATGACTCGCTTGTATCCGGTTCGCTTCGGTCCAGGGGTCGTCACGGCCTTCATCGTCTCCTTCACGCATGGCGGTGCTCCACATTGAGCATCCGAGTTGAGCACTTCACTTTTTCTGTTCCATCTTAACCATAGCTGCGTCCGTCATAAATATTCACCCACGGCTGTGCGTGAGCAGTGCTTGACGACGCCCCAAAACGCAAACGTCCCCCTCTCCTACCCCAATACATCGTGGGGAGGGAGAGGGGGACGGTAAGTCAGCGCGTCGCGCCTGAATGGCGTTTAGGCGCCTACCTCGTAGCGAACGAAGTTGGTGATGGTGGTGCCAGCCTCGTCAGCAACCTGCTTGACGGTCTTCTTGGAGTCAGACAGGGAAGCCTGCTCAAGCAGGACGACGGACTTGTAGAAGCCATTGAGGCGGCCTTCCACAATCTTCGGCAGCGCAGCCTCCGGCTTGCCCTCCTCGCGGGTGGTAGCCTCAGCGATTTCGCGCTCCTTCTCGACGACCTCAGCCGGAACATCCTCGCGAGTGAGGTACTCGGCGTTCATGGCAGCAATCTGCAGGGCTACTGCGTGTGCGCCCTCAGCGTTGCCCTCGTAGGACACGAGAACGCCCACTGCCGGCGGCAGATCAGCGGAACGCTGGTGCAGGTAGACAGCAACGTTGTCGCCCTCGATGGTGACTGCGCGGCGTGCCTGCAGCTTCTCACCGGTCTTTGCGGACTCTTCGTCGACGACCTCAGAAACCTTCTTGCCATCGATCTCGAGGTTGTTGAGCTCCTCGCCGGAGTTAACCTTGGCCTCGCCAGCAGCCTCAGCAATCTTGGCAGCGAAGGACTTGAAGGCCTCGTTCTTAGCCACGAAGTCGGTCTCGCAGTTGATCTCGACCATGGTGTTGCCGGACACGGCAATCAGACCCTCGGTAGCCTCGCGCTCAGCACGCTTGGACACGTTCTTTGCACCCTTGATGCGCAGGTACTCGACAGCCTTGTCGTAGTCACCCTGGGACTCGTCGAGAGCCTTCTTGCAATCGAGCATGCCGGCGCCGGTGGCCTCACGCAGTGCCTTAACGTCTGCAGCAGTGTAGTTCGCCATAGTTGGAGCGTTCCTCCTTGGAATTAAACGGTATTCGATGAAACAGCGTAGCTGAATCGCTTCCACCACGTCGCGTTGAGGGGGTGTTAGTGATTCTCAACTCCCCCGCGAGGGTAACGCGCACGACACCGCAGTGCCTGTTGACGGCGTGGTGGCGTGTCACGCGCCATGATGAGGCGCGTGAGAAAAAGCCCCCATCGCCGCGGGTCTGTATGTACCGCGCGGTGCGGGGGCTTTTAGGCAGTTTACTCTGCGGACTTCTCGGCGTCCTCAGCCTTCTCGGCGGAGGCCGGGTCGGAAGCAGCGGCAGCCTCAGCGGCGTCGCGAGCGTCCTTCTCAGCGGAATCGCCGGCAGCTTCCTTAGCCTGAGCAAGCTGGCGCTCTTCGCGAGCCTTCTTGCCCTCTTCCACTGCGGTAGCGATGATGCCGGACAGCAGCTTGGTGGCGCGGATAGCATCGTCGTTGCCCGGGATCGGGAAGTTGACCTCATCCGGGTCGCAGTTGGTATCCAGGATGGCAACAACCGGGATGTTGAGCTTGTGGGCTTCCTTGACCGCGATGTGCTCCTTGTTGGTGTCAACGATCCACAGTGCGGACGGAGCCTTGGTCATGTCGGAGATGCCGCCCAGGACGCGCTCGAGCTTAACGCGCTCGCGGGTAAGCATGAGAACTTCCTTCTTGGTGCGGCCCTTGTAGCCGTCCTCTGCAGCGTCCATAGCCTGCAGTTCCTTCATGCGCTTCAGGCGCTTGGACACGGTCTGGAAGTTGGTGAGCATACCGCCCAGCCAGCGGTGGTTGACGTACGGCATGCCAACGCGGGTTGCCTCTTCGGCAACAGCTTCCTGAGCCTGCTTCTTGGTACCAACGAAGAGGATGGTGCCGCCGTGTGCGACGGTCTCCTTAACGAACTCGAAGGCCTCATCGATGTAGGTCAGCGTCTGCTGCAGGTCAATGATGTAGATGCCGTTACGGTCGGTGAAGATGTAGCGCTTCATCTTCGGGTTCCAGCGACGGGTCTGGTGACCGAAGTGGACACCAGCGTCGAGGAGCTCGCGCATGGTTACAACTGCCATGATTCGCTCGCTTTCTATACGTTGTTTCGGTTTTGCAAAAATTGTGCGGTATTTTATCCCGCACCCTAGCAACGAAGGCCCAAGTCAACACCCCGACTCAACGGGGACCACGTCAACCACAGACTGTCTCTTCCTTAACCCAGGAAGCGACGACTTCGCCGCGCGTAGTCAATCCAGAGTTTCTCTCTTCATGCGCCGCGAGCACTAGGCCCGAAAGACAGCACGAGAGCAGTAAACACAGACTGCTAAAGGCCAGCTTAGTACTGCACACACAAGGATTCCAAAACGACAGACCCTAAACTCACAAGGACTTTGTTGACAGCTTCAGCCAACTTTCCCACTACTGAAACACGCGTTTCTTCCTTAACAGGTTATCCACACCTCACTTTCTCCCCCTTCCCACGACAATCTCAAGCATCAATGCTGGAATCATGCAGCACCGCCCTCACATCACCACTGTTCTTGCGGCCGTGGCCGTCTTAGCTCATATTGCCTTAGCCGCTGTTCCGCAGGCTCTGCCTTACGTCGATCCGACGACCGGTTTCCCCGCGGCCACTCAGGTATTGCGAGGATTCGAGCCTCCCGAGCAGCGCTGGCTATCTGGTCATCGCGGTGTCGATTTGGCCCTCCCCGTAGGCGGCTCTGTGCGCGCGGCCGGGGATGGCGTGGTGCACTTCGCTGGTTCGGTCGCTGGTAAACCCGTGGTATCCATCAAGCATGACGACGGGATTCGCACGACCTATCAACCTGTCTTTGCGAGAGTCAAAAAAGGTGACCACGTCACAGAGGGAGACATCATTGGCACGCTGGCGCCGTCCGTCGACGGCTATCCGGGACTCCACTGGGGTGCCGTGGAAGGACGTGAGGACTACATCGACCCATTAGGGCTATTGGGCGAACCCGTCATCCGGCTCAAGCCCGTGGATGGGAACGCGCGTAGACGTCCTTAAGCCTCTGCGCTGAGACGTGGGTATAGACCTGCGTGGTCTGCAGCGAAGAGTGTCCTAATAGCTCTTGGACCATACGAAGGTCAGCGCCGCCTTCTAATAAATGCGTGGCGGCCGAGTGCCGAAGTCCGTGCGGGGTCAGACCCGACTCTCCTGTTACTTGTGCGGCGCGGTCCACAACTCGTCGCACTTGGCGGGCATCAATACGGCCGCCCCGAGTCCCCACAAACACCGCCTCCGTGTCACCCGCTAGCTGTCCGCGCCCAGAACTCAACCACGCTTCAAGCGCCTCTGCAGCTGCTGCCCCAAAGGGCACAACCCGTTGTTTATTTCCCTTACCGGTTACGCGCGCGGTTCGGCGCGCGAGGTCAACATCGCCAATATCGAGCCCGACAAGTTCCGCGACACGTACTCCCGTGGCGTAGAGGAATTCCAGCATGGCACTGTCACGCAGGAAGTGAACCTCATCGGTCGACACCACATTGCCCATGAGCTCACCGGCGGCAGTGGGTGACATGACGGTCGGCAGGTGCTTGCCTACCTTTGGCGTAACGAGGCGTTGAGCCACATCAGTGGCGAGATAACCTTCACGTGCCGCCCACGTCGAAAATGCGCGCAGTGACGCGGTGCGCCGAGCCAGCGTGGACCGAGACTTCCCTTCCTCGACTGCGCGTGCCAGCCACGCGCGCAGCGCAGTCAACGTGAAGGAGGCAAAGTCAGGCACGCTGTCACTCAGCAAGCGCAGGTCTGAGCAGTATCCGCGAACGGTGGCGGATGAGCGGCCACGGACAACACGCTGGTGTTCAGCGAAGTCCTCTATTGCTTCCTCCAGCTGCGCCCCGACGCGCCGCCCACCGTTTTCACTTGCGCCACTCATAACTCAAGAGTGTACTCACGTACGCTGCCATAGCGCTCCAGTACGGCTTATCACCCCCATCTTCTGCATCGCCACCAGCAGGTGCACTGTCAAGGCCACGCGCATTCCTGCCGCCGCGGCAATGTCTTCGGCGCTCGCTCCTTCATCCGCGGTTTCAGGAGGCGTGGAGTCATACACCTTGAGCTCGTTTCGAGAAAGCCGCTGGACCGCTGTGGGCTGGAATTCCAACTCGTATTGTCCCGCCGCGTCCACGGCACCGACTTGGCCAACCAAGCCTCGTACCTCATCAGCAGAAGCCACCAATTGCGCGCGACCTTCCTGGATACGCTGGTGACAGCCCAATGAACCCGACGTTGTTATCGGCCCCGGAACCGCCATAGCTACCCTGCCCAGAGCTTCCGCCCAGTTCAAGGTGTTGAGCGCGCCCGATCTGAAACCGGCCTCCACGACCACAGTGCCCGCCGTCATTGCTGCCACCAGCCGGTTACGAGAAAGAAATCGAAAGCGCTGCGGCCGGGTTCCCGGCGCGAACTCCGAAACAACGCAGCCTGACGCGGCAATCTTCTCAAAGAGCTGTGCGTTGCGCGCCGGATAGGAAATGTCGATGCCGCAGGCGGCCACCGCCACTGTCTGGCCGCCTGCGTCCAAGGCGCTTTCGTGAACAGCGGTGTCCACACCAACCGCGCCGCCAGAGACAACTGTCCACTGGTGTGTGGCTAAGCCACCTGCTAATAATCGGCTTGCTTCCCAGCCGTAGCGGCTAACTGCACGGGTGCCGACCAGAGCAACAGACTGCGCTACGGCCTCACGCAGATTACCGCCGCGTACCCACAAACTATGGGGAGGGACGGCTTGGTCATCGAAGGTGGCGGGTGCATCGACAAGCCCCTGTTGATAGAAACCGAAAGCACTGGAGAACTCCTCGCCCGGCCATTCATTGTCGTCTGGGGTAATCAACCTCGCCCCAACTGCTTCCGCGGCAGCTAGGTCTTCGTCTTGACGCAACCAGTCACGCCGCGAAGCCGTGGACTGGCGCAACGGACCAATCCAGTCCTCTCCCCTATAAATGCCGTGAGCAATCTCTTCTGCGGGGTAGTGAGTGAGCAATCCATGCAGCACAGGTGAGGGTCCCTCCACCACGCGGTTGAGATAGGCCCAAGTGTGCTGGAGTGTCGATAGATTGAGCTCACTCATGCCGCCAACCTTTCGATTGTCCCCGCGCCACGCAGGTCAAGGGCCCGGCTAACGTGGTCGAGGTCTGGGCGGCCGGTGCCGTCGAGATCCGCCAATGTCCAGGCCAATCGCAGTACTCGGTCCACGCCGCGTTGGCTCAGCTCTCCTTCAGCCAAGTAGGCTGCCAGCATGATCATGGCGGATTCAGCTGCGGGACGATGACGCCGCAGATACGAGGCCGGAACAGCGCCATTATTCACCACTCCCAGACCGTCGTTCTCCCATCGAGTGGTCATGCGTTCACGGGCTTCGGCTACGCGCTGTGCAATAACAGCAGAGGTTTCCTCGCCTTCGGCATTGAGCACTGCGGACTGGCCGGACAAGGAGACGATAATGTCGAGGCGATCACGCAAGGGACCTGACAGATTGGAGAGATAGTTCATCCGGTCCACGGACCTGCATTCACACCGTGCTGGATCTTCAGTACCGCAGCGGCAGGGGTTCGCCGCGAGCACCAGCTGAAAACGCGCAGGGAATGTGACCTCCCGGCGCGCCCGGGCCAAACGCACCTGCCCTTCTTCCAACGGTGCGCGAAGGCCGTCCAACACCTGGGCAGGTACCTCACTAACTTCATCCAGGAAGAGAACCCCGTGGTGAGCTAGGCTCACAGCGCCCGGCCGCGGGCGGCCCGAGCCGCCGCCAATAAGCGCGGCTCTGGTCACTGAGGCATGCGGGGCGATAAAGGGGGCCCGGGAAATGACTGTCCCCACTGAGCCTGCCACCGAATGAATAGCGGTAGCTTCAACTGACTGGTCGGTAGTCAACCGCGGCAGAATGCTGGGCAAGCGGGAGGCAATCATGGACTTTCCAGACCCAGGTGGTCCGACCATCATGACGTGATGTCCGCCGGCTGCCGCGACCTCTGCTGCCCACTTAGCTTCCTTCTGGCCGGCCACTTCGCTGAAGTCGGCTGGCTCTTCGCGCAGCGCTACGACGTCGCGTGCAACAAGCTCCGCTGCGGCAAGACAATCGCTGCCACAAGCCCAGGCAAAAGCATCCCACAGTGTCTCCGCGACAAGGACCCGCATACCCGGCACAAGTGCTGCTTCAGCCGCATTGCCGGGAGGGATGATGAGCGTGTCATAGCCTTGTGAACGCGCTGCCAGAAGCGCGGGGATGATGCCAGATACTGGACGCACGCGGCCATCAAGTCCCAGCTCCCCCAGCACGATAGTCCCGGTGAGCCGGTTATTGTCCGGCTGTCCCGCTGCCAGAATGGCAAGTGCCATGGGCAAGTCGAAATGGGCTCCAGCCTTGGGCAGCGACGCCGGGGACATCGACACCACGACTTTGGTCTTGGGCCAGGGCAAGTGAGAGTTGCTCACCGCTGTGCGGATGCGGTCGCGCGACTCAGAAATCGCGGCATCGCCCAAGCCCACCACGTGTACTCCCGGGAGTCCTGGCCCGACATTGGCCTCCACCTCAACGACTTTGGCAAGTACGCCATCAAGTGCAATCGTGTCGCACCTACCGAGAGCCATGCTCCACCCCCTGAAAGTACTCCACATCGAAGTCAGCGCCGGATTGCACAAGGCCGAGGACGTCAAAGCGGACGTCGGAAAGCGGCTTGCCATCCAACCAGTAGGCGGCAGCCTTGCGCAGGCGCTGCAGTTTGCGCTTCGTCACTGCCTCTGCAACTCCGTAATTGCGGGTAGCACGGGTCTTAACCTCGACGAAGACAATTGTTCCATCCCGCTCGCGCACAACGAGATCTATCTCCCCTACGGAGTACTGCACGTTCGCAGCTATTACTTGGCTGCCGCGTGCCCGGTAGAAGTCGGCGGCGAATTTTTCACCCGCACGCCCTAAGGCGTCTTGGGGGCGGATGGTCTGGCCCGCAGCGGGCGTAGTCAGTGTCCCTGTGCGAGTAGATGATGCTGAAGGTCTGGTCATGGAGGTGCTCCTTGGAATGGTCGTGCTTTCTACACGCCGCAAGCACGACACAAGCCCAGTCCTCGTGCCGTGGACCTCACGGCACTATCCAGAACACCTCAGGTACCTAGCTCCTGACGAGGGGTCTGCAGCCCCACACGGCATATTTGTGGATAACGAGTCCGGGGTCACCCCACCCCCTCAGGGTTATCCACAGCCTGGGCTAGTCCGGAAGCACAAAGTCCGGCTTGTCCAGCTCCTCGATGTTGACGTCCTTGTAGGTGATAACGCGGACGTAGCGCACGAAACGTGCGGAGCGATACATATCCCAGACCCACGCATCCGACATGCGCACCTCGTAATAGACATCAGGTCCAGACGTGTGTGGGATAAGTTCGACGGCGTTGGCCAGGTAAAACCTGCGTTCGGTCTCCACCACATAGGAGAATTGGCTGACCACATCGCGGTACTCGCGGTACAGCGACAGCTCGACTTCAGCCTCGTAGTTATCGAGTTCCTCAGCGCTCACGGTGTGCTTCTCCTTCGCTCACGTCTCCGGTGGTTGTCACGTGTTGTGACAGAACGTGCCTCAGCTTACTTCCCACACAGCGCTGACGTGCTCAGGCGCGCGCAAGGAAGTCCGCATGAGCGCCAGCAACATTGCGATAACTCATCCGGTGTTCCGGTGTTGCCCCCAAAAGAGCAATAGCCTCCTGGTGCGCGACGGTGCCATATCCCTTGTGACTGCCCAGCCCGTAGCCCGGGTAGCGCTGCTCAAGTTCCGCCATGAGACGGTCCCGGGAAACCTTGGCCAAGATACTCGCTGCTGCTATACATCGCGCTGCGGTATCACCACCGACGATCGGCAACTGCGGGGAAGGGATGCCGGGGACTCGGAGGGCGTCGGTAAGCACATAGCCCGGACGGACCTCCAACTGCGCCACCGCGCGGCGCATCCCGGACACATTGGCGTGTTGGATCCCAAACGTGTCGATGTCACGAGCCTCAATGTGCACCACGGACCAAGCTAGAGACCGTCGTTTAATGATCGGTTCCAACTGGGCACGTGCAACAGGGCTCAGTTTCTTGGAATCATCAAGACGCTCGAGCCCCGGAAGGATACGTTCCGGAAGGATGCAGGCAGCAATGGTCACCGGCCCACAGCAGGCCCCTCGCCCAGCTTCATCCACGCCCGCTACCGGACCTAGGCCCGCTTTTGTTAACGCCACCTCATACGTCCGCTTTTGCTTCAGCCGCCTCATAGCTCTGGATGGTCGATAGGATGCGCGCGGCTCACCGGCAGAACCACGGCTTCGACTTTGCCACGCACATTCTCGACGGGGATGGTGCCCTGCAGCTTATCGCCCAGATGCGCGCGGGAGTCGAGGGAATTGGTGCGGTTATCCCCCATAACCCACAGGTGCCCGTCCGGTACCGTAACCGGACCAAAGTAGGCACCGCCGCACGCTTGTGAGGCCCCGCTACTATCGATGGGAATCTCTGGAGGGTCAAGGACAAAATCCTGGCTCGTTGCATGCCCGTCGACCATGACGGCAGGATCGCCTTCCTCGCAGGACACGGTCTGCCCGCCGGTGGCAATGACACGTTTGACCAGGATGTTGTCACCGTTGGGCACCAGCCCCACCACAGCACCAAGGTTTTGCAGCCCACGCACGACAACGTTGCGGGAACGTGCGACGTCAAACGAGGTATTCCACGAATCTGGTCCGGAAAAGACCACGACGTCTCCCGGTTGCGGGTCAGAGAAATAGTAGCTGACCTTCTGCACGACGATGCGGTCGTTCGCGCACCCAGGGCAGCCATGCAGGGTCGGTTCCATAGATGACGACGGGATAAGGTACATCCGCCCCACAAAGGCTTGGATGAGAGCCAACACAGCAAAGGTCACCGCAAGCGCCCACAGCACATCACGTGTGCGCAGGCGCGTGGCTTCCGGGCTGGGGCTAGGACTGGATGTCCGGGTCATCGACCCCACCGATACGGTTGAAGGGGAAGAAGACGAACATGACCTTGCCGCGCACGTTCTCCAGGGGGATGGTGCCCTGGTACTCATCCTGCATGTGGTAGCGCGAGTCCGCCGATGCCGTGCGGTTATCACCCATCACCCAGATATTGCCTTCCGGTACGGTCACCGGACCAAAGTAAGCACCGCCGCAGGCATAGGAACCGGTAGTTTCGTCCACCTGGTAGGTGGGCGGGTCCTGAACATAGTCCTGCTCAATGGGCTTGCCATCTACCATGACGGCTGGGTCGCCCTCCTGGCAGGACACAGTCTGCCCACCGGTAGCGATGACGCGCTTGACCAAGGTGTTTTCATCCGGCGGGGTAAGCGAGACATAGCTCAAAGCATCCTGAATACGGTGAATCACCGGGTTATCCGAGCGCGGGGATTGCCAGTTGGTATCCCAATCCTCGGTGCCCTTGAAGACCACAACATCACCCGGCTCTGGGGTTTTGTCACCGTAATAGGAGACCTTCTCGGTGAAAATACGGTCATTGTTGCAGCCGGCACAGCCATGCAGGGTCGGCTCCATCGAACCCGAAGGGATGACGTACTGGCGGCCCACAAAGTTCTGGAACACACCGACCACCGCGAGTACGCAGACCACGACGATGACGGTCTCCAGGAACCACGGCATCTGCTTCTTTTCTTTCTCCTGCTCCTTCGCAGGCAGTGCAGTGCTTGGCGACGTCCCCCCTACCGCCGCATCCACGTTCTTCTCTGCGCCCTGCTCACCGCTGGTGACACCGTCAGTGAGATTCTCAGAGACACCTTCAGTCATGTCCTTGTCTTTATCCACGCGCTAAATCCTAGCAATGTGCAACGACATCCTCGGTATGTGGCTCGGCAGGAGCAGCGTTGTAAAGCACAAAGCCCTCCGCCTTACCCATGAGAAACGGTGGGAAGCGGAGGGCTACTGAGCAGCTAGAACTAGCGACGCTCCTTGATGCGGGCCTTCTTGCCGCGCAGGTCGCGCAGGTAGTACAGCTTGGCGCGGCGAACGCGGCCGCGGCGAACTACCTCGATGGAGGCGATGTTCGGGGAGTGAACCGGGAAGGTACGCTCCACACCGATGCCGAAGGAGACCTTGCGGACGGTGAAGGTCTCGCGGATGCCGTCGCCCTGGCGGCGGATGCAGACGCCCTTGAAGAGCTGGGTACGCTCGGTGCTGCCCTCGATAACCTTGACGTTGACGTCGAGAGTGTCGCCCGGGCGGAAGGACGGGATATCGTCACGCAGCTGTGCTGCGTCAACCTTGTCAATGAGGTTTGCCATTGAATGCTTTCCTTTTCAGTTTAAGACAGAGGACCCTAGCGCTACTTTTCGGTAGCTGACCGGTTCGTGCCTGTTACATAGAACAACGTCATCTTTCCATACCTCACCCCCACCGGCCAAATTGTTCCAAACGCCTGACACGGCTGGGATTTACCCTCTATGGTGGGAAACGCACTGATACCCCACGGGTGCCCACGGGAAGTGGGCTGAGAGTGGCGCTGACACCGCGCCTGCACCGTTCGAACCTGTCTGGTTAGCACCAGCGAAGGAAGAGAGGAGCAGCCATGACGGCTACCCATACCCCTATCCAGTCCTCCGACTCCGGGGAGATCCACCCCAAGCACTCCTACTCCCCCATCCGGGAGAAGGGCCTTGAGGTGCCTGAGACGGAAATCCAGCTGGATGATTCCCCCACCGGCCCCAACGAGCCTTTCCGCGTCTACCGCACCCGTGGCCCGGAGTGTGAACCTGAGGTAGGCCTTCCGGCACTGCGCGCAGAGTGGATTGCCGAGCGCGGCGATGTGGAGTCCTATGAGGGCCGCGCCCGCAACTTGGCCGATGACGGACGCTCCGCTGAGCGCCGCGGTGCTGCTTCCCAGGAGTGGAAGGGCGAGCGGCGCCAGCCTCTGCGCGCGAAGGAAGGCAAGCGCGTCACCCAGATGCACTACGCACGCCAGGGCATCATCACCAAGGAGATGGAGTTCGTGGCCCTGCGTGAGCACTGCGAGCCGGAGTTTGTTCGCTCCGAAATCGCGCGCGGGCGTGCCATCCTGCCTAACAACGTCAACCACCCGGAGTCTGAGCCGATGATTATCGGCCGCAAGTTCCTCACCAAGATCAACGCCAACATCGGCAACTCCGCGGTAACGTCCTCCATCGCTGAGGAAGTCTCCAAGCTGCGCTGGGCCACGCGCTGGGGCGCGGACACGGTCATGGACCTTTCCACCGGCGATGACATCCACACCACCCGCGAGTGGATTCTGCGCAACTCTCCCGTCCCGATCGGAACCGTGCCCATCTACCAGGCCCTGGAGAAGGTGAACGGCGTGGCGGAGGACCTCACCTGGGAAATTTTCCGTGATACCGTCATCGAGCAATGCGAGCAGGGCGTGGACTACATGACCATCCACGCCGGTGTGCTGCTGCCTTACGTGCCACTGACCACGGACCGCGTGACGGGCATTGTCTCCCGCGGTGGTTCCATCATGGCGGGCTGGTGCCTGGCACACCACAAGGAGTCCTTCCTCTATGAAAACTTCGACGAGCTCTGCGAGATTTTCGCGCGCTACGACGTCGCTTTCTCCCTTGGCGATGGTCTGCGCCCGGGTTCGCTGGCGGACGCCAACGACACTGCCCAGTTCGCTGAGCTCAAGACTATCGGCGAGCTCACCCGGCGCGCCTGGGAGTATGACGTCCAGGTCATGGTGGAAGGCCCGGGCCACGTGCCGCTCAACATGATTCAGGAAAACAACGAACTGGAGCAAGACTGGGCTTCTGATGCTCCCTTCTACACGCTGGGCCCACTAGTCACTGATATCGCGCCGGGCTATGACCACATCACCTCCGCCATCGGTGCGGCGAACATCGCCATGGGAGGTACGGCCATGCTGTGCTACGTCACCCCGAAGGAGCACCTGGGCCTGCCTAACCGTGACGACGTCAAGACCGGTGTCATTACATACAAGTTGGCTGCCCATGCTGCCGACGTGGCCAAGGGCCACCCGGGTGCACGCGCTTGGGATGATGCGATGAGTAAGGCCCGCTTCGAGTTCCGCTGGCACGATCAGTTCGCGCTCTCGCTGGACCCGGACACCGCGCAGGCCTACCACGATGAGACCTTGCCCGCGGAGCCGGCGAAGACCGCGCATTTCTGCTCGATGTGCGGCCCGAAGTTCTGCTCGATGCGTATCAGTCAGGATATTCGCGATACCTTCTCCGATTCCCTCGGCATGCCCAGCTTCCCGGGCCAAGGCTCCGTCGATCCTGACGTTATCGCTGCTGCCCGCGCAGGTGAGGAGCGCAAGTCGAAGGAGTTTAAGGCGCAGGGTTCGCAGCTGTACCACGAGGAAGACGGCGTCAATGCCTGATCTTCGCTGTTACTTCGTCACGGGCGCAGGCTCGCATGCGGACGTCGTTCGCATCGCGACTGCCGCAGCGCGCGGCGGGGCGGGGGTCGTGCAGGTACGTTCTAAGCCGATTTCTGCCCGCGACCTCTACCTGTTGGGCCGCGACGTGGCGCGTGCGGTGGCACAGGCCAATCCAGAAACGCGTGTGCTTATCGACGACCGCGTGGACGTCGCCCTCGCCCTACGCCACGACGGCGAAGCAATCCACGGCGTGCACCTTGGTCAAGACGATCTGCCCGTGGCAGCCGCCCGCGCACTGTTAGGGCCAGAGGCGATCATCGGGCTAACCACGGGCACCCGCGAGCTTGTCGCGGCCGCCAACGAGGTGGCTGAGTATATTGACTACATCGGTTGCGGCCCCTTCCGTGCCACCCCAACGAAGAACTCCGGCCGCCCGCCGCTGGGTCTGGGCGCCTACCCGGAACTGGTGAAGCTCTCCCGCGTTCCCCTCGTGGCCATCGGGGATGTCACCGCTAACGATGCTGCGGACTTGGCTGCGACCGGCGTGGCCGGCCTAGCTGTCGTGCGCGGCATCATGCATGCCGATGACCCAGAAGCCTACTGCCGCGAGCTGTTGTCCGGCTTCGATGAAGGTACGCGATGAGTACCGCCACTGATTCTTCCGTCATCATTGTCGGCGCAGGTGTAGTGGGCCTAGCCACCGCAGTGGAGCTGGCTTCCCGGGGTCACGAGGTCACCGTGCTGGATCCTGCGCCGGCTTCCGGAGCCACGCACTTCGCCGGAGGAATGCTCGCCCCCACTGCAGAGGTGGTGTACCAGCAGGATCCGCTCTTTCCCTTGATGCGCGCCTCCGGCGAGTGGTACCCGGAACTTATCGATCTGGTGGCATCCCACACGGAGGTTCCCACCGGCTACCGTGATGAAGGCACCTTCGTCGTCGCCGCTGACCGGGCGGATGCCCAGCACCTTGTTGAGCTGGCTGACTATCAATCTCTCCACGACATGGAGGTCGAGCGCATCACCGTACGCGAGGCGCGCCGCGCCGAACCGCTTCTTTCCCCGCGTCTCGCCGCTGCCGTGAGCATCCCCGGTGATACCCAGGTTTTTCCCCGCCAGTGGGCCGCTTCGCTGCTGAGCGCAGCCCAAGAACTCGGCGTGCGTTTCTTTCGTACGGCAGCGCAGTCGGTTGATGCCGCTAGAGGCGTGGTCAGCACTCCCGCTGGTAACTTCCACGCCGATGACGTCGTTCTGGCTGCTGGCCTGGGCACCCGCGACGTCGACTGGGCACGCTCGGCGGGATTAGAACGCTCTCCCCTCCAACTACGCCCAGTGTACGGCGACATCGTGCGCCTGCGCGTGCCAGAGCACCTGCAGCCGCTGCTTAACCGGGTCGTCCGCGGCTTCGTGGAGGACCGCCCCATCTACCTCATCCCTCGAGCCGATGGCACCTTGGCCGTTGGCGCTACCACCCGCGAGGATACTCTCACCACGGCCCAGGCCGGCGGGGTCTACGCACTGCTTCGCGACGCCATCCGCATCCTCCCCGCCGTCGAGGAGTGCGAGTTCCTCGAGGCCAGCGCAGGTGCTCGTCCCGGCACGCCGGATGACTTGCCTTATCTTGGCCGCGTCAGCGACCGGCTCGTCATCTCTACCGGCTATTTCCGCCACGGCATCCTGCTCACGGCCCTGGCCGCGCGCTGTACCCGCGAGCTCATCGACGGCAGCGATCCTAGTATCGATCTCACTGCCTGCAATCCCCTTCGACACCGCAAGGAGCAACAATGATCCTCACTCTCAACGGCCAGCCCTATGACACGGCGGCCAGCACCGTTGCCCAACTGCTGGAGGAAAAAGGCATTGCTGCCGACGGCACCGCGGTAGCCGTCGCCGAACAGGTCGTGCCCCGCTCACAATGGCAAGACACCCCACTTACCGAAGGTGCTGACGTGGAAATCCTCACCGCAGTACAGGGAGGCTAGAAGCTACATGCTCACTATTGCCAATACCACCTTTTCCTCGCACCTCATCATGGGCACCGGTGGTGCCACCAGCCACGAGGCCCTCGAGCGCGCGCTGGTCGCCTCCGGAACCGAACTGACCACCGTGGCCATGCGCCGCCACGCCGGCACCAGTGACGGTGAAAGTATCTTTGAACTGCTGCGCCGTCTCAACATCGCGCCGTTGCCCAATACCGCCGGCTGCCGCACCGCGCGCGAGGCAGTCCTCACCGCCCGCATGGCCCGCGAGGCGCTGGGCACCTCGTGGGTGAAGGTAGAGGTCATCGCCGATGAACACACGCTACTGCCCGATGTCGTAGAGACCCTCGACGCCACCGAGCTGCTCAGCGCCGAAGGATTTACCGTGCTGGCCTATACCAGCGACGACCCCGTGGCAGCCCAGCGCCTCGAGGATGCAGGCGCCGCGGCAGTCATGCCGCTCGGCGCCCCCATCGGCACCGGCTTGGGCATCCTCAACCCGCACAACCTCGAGCTCATCTGTTCGCGCGCCTCGGTGCCCGTGCTTGTCGACGCCGGCATCGGCACCGCCTCCGATGCCACCCTCGCCATGGAGCTGGGCTGCTCCGGCGTGCTGCTGGCCAGCGCGGTCAACCGTTGCCAGAACCCGGAAGCCATGGCCACCGCCATGCGCCACGCCGTCGAAGCAGGTCGCCTTGCACGCAGCGCTGGGCGCATCCCGCAGCGCGAACACGCCCAGGCCTCCTCCACCTTCGAGGGTCTGGCCAACTGGGCTGATCAGGTCCTGTAGCCCACCACCGCCCCTTGTAGAAGGACTGCCATCATGCTCAGCGAGACCGAACTCGCCCGGACCGCGCGCCAACGCCTCTTGCCCGGCTTCGGCGACGTCGCCCAAGAACGACTCAATTCCGCGCACGTGCTCGTCGTGGGCGCCGGCGGGCTCGGTTGCCCCGCCCTTCAGCAGCTGGCTGCCGCAGGAATTGGCCGCATCACGCTCATTGATTCCGATACCGTCGACATCAGTAACCTGCACAGGCAGGTGTTGTTTGGTGCGGGGGACGTCGGCAAGCCCAAGGCGGAGGTCGCAGCCGCACGCGCCCGTGAACTCGCCCCCGAGCTCACCATCACCGCGCTTCAGGAGCGCCTCGATTCCTCTAACGTCCTCGAGTTGTGCGCTGCCGCTGACCTCGTCCTCGATGGCTCCGATACCTTCGACACGAAATACCTCGTCGCCGATGCCTGCGAGCTCACCTCCACCCCACTGGCCTGGGGGACCGTGCTGCGCTATGGCGGGCAGGCCGCCCTGTGGCACTCCGGCCCCAATTGCGCTGACGGGCGCGGGGTGGGCCTGCGCGATCTCTTCCCCTCCCCGCCCACAGGTGAGTCCCTCGAGTGCTCGACAGCTGGGGTTCTCGGGGCCACGACGTCGGTCATTGCCGGACTGATGGCCACCGCAGCCCTCGCCACGCTCGGCGCGCTCCCCGAACATCGAGACATGGTCGGGCGCGTGACCTCCTACGACGCTCTCCCCGGCAGCTTCCGCTCGCTGCGCGTGGGCGCCGACCCAGACCGTCCACTCGTAACTGAATTGTCCGGCCAGCACACCTTGCCGCCGGAGCTTCGCGAGGGCCACGCCGCCCTCCTCGACATTTCCGAACACCCCAGCCTCACTGCGGCCGCGGTGTCACTTCCTTGGCATACCGTCATAGATGAGGACTCTGTGCGCCGCGCACTCGCCTCCTGCAACTCAGACTTGGTGTACGTGGCCTGCCCCTCCGGCGGGCGCAGCACCGGATTTTCCTTGCGCTACGCCGACCTCGCCTCCGAAATGGGCATCGAGCTGCGCAACCTCCCCGGCGGGCTCGGCGCGTACAGCTTCTAGGCGCTCGCCGCGACCTTCGGGCGGAAGAGGTGCTCATCCAGGATGCGAGCCGTGCCGTGGTGGCGGGCTCGGAAGACCACGCAGGAGGCCACCAGCGCCAACGCGGTCACGATGAACAGAACGGCGATACCCGCCCAGAAGGTTCCATCGTGGATACCGTCGGTAGCTCGGGTAAAGGCATTCTTCGCATAGGACATCGGGTGGAAAGGATGCAGCAGACTCAGCGGGCGTGGAATGGCAGCTACCGGCCACACACCGCCAAAGACCATGATTCCGAGGGCAAAGGCGCCGACGGAAAAGATTGCTCCAATCTTGCGGCCGAAGGTGACGAGGAAGAATTGATACGTCGCCGCACCGACCGCAGCGATCGCAGCAATAACGAGAAGCATCATCGGCCAGCTGGCTGGGGACCACCCCACCGTGGCCGACATGAAAGCCATGAAGCCCAGAACCAGGAAGTTGAGACCTGCCACCACACCAAACGCTGCCAGGACGCCACGAACCGGACTGGACGCGGCCCCACTGCGCCGCCCCAGATAGTACGGCAGCGTCATCGCTAGGAGCAGCATAACGAGGAAGCCAAAGACCAGCACGAAGAGCATCGATGCTCCGCCCGTAATGTTCTTGTGCGTCGGGTCGATCGGGTTAACCACAGTCTGCACCGGATGAATATTGGACGAGGTGAAGTTAATGGGCACCGCCATGTTTTGTGCAGAGGTATCTGGTTGGCTGATGGAGGGAGCCTTCGCGGCGCCATCGGCCAGCTTGGTGGCTAGTTCGTTGGAGCCTTCCTTGAGCTGGTCCATACCTGCCTTCAACTCTGTGCCACCGGCCGCCAACTGGCTTGTGCCATCCTTGAGCGTGCCTGTGCCCCCATGAAGACGAGAAGCACCATCGTGGAGCTGCACGGCACCACTGCTGAGCTCACCCACACCGTTGCGCAGTTCGTGTGTTCCTCCGGCCAGACGGTGGGCACCGTCGTTCAGCGCCGTCATACCGCCCAAGTATTCCGAGTTCGGGTCGGACAAGTTGTAATAAAGCTGGCCAGTTCCGGCGGACAACTTCTCTAACTGGGCCACCATATTGCCGCTCGTTGCCGGGTCGAGCTTGGACACCAAAGAATACAACTGCTCGGCCTGCTCGGTCATGCCGAGGCTGCGGAGGACGTCGACAAGCTGCAGCAGTGCCGGTGCAACTGCCTGAGCCTGCTTGAGAAGCGGAATAAGCATGCCCGTGAGCTGATTAACACCACCATCAATCTGGCCTGCACCATCAGCAAGGCGCCCCGTGCCAGCGAGCAGTTTATCCGAGCCGTCGGCAAGCTGTGCTGCACCATCATCCAATTGCGCGGCGCCAGCACTCAAGCGCCCCACACCATCATTAAGCCGGGTCGTGCCATCCAGAAGCTGGCCCGTACCGTTATTGAGTTCCGTCGCACCGGAGTCGAGTTTGGCAATGCCCTCGACCGCGCGGCCGCCGCCTTCTTGTAACTTGCCCGCACCCTCGTCCAAGCGCCCTGCGCCTTCCGCCGCCGTTCCCAAGCCATCACTAAGCTTGTTGAGTCCCTCAATGACCTGGTCGGCATATTTCTTGGAAATCGCGTTCTCCACGCTGGTCTGCACCTGCGGGATGAGGCTCGACGAAATCACCGAGCCATTCGTGCCGTAATAGTCATTGGTGGCGAAGTGAATCTCCGGCTTGACCGGTTTCTCACTAATAATCGTCACGGCCTGCTCAGAGAAATTCTTCGGAATGGTCACGACCATGAGGTACTTACCTTTAAGCAGGCCCTCATCCCCATCGCCCTTGCTGACCTCGGCGAAATTGAGGTACTCCGTTTCCATGAGGCCTTCGACGACCTGATCACCGTAGTTGGTGTACTTGCCTTGCTTCTCGACGCCCACATCCTCATTGACCACCGCCAAGTCAATATTGCGCATGTACTTCGAGGGATCCCACATGGCCCACATCATGGTGCCGGCAACGACAATGGGTGCGACGAGCAGAAAAACAATCAGAACGCGCGACAGTGTGCTCCTCGGCCGCCAGTCCAGAACGCGGTGCCACCCCATCGCCTCGCTACTGTCAGCTCTCCCGTCCGACTTTGTCGGCGAAGCATCATTCGCTGCATACGCAGTACTCGTTTTAGTCGCTTGGCTCATTCCTGTCTCCTCATGGTGATAATTCAGGTCCGCTGTCAGCCGTCTTTCCAGGCATTTCCGCCGAAAGACCCGACGTGAGCGAGGCCACTATATCGTTTGTTTCAACAAACATACCACCGGTCGAGTTACTGGCGTGCACTTACGAGCATTCGTTGTATACATGTCGCGTGCTCCCCCTCCGGTTGCGGGGTTTCCTGGGGTGCTTTAGGGTTCTGGGGCATGGGGGATTTAGAAACCTATTTCTCCTACCGCAACTCGGGGATCACACTGGTGGAGCAAGCGGTAGGAGGCGAGAAACGTTTACGCGCACTCGGCGCTTCGCTAGCCGATGCCACCGAACTAGCACGCCTGAACCACATTTACTTCGGCGCCACGAAATTCACGGGTAAACAACGCGCCGCCCGCCACCGGGCCGCAGAGCAAGGCCACGACTTAGCCACGCTCAGCCTCATTGAGTCCTACACCAAGAAGCTAAAAAATCAGCTGCATGCCTGGAACCTACGCCTCAAGCTTGCCGGCACCCCAGCACCAAACATCCCCGCCGTAGCAGCCAAGCGCTTAAAAGAACTCAAGCCTAAACGTGTGCCGAAACCTGGGGTGCGCATGACCTACCGCTCGGAAGGCCCGCATTCACTCACGATTACCGATGACCCCATGACCGTCACCGAAATGCGCGGCGTTCTAGAATCTCTCAACCAGAACAATCTGTCGGAGGCAGCCAAGCACGTCTTCTTCAAGAAGTCCCACGGCGGAACCAAACCCGCCGTATTCACCAGCGTGGTTGTCACCTTGGATAAGCTCGACAAGATTATCTCCGGCGACGGTGACGACATCATCCTCGAGCTCACCAACGGTGGCCGGATGACCGGCACGCAGTTTTTGAACTACAAGTTTGCTGAGATCGGCTACGTCACCCTCATCCACCCCACCATCGGGCCGGTATGGCTGCACCGCATGAAACGCCTCGCCGGGTTTGAGCAGCGCATCATGGCCAGTGCTGAGCACCCGACCTGTGCCAGGAAAGGTTGTAATAAACCGGCTGATTATGCCCACGTGCATCACCTGGTGCCGTGGAAAGCAGGCGGGACTACCGACCCGCCGAATCTAACCATGTTGTGTGCCTACCACAACGGTATTAACGATGACGACCCGGAGAAACCCACCGGAGCCGGCTACGTCTTCCGATTACGCGGAGAGGTGGACTACATCCCGCCCT
The DNA here is from genome assembly GCF_016889765.1 of Corynebacterium minutissimum. Taxonomy (NCBI): domain Bacteria; kingdom Bacillati; phylum Actinomycetota; class Actinomycetes; order Mycobacteriales; family Corynebacteriaceae; genus Corynebacterium; species Corynebacterium minutissimum. The sequence continues at coordinate 375,220 of NZ_CP069533.1, forward strand.
GGGGAGAACCAATCACCGCCCAAGCGGCGTATCAAGCAGCCCAACAAGCTAACACCGGACCACCTGACGGCTAAACCGCCAGACGCCACCAAGGACACGCACCACCACGCGGACGCCCCCACAGGGCCTCCGCGGCGTTGGCGATCCCGCAGAACACTCCAGCCCTGTCATACGTATAAACCCCCGACCGTTTGATCGATCGGGGGTTTAGCCCGGTTAGAAGCCGGCCTTCTTCAGGGCGTCAGCCATGGAGCCGCTGCCGCGGTCGGAGCGTCCACCGCGACGAGCCGAAGTGCGGCGAGGGTTCTTTCCACCCGAGCGGCCACCACCTTCGTTCCCGTTGCGGCGCTTGGGGGCTGGTTGGCCGGGTTCATCGTCAAGCCGCAGCGACAGGCCAATGCGCTGGCGCTCCACGTCGACTTCCATGACCTTGACCTTCACCACCTGGCCCGAACGGACCACGTCATGCGGATCGGAGACGAACGAGTGGCTCATGGCGGAAACGTGAACGAGGCCATCCTGGTGCACTCCCACATCGATAAACGCGCCGAAGGCCGCCACGTTCGTCACGGTGCCCTCCAGAATCATACCCGGTTTCAAGTCCGAGACCTTGTCCACGCCTTCCTTGAAGGTAGCGGTCTTAAACTCTGGGCGCGGGTCGCGGCCGGGCTTGTCCAGCTCCGCGATGATGTCCGTAACGGTTGGCACACCAAAGGTCTCGTCAGCGAAGTCAGATGGTGCAAGCTTGGCGAGCACCCGAGAATTACCGATGAGTTCCGACACTCCCAAGCCAGTCTTCTCTGCGATGCGCGCCACCACCGGGTAGGCCTCCGGGTGAACGGCCGAGGCGTCGAGCGGATCCTTGCCACCGTTGATACGCAGGAAGCCTGCCGCCTGCTCAAAGGCCTTCGGCCCCAAGCGCGGCACCTTCTTCAGCTCTTTGCGCGAAGCAAACATCCCGTTCTCGTCGCGGTAGGCCACGATGTTGGCGGCAATCGTGGAATTCACGCCGGCCACGCGCTCCAGCAACGGGGCTGATGCCGTATTAAGGTCCACGCCAACGCCATTGACGGCATCCTCCACCACGCCGTCGAGGGTGCGGGCAAGCGCCACCTGGTTGACGTCGTGCTGGTACTGCCCCACGCCAATCGCCTTCGGGTCAATCTTCACCAGCTCCGCCAGCGGGTCCTGCAGGCGGCGTGCGATCGACACTGCGCCGCGCAGGGAAACGTCCATCTCGGGGAATTCGTCAGCCGCCAGCTGCGAGGCCGAGTAGACGGACGCGCCTGCCTCGGACACCACCACCGGCGTGGGGCGCGCACCGCCGGCCCGCGCAATAAGGTCCGCGACTTCACCTGCGAGCTTCTCCGTCTCACGCGAAGCGGTGCCGTTGCCAATCGCCATGAGGTCCACCGAATGAGCAGCGCTTAGCGACGCCAACTCCCTCACCGCCTCCGCCCACTTCTGCTGTGGCTGGTGCGGGTACACGATGGTGGTGGCAAGGACCTTGCCCGTTGGGTCGACCACCGCGCACTTGACGCCATTGCGGTAGCCGGGGTCTAAGCCCAGGGTGGCGCGCTGGCCGGCTGGAGCGGCCAAGAGCACGTCGCGCAGGTTGGTGGCGAAGACCTTGAGAGCGCCTTCCTCGGCCTTTTCCTTGAGGCGCATGCGCACGTCGAGGCCCGAGGAGATAGAGAGTTTGGTGCGCCAGCCCCAGCGGACGGCGTCGGCAAGCCAGCGTGAGCTGGCAACGTCGAGGTCGAAGCGTTCTGCAATCATGCCCTCGTACATGGCGTCCTCGCCAGCATCGAGGTTGATCTGCAGCACGCCCTCATTCTCACCGCGCAACAGCGCCAGGATACGGTGCGAAGGCAATTTCTCAAAGGGTTCAGAAAATTCGAAGTAGTCTTTAAACTTCGCTCCCTCTGCCTCTTTACCTTCCACCACGCCGGCGTTCATGGAACCGCTAGAGTACATGCGCTCGCGCACCTCACCAACGAGGTCGGCATCCAGCGCGAAACGGTCGATGAGGATCGACCGTGCGCCGTCGAGAGCCTTCTTGGTGTCTTCAAACCCCTCGGTGAGGTACTCCCCCGCCAACTCGGCCGGATCCGCCGAGGGGTTCTCAATGAGCTTATCCGTAAGCGGCTCGAGGCCCGCCTCGCGCGCGATATCCGCCTTAGTCTTGCGGCGCTTCTTGTACGGCAGGTACAGGTCTTCCAGGCGGGCCTTGGTCTCACAGGCCACGATGAGCGCGCGCAGCTCCTCGGTCAGCTTGCCTTGCTCCTCAATCGCGGCGAGCACCACTTCCTTGCGCTCCTCCAGTTCCCGAAGGTAGGTCGAGCGTTCCTCGATAATGCGCAGCTGCGAGTCATCCAACCCGCCGGTGGCTTCTTTGCGGTAGCGGGCGATGAACGGAACGGTATTTCCCTCCGCCATGAGCTTGAGGGCGGCGTCAACGAACTGTTCTTTCACGCCCAGCTCGCCGGCGATGGTGGCTGCGATATTCACAAAACCTCTTTGTATGGGTCGGGGACTTAAGACCTTCCCACCCTATACCCCGCCCTGCCACGCGCAGGAAGTACCCAGCCCAAATTCGGTATGCCCAATTTCTGAGGTGCCGTACCACAAGGTATGCGGCGGCAGGCAGTCTGCGACGGCCGTGGTCACCTTAGTCAGCGGTAAATCTGAAGAGCCGTTGACGATGACGCGCCACACATGTTCGCTCACCGGCGCATGACCGTGTTTCGTCATGTACTCATTGACCAGGATATTGTCCGGCTCGCAGGTAAAGGACACGATCTCAGCGTTGATGTCACGCGGTTCGACGCCGCCCTCGCGTAGGCGCTGTGGCATGTCCGCCAGGGCCTTGTTCCATTCAGCTTCAGTCATCAAGATTGACAGGTCAGTGCTCACGTCCAAGACGTATCCTCCTTCAGAGCTTCAAGGTATGCGCGGTCAGCGGCATCCAGTTCAGCTGTCTCTAGCAGCTCGGGTCGGCGCTCCAGTGTTCGCTTCAGCGACTGTTCGCGGCGCCAGCGATCCACCTTGGCATGGTCGCCGGACGTCAGAACGTCTGGAACGGAAAGACCGCGCCACTCGCGAGGCTTGGTGTAGCTCGGGCCTTCCAAAAGACCGTCAGAGAAGGAATCCTCCTCGTGGGATCTCCGATTGCCCAGCACTCCCGGGATAAGGCGCACCACGGCCTCCGCGATGACAAGTGCAGCCACCTCACCGCCGATGAGCACGTAGTCTCCGATGGAAACTTCCCGCACGCGGTAGCGCTGCGCGGCATCCTCCACAACACGCTGGTCAATCCCCTCATAACGCCCACAGGCGAAAACGATGTGCTCCTCACCCGACCACGCCTGGGCGTCTTCCTGTGTAAAAGGCTTTCCGGCGGGAGTTGGCACGATGAGCAGGGGCTTCTCTTCGACACTAGGCTCGGCATAAGCATGGGATTCCACGCCGTGGATATCGTCGTGTCGCGGCTTTGACAGGTGCGGCAGGGCACTGTCGAGATCGGAGGTGGAGGCGGTGCCAGAGGAGACGTCGTCAAGCGCAGGGCCCCACACCTCAGGCTTCATGACCATCCCAGGCCCGCCCCCATACGGGGAATCATCGACGGACTTGTGCACGTCCGTAGCCCATTGACGCAGGTCATGCACCCCCACAGCAAGCTTTCCCTGCTCAATCGCCTTGCCTAGCAGCGCGTGCCGCAACGGGTCAAGGTATTCGGGAAAGATAGTGACAACGTCGATTCTCATAGTTCCAGCAGCCCCTCCGGCGGGGTAATGGTGCAGGTACCGGCATCAAGGTCAACGTCCGGGACAATCGCCTCGACGAAAGGAACCAGCACTTCTTTACCGCTCGCCAGCTCTACTTCAAGTAGTGACTGCGTAGGGCCGTGCGTCACGCCGGTTACTTCACCAATGTCCTGGCCATCGAGCCGTACTCGAAGCCCTTCTAGCTCGTGGTCATAGAAACCGTCATCGTCCGGATCCTCGATAGGCTCAGCAAAGAACTGGGTTCCTCGCAACGAGTCTGCCGCGGTACGGTCAGGGATTTCCTTAAAGCTAATGAGCAAACGCCCCTTATGCTCGCGGAGCGTGGCGATAGTGAGCTCGTGTTCCTTCTTTCCTTGTTTTCCATGAAGGACCTCGCCCACGACGTAGCGTTCCTCGGGGGAATCCGTGGTTACTTCGACGGCAACCTCGCCTTTGATGCCGTGGGATTTCACCACGCGGCCAATAAGTAGTTCCATGCCTTAAAGCTTAACGGGATAGCCTGGGAAAGTATGACTGACCTTCCCATCAATGATGCCACCACGTTCGGCGATGCGACCCACGGCGGTTCCGTGCTCACTACTCTGAACCTGCTCGACGAAGCCCCGACTCCTGACCCCACGCGCCCACGCCCAGCGGTCAAGCGCGTGCTCAGCGCCAACGGCGCGAACCTGATTCTCTTTTCCTTCACGCCTGGCCAGGACCTTCCCGATCACAAAGCAGCGCACCCTATCACGGTCCAGGTTCTGCATGGTTCGGTAACTTTTAGTTGCGGGGAACGGGACGAAACCCTCACCCCCGGACGTGTAGTGCACCTCCCAGCGTACGTACCGCATGCGGTGGCCTGTGGCACTGAGCCAGCATTAATGCTGCTCACAATGTTAACGCCGAACACTAGCGCGAATGTATAGACACGTAGTAGCATCGTTCTATCGTGAACACTTCTAAGCCTTACCACCACGGAAATTTGCATGAGGCGATCCTCCACGAGGCCATCACCCTTGGCCGCGAAGGAGGCCCCCAAGCCGTCACAATTCGCGCGGCCACCCGCGCCGTGGGAGTCTCCCCCACCGCCGCGTACCGCCACTTTAAAGACCAGGCCGAGCTTCTCGACGCCGTCGCAAACGCCTCCACCGCTGAGCTCATCGAACGTCTCAGCGCTGCCTTCCAGGACACCGAGGGCACCATCGTGGACAAGATGATGGCAGCCGGGTTTGCCTACTACCACTACGCCCTCGATGAGCCAGACTTCTTCGAATGCATGATGGCCTCACGTGGCTACGACATTCCTGGCGGCTTGGCAACCGCGACCGACGGCCCTAACGAGGACCCGCGCGTACAAGCTGCGCATAACTTTTATTGCTACATGGAGCAATACGCTCGTGAATGCGGCCAGGTCCCAGACCGGAAGCACATGATGCGCAATTGCTTGGCGGGGTGGTCTACGGTGCATGGCTTTACCGTCCTGTGCACGAGCGGCCACTTAGCGTCGCTATCAGATGAGCAAAGGGAGGAGATGGCGAAGGCTGTCTTTGCCTCTGCCATTCGCGGCTTGGACTTTGAGAATTCCTCGGATCCTCACCGCTATTGCAAAAAAGCATAAAATAATCCCCGCTGGCGCTCAGGCTAGCGGGGATTAGATTTTTCGAGTGCGATTACTCTGCAGACTCTTCGGCCTCCGCAGACTCGGACTCCTCGGCCTCAGCGGCCTCCTCCTCAGCCTTAGCGGCCTCAGCAGCAGCGGCCTCCTCGGCAGCCTTCTCAGCGGCAGCCTTAGCCTCGGCCTCTTCCTTGGCCTTACGCTTCTTCTCGGTGATGGCCTCGATGGTCGGGCCGTTGTTGGCCTCAGCCAGAGCAGCGTTGAAGAGATCCAGCTTGGATGGCTTCTCCTCAGCAACCTTCAGGGTGCCCTCTGCGCCCGGCAGACCCTTGAACTTCTGCCAGTCACCGGTCACCTTGAGCAGAGCGAGAACCGGCTCGGTCGGCTGAGCGCCGACGCCCAGCCAGTACTGTGCGCGCTCGGAATCGATCTGGATGAGGGACGGCTCCTGCTTCGGCTGGTAGATACCGATGTTCTCGATAGCCTTGCCGGAACGACGGGTGCGTGCGTCAGCAACAATGACGCGGTACTCAGCGTTGCGGATCTTACCGATACGCTGCAGCTTAATCTTTACAGCCATGATTGGCTCCTTTTCTAGTCACCGGGCAGTGCAGACACGCGCCTTGGAATGGCGCGCCGGTTCAACCCTTGGATTTATCCTGCGCGTGACGTGCCGGCCGTCCGTAGGCGGTTGCGGCGTTACGCAGAAATGAAGTTGTCAGTGTTATCCACGCACAGTACGCGGACAACCCCACTAACTTTAGCGATACAGGTGGAAAATAGGAAATCCACCCTTTCGCCGCACTATTATGCCCCTCCCCGTGAAAGGGGTAGTCTGTAATGCGGTCAATTCGCTGCCACACATAGATCTTTTTATGACTCAACAAGCCCCATCTAGATTCCGCTACCGCTACGACCTTGACGGTCTGCGTGGCATCGCGATCGCTTTGGTCGTGATCTACCACGTCTTCGTCGGCCGAGTGTCGGGTGGCGTGGACGTCTTCCTGTTGCTGTCCGGTTACTTCTTCCTGGGTTCCCAGCTTCGCTACGCCGCACGCCCGAATGCCTCCCTCAACCCGTGGTGGCCCATCTGGCGAACGATTCGCCGCCTCGTCCCTTCCTTAGTGCTCGTTATCGGCGCCAGCTATGTCCTCGTTCGACTGTGCGCCCCGGAGCTCATGAACACCGAGCTCACAAAGCAAATTACGGCGACGGTCTTTTACTACCAGAACTGGGAGTTGGCACGCCAGAATGCCGACTATGCTGCGGCATCAGCGACGACGTCTCCCCTACAGCACATGTGGTCCATGGCAGTACAGGGCCAGTTCTATCTCATCGGCATCCTGTTCGCCCTTGGTTTGGCGGCGTTCATGCGGCTTCGTCCGAAGAACACCGGACTTACTCCCCAGCGTTTCCCCACCGTTAATTCAATTGCTGGCCCCATTCTTATTGTGGTCACCATCGCGTCCTTCGCCTATGCCAGCCGTGACGGCCTTTTCGGCACCCCGGAGAACTACTACTCCACGTGGTCGCGCGCGTGGGAACTCACCTTAGGTGCTGTGCTCGTAATCTATGGCTCGCGCCTGCAGATGCCGCAGCGCCTGTCCAACATCGCCACTGCTGTGGGTTTGGTTGCCCTGGCCTGCACGGGCCTTGTCATCTCCGATACTTTGGCTTTCCCCGGCCCGCTGTCACTGCTGCCGATTGGCGGCGCTGTCCTCATCATCATCGGCTCCGGTGGTTCTCTCTCCCGAGTACTGACCGCCCGTATCTCCCGCTGGCTGGGTGACATTGCTTACCCACTCTATCTGTGGCACTGGCCCCTGCTCATTATCTTTACGGTAGCTCTGGGTCTGGAAACTCCTCCATGGTGGCTGGGCGTCATCATCATCGCGGTGTCGCTGGGGCTAGCGGATCTGACTCATCGATTCGTCGAGAAGCCCCTGCGTCAGCACCGCAAACGCCCGCTTGCCGACGACCTCCCGGTCCAGCGTGGCCTCGCTGACCTGCGGACCCGAAAAGGCGCTGCTCGCGGAGTTGGCGGTGTCGTGGTAGCCGCCTGCACCGTGGCGCTCGTGGCTATTCAGCCACTGTGGGCACGTACTTTGGACGAGGCCAATGCTGAGGTGCTGGATCCGGCGCTCTACCCAGGAGCAACCACCTTCCCCTATGGCATCACGCCTCCCGATAACGTCGAATTTAAGCCTGACCCCATCCTGGCGCGCGGTATTACCCCGCCGGTGGCGGATAACTGGTGCTTCATTCCGGAAGGCCAGCCCACGGACTTCTTCTTCGAAACCCGCAGAGACGGCGAAACTCCATGTGTCTTTGGCGATATGGATTCCGATGTCGAAGTGTTCCTGGTAGGCGGTTCACACGCCGAGCAGTACTCCTCTGCTTTGGATTACTTGGGCCGTGAGATGGGCTTTAAGCTTGTCCCGCTCACCCGCGTGGGCTGCCCGCTGGAGTTGGGCGATGAGCTCTCAGTGAAGCCCGAATGCGCGGAATGGAGCAAACATGCAGTGCAGCGCATCATCGATGCCGACCCAGCCTTGGTGGTGTCGAACTCTACCCGTCCGGGTCAGCCCTTCGGCCACGGCCCTGACGCGGTCCCGCCAGGCTACAAAGCTTTTTGGGACGAGCTGGCCAAGCACGAGATTCCTTTCGTAGGCTTCCGCGATAACCCGTGGGGTTTTGACGATGAAGGCAACGGCCTAGAGTTTGATGAATGCTACGTTGCTACCAAGGATGCCCTGGGCTGTGGCATGCGCTTCGAGGAGGTCTACGAGAGCTACGATCCTGGTGCCGCAGTGTTGTCCCAGTACCAGAACATGCTGGCTGTGGACACCTCCAAGTGGTTCTGCAACGATGCTGGTGACTGCCCCGTTGTCATCGGCAACGTGATGGTCTACCGCGATATGCACCACTTCACGAAGGCCTTCGCGGACTCCATGATTCCGCTCATCCGTGACATCATCACGCCGATTCTCAACGGTGAAACGGTACAGCAAGAAGCCCCGGAGATTCCGGCGCAAGCAGCAGCCGCCGATTCACAGCAGTCCACTCCTGCGCCCACCTCAACGCGCAATCAGCCTGTCCCCTACCCTGCCTTCCCTGCCGGCAAGGCCATCTAGTAGTCCCCCGCTAGCGCAGAGCTTCGGGCACGTAGGCGCAGGTAGGGTCCGACGCGAGCGGGTCGCCCGTCATGGCAAAAGCCGTGGACCGCGAGCCGCCGCATACCGAGGCAAACTCGCACACGGAGCACTTGCCGCTCCACGCGCTGGGGTCCCTGAGTTTCTTAAACACTGGCGAGTTGGCGTAGATGTCCGGCAGTCGGTGATTCTTGACATTGCCGCAGTGCAGCGGCAGGAAGCCGTTCGGGTAGACGTCCCCCACGTGGTCGATGAAGACGAAGCCGGAGCCCGCGTTGATGGCCATCGGCGGCCGCGGGCGGCGCGTGTGGGGATCGGGGCCCAAAATCCGCTCGGTCTCCGCTGTAAGGAAGCGGTATAGTTCGCCGCCCTCGTACTTCTCTCCCCGCTGGGCTTGTAGGACGATGCGCCGATATTGCGGCCCCTCCGTGGTCTTAATGGCAATCCGCGTGGACACGCTGTGCAGCCACTGCATCGCGTCCTCGCGCTCCTGCGGGGTCAGCGCCTCCAGGCCCGTACCGCGGCCGGTGGGCACGAGGAAGAACACGCTCCAGAGCTTGGCTCCCATCTCGATGACCCGCGCCAACAGCTGCGGGGCCTCGTGGACGTTGTTCTTCGTGATGGTGGAGTTGATTTGGAGGCGGAAGCCCACGTCGGTGACCACGCTGGCCATTTCAATCGTGCGGTCGAAGATGCCGGAGAAGCCGCGGAAGTAGTCGTGGGTTGCAGCGCTCGCGCCGTCGAGAGACAGCGATAACGCGGACCCTCCCGCCGCGCGCAGGCCCTCGAGGCGCTCGCGCGTCAAACGCGGCGTGACCGACGGCGAGAGCGACACGTTGAGCCCCAGGGACGTGCCGTACGCGGTGAGCTCTTCTAGGTCGCCGCGCTCAAACGGGTCCCCACCCGTAAGCACCACGAGCGGACGTGGCTTGTCGTAGCTGGCCAGGGAATCCAGCAGCGCCTTGCCTTCGGCGGTGGTGAGCTGGCCCGGTGCGGGGTCGTGCTGGGCGTCGGCCCGGCAGTGCTGGCACACCAGCTGGCAGGCGCGGGTGACCTCCCAGATGGCGATGAACGGTTTGGTAGTGATGTCGTGGCGCATCTGGCGCACCACAGGGCTGGCCTTCACAGTGAGGACCTTTCCACGCGAGAACAGTTTTATCCAACTTTAGTCGGATATATTGCTGCCTGGGAAATCGCCTACTTCTTCTTTCCCTGACCGAAGTCGAGGTTGTTGAGGTCGATATTCTCCATGCCCTTCGGCATCTTCATATCGCTGAGGTCCGGCATTCCGCCGCCCATCTGCTCTTGGAGCTTCTGCAGCTCCTGCATCGACGGCATTCCGCCGCCCATTCCCGGCATGCCGCCACCGCCGCCACGGCGCTTCGGCGGCTTGCGCTTGCCGTTCTTGCCCTTGCGGCCCTTCGGCTTCTTCTTCGTCGCCGAGCGCCCACCACCCATGCCTGGCATGCCGAAGCGGCCGGCCATCTGGTTCATCATCTTCTTCGCTTCGTTGAAGCGCTCGATGAGCTGGTTGACATCGGAGACAGCCACGCCAGAACCGTTAGCGATGCGCTTGCGACGCGAGGCGTTGAGGATCTTCGGATCTTCACGCTCCTGCGGGGTCATACCGCGAATGATGGCCTGAATTCGGTCGAGTTGCTTTTCATCGACCATGTCGGCGATCTGGTTCATCTTGTTGCCGCCCGGCATCATCTTGAGCAGGTTGCCCATCGGCCCCAGATTGCGCACCATCAGCATCATGTCCAAGAAGTCATTGAGCGTCATCTCGCCAGAGCTCATCTTCTTGGCGGCTTCTTCCGCCTTGGACTGATCCAGCTTGGATTCCGCCTGCTCAATAAGTGTGAGCAGGTCACCCATGCCCAGGATGCGGCTTGACATGCGCTCCGGGTGGAAGACGTCGAAATCATCGAGCTTCTCACCCGTCGACGCAAACATGATGGGCTTGCCCGTTACCTCACGAATGGAGAGTGCGGCACCACCGCGGGCGTCGCCATCCAGCTTGGTCAGGACGACGCCGGTGAAATCCACGCCATCGCGGAAAGCCTCGGCTGTCTGGACGGCGTCCTGACCGATCATCGAGTCGATGACGAACAGGACTTCGTGGGGGTTGACGGCGTCACGGATGTTGCGGGCCTGCGTCATCAAGGTTTCATCGATGCCGAGGCGGCCGGCAGTATCGATGATGACGATGTCGTGCTGCGTGCGCTTGGCTTCTTCAATACCGCGCTTGGCGACGTCCACCGGATCACCGTGCGACGTACCCATCTCATGCTCGTGGGAATCGAGGGAGGTACCCGGATCCGGGGCGTAGACATCGACGCCTGCGCGCTCACCGACGATCTGCAGCTGCTGAACCGCGCCCGGGCGCTGAAGGTCGCACGCCACCAGCATCGGAGTGTGGCCCTTGGACGCCAAGTGCTTGGAAAGCTTACCTGCCAGGGTGGTCTTACCTGCACCCTGGAGGCCGGCAAGCATGATGACCGTCGGAGGATTCTTTGCCAAGTTCAGGCGGCGGGTCTCGCCACCGAGAATCTCGATGAGCTCCTCGTTGACAATCTTGACCACCTGCTGCGCCGGGTTCAGTGCCTCAGAAACCTCAGCGCCGGCGGCGCGCTCCTTGATGCGCTTGATGAAGCCGCGAACGACGGTCAGCGAGACGTCGGCCTCCAGCAGCGCGAGGCGGATCTCGCGCGCGGTGGCATTAATGTCTGCCTCGGTCAGTTTGCCCTTGCCGCGCAGGCCTGACAGGGCTGATTGCAAGCGGTCAGACAAAGACTCAAACACGTCGGAGTGCTCCCTCAACTATCGTCGATAATTTTTAACTCCCCCAGCTTAGCCGTTGACCAGTGCTTGGGTCACATTCCGGACCAGCGCCGCGCGGGGAATGTCCTCACTCGGAAGCGCATGAAGCACCATCGTGGAGCCCGGCGTGGTTGTCGACAGCCACTCGCAATCAGGCAACAGCGACAGCACATGACCGAGGGTGCCGGTGTAATCGTCGATGCGGATCTCGAAGATTCCTCCAGTCCACATGGCGGTTGCGGGCCCTGGGACAAACGGCGGCAGCACGGAGTGGGTTCCTGATTTATAGGCCTGGATAAGGCGCTGCTCGTCCGAAACCAGGTCGATGCTGCCCTGCAGGGCACGCACATCGAATTCGCCGGCATAGCCTTCCGAGGTGCGCACGAGACGTGACGACACAATGAACCATCCGAAGGCCGCGATGAGCGCAAGCGCTCGCACGGCTTCGCGTTGATAGTTTCCGCGCCACACCACGGTAAAGATGTCGTCTTCTGGGTTGTACCGCAACCCCATGTCCCGGTCGGCGGCCACCCAGGGTTTCGTCGGGCGCAGAGATTCGAGCTGCTCAAAGGCGCGGCGACTGACCGTCTCAATGCCGCGAGCCAAGCGCGGATTCCACACCCCTGGCCCCGTTGATTCCGCATCCGCCTGCGCCAGCGCGACGAGGAGTGCAAGGGTCAGGTAGTCGTAGCGCACAGCTTCAAGGAGCTCGTCACGGGCAGTGTCCGATTCTGGGTCCGTGCGCGAAACGATACGTGCAAGCGTTGTGTGCTCCGCCACGACGGTTTGCACTCGCGACCGGTCCGCAAGGTCAAGACGTAGCTTCGCGGCCGCCCGGGCCACCATTTCCGCACCTACCACCGAGTGTGGGCGGCCGAAGCCTTTACCAATATCGTGATAGAGCCCTGCCAGCAACAACAAGTCGGGCCGTGCGACGGAGGTGCGTGCATCGGCACAACGGGCCACGGTAAGAATCGAGTGATAGTCCACGGTGTGCGCATGCGTGCGTTCCCGCGGTAGGAGCCCCCGAATATGCGCCCACTCGGGGACGATCCTCTCCCACAAACCGTGTGCCTCCATCTCTTGGATAAGACGAGGTGTGTGCACGGGTGAGGACAGCAGGGCGAAGAAGGAATCTGTCGCCGCGGCTGTCCACCGCTCGGGAAGCGCGGGGAGTTCGCGAAGCTGCTCCCAAACTTTGTCAGCCACTGGTCGGCCCGACCGCGCTGAGGCAGCCGCCACGCGCAGCAACAGCCATGGTTCGGTCAAGTCAGCGGTGCGGGCAAGGTGGATTTCACCGCCGGCATCAACGACGCCAATATCCAACGGTTTGCGGGAGCGGCTAGGGCTGCGCTTGGCGACGACCCCTCGTGCCGTCGCCAGCGCCCTCTCCATAGCCTTATCCACCGCTAAAGCGGCCGTCACCACAGCGGAGGACAACTCATAACGGTCGGCAAAGCCTAACTGCTGCGCAATTTCGGCGGCGAACTCGGGATCGAGTACGTCGCGGTGGCGGCGGGCGGTGACGTGGAGGAGCGTGCGGACGTCGAGAAGCAAGGCCCTTTCGGCCTCCAGAGGGGGAACGTCCGCAAGGTTGCCAAGGGCCAAAGCTCGAAGGAACTGGATATCACGCAATCCCCCACGGCCGTTCTTGATGTCCGGGTGGGTCATCGTGGCGAGAGTGCCGGAGCGGCGCCAGCGCGCGATGGCGATATCAACAAAAGCATCAAAATTGCGCTGCAGGAGGCGGCGCCACGTGGCATAAACCTGGGCCCGGGTGGAATCGACAAGCTGCTTATCCCCCGCAACGAATGCGAGGTCTAGCTGGGCAAAACCCGCCGCGGGGTCAGAGCCGGCGATAGCGGCGAATTCACTCGGGGTGCGCACCGCGTAATCGAGTCGGTACTTGGCATCCCAAATGGGATACCATACTACTGAAACGACGTCGTCGGACAGCGTCGTCCCCTCCGGGTGCAGGAGGATAAGGTCAAGGTCCGAAAACGGTGTCATAGCGCGGCGGGCAAAAGACCCGGTGGCCGCTAAGGCACAGCCTGGTGGTAGGACAAGGGACTGCGTGAGACGGTTGGCTGCCGCGAAGGCCTCCTCACGCAGTTCTGCGGCAGTAGGCAAGGTCTACAGGGCCGACTCGCCGCGCTCGCCGGTGCGCACGCGGATGATGTCCTCGACCGGGGTGATCCAAATCTTGCCGTCCCCAATCTTGCCGGTGTAGGCGGCATCAACGACAGCGGAGATAATCTCTTCTGTTTGGTCATCCGAGGTGACGATCTCCAGCTTGACCTTGGGCACGAAATCCGTGGCGTATTCGGCGCCGCGGTAGACCTCGCTGTGGCCGCGCTGCTGGCCGAAACCTTGGGTCTCAGTAACGGTGAGACCGTGGACGTTGTGCTGTTCGAGGGCCTCGCGGATATCTGGCAGCGTGAACGGCTTGACGATGGCAGTGATGAGCTTCATGTGTTTAATCCTATCCTGTCTATACGTCCTCGTCGCTGGCCTCAACTGTGCCAGCACGCTTATGCATACGCTTGGCGTACTTGACGTCCGTGACCGTCACGCCGTAGATGGAGCGGCCCATGTAGTACGAACCCACCGAACCGATGATCCACACGCCGAAGCAGGCGATGAGAACGCGAACCAGTGACCACAGGGAGAACCCGTTCTCGGAGAAATCCACGATGAGCTTCGCTAGGAGCAACAGCGGCACGGCCAACCCCACGGTGGGGCCCAGCAGGTTGACTCGAGTCAGGGCATCGGGGGCGCGCCACAGGGCGATAACCGTAGCAATCACCAGAATGGTGGCCAGTACCAACAACACGCTGGCAATGATTTCTGCAATGGTCATGGTCTACCTCCTGCCCTTCGAAATGATACGGGCCATGGACAACGTAGGCAGCACACCGGCGGCAATGCCCGCAAGCATGGCGATGTCATACACGATGGAGGCGTGGTTCGTCATGGCCCAGGCCAAGTACATGCACATCATGCCGTAAAAGACCATGTCACTCATCACGGTGCGGGTAAGCTCATCGCGCGAACGCAGCGCGAGGCCCAGTGCAGCACACACGCATGCGCACATGATGAAGACGCATACGAAGACCACCCATTGAAAGGCGCTGAAAGAGGAAAAATCGATCATTTCTTGTCTTCCTTTCGGGCTTTGCTCGGCACGCTGCGGCGCCGCGGCCGGACAGGGCGCTTGTCCACCTCGTGGGCGGCCAGCGGCGTGTCATCGGTCTGCGCGATATCCGGGGCACGCATATGCCGGCCCAGGGTATCGAGGGGGTACTCGTAGAAAGTTTCCGCCAGGTCCGTGGTCGGCCCCTGGCCGGGCACGCCATAATCGGTGCCCTTAACATGAGGGGCAAGGCGCTCCTCCATGTGCGCGAGATCTGCCATGACGCTGGCGGGATCATCGCCCATGACTGCCTGCACGAGCACAATGCGCGGCAAGCCCTCCCGCACTGGCTCGCGCAGGCCCAACGAGAGGGTGCCCGGCGTCGCTGTGATGGAAGAGGTAAACCAGAAGATTTCCCACGCGCCCGTTATCCGCAACGGATAGCGCACGACGACGGGATTGTAGTTGTTCTGCGGCTTGAAGGACTCGAGGGCGAGCGAAAAGCCAGCCACGAAAATCTCCTTGATGAGCCACACTGCGTAGACCACAGAGTTCATAGCGGTCTTCATTTAACGGCCCTCCTGGATGGAGTCGATATCGGGTAGGGCTACGGGGTCGTCGCCAAGCACGGCGTTGGTATAAGCCTCCGTGTCGAGCAGGTCCGCAGAAGCCGCCATGGTGACGTCGATGACGAGGCCAGACAGGATGAACATGGTCAACGAACCCAAGACAAGGGCGGCCGAGGGAGCCATGAGCTTTTTGCGGATGACCAATTCATTCGGCACCTTTTCCTTGGGCAGGTCCTTACCCCAGAACACGCGGCGCCAGACGCGCAGCATGGACAGGAAGGCGGCAAAGGACGCGATGATGATCACCGTGATAACGGTCCAGGCCCATCCCCCACCAGTGCGTGCCACTTCGGCCACGATGAGGACCTTGCCCCACATGCCGGAAAAGGGCGGGAAGCCCACGACAGAGAAGGCACCGGCAGCGAAGATCCACGCGATGATAGGGTCACGCCGCGCCAAGCCGGAGAGCTTGTTGAGGCGGCCAGTGCCGTAGGTTTCCTCAATGGCGCCTGCGGCTAGGATGAGCGAGCCGACCGTCAGCATGTGGTGAATCGTGTACAAGATACCAGCCGCCAATGCACGTTGGGCATCGTGCGTGGTGAAGGCCATCATGACGAGGATGAACGGCATGCCGTTGAGCATCTGATAGCCCAGCACACGGCGGATAGAGTTCTCCGCCAAGCCGCCGAAGGCGCCGACGATCATAGAAATGATCATCACGACGATGATGAGCACGCCCCAGCGCTCGTCCATATCGAAAAGCTGGACCCACAAGCGGTACAGCATGTAGACCGCGACCTTAGTGTGTAGGCCCGAGAACAAGCCCATCACCGCGGCGGAGGTTCCCGGGTAGGTTCGCGGCAACCAGTTCTGCACGGGGAAGACACCGGCCTTGGCTGCTACCGCAATAACGATGATGCCGGCAGCGACCGTCACCGGGCCATTGCCCGCCGCAGCGCCCTTTAGAGCGCCAAGGTTCACGACGCCGGTGACGGAGTAGATGTAGCCCACACCGACAACCAGCAACGTGGAGGCAAACAGGTTCACCAGCACGAAGGCACGGCCGGCGGCTAGACGTGACCACGTACCAGACATGGTGATGAGGCCATAGGACGGCAAGAGCATGACCTCGATGAACACGAAGAAGTTGAAGAGGTCTGCGGTGAGTAGGGCACCGCACACGCCGGTAATCAGAATGAGCGTGAGCGATGGGTAGTAGCGTGACTTGGTCTCACCCCCCACGATGGCGAACCAGTTGGCGCCGAAAGCAACGATCATTGTCGTCACAATCATCAACGCCGAGAACGTATCCGCGGCGAAGGCAATACCCGCGTTGCCGAGGTAATTACCCACGTTGTGGGCAACGACGCCATTGTTCATGGTGTAGAGCAGCAAAGCGAAGGCCGCGAAGATGCCAATGCCCGGCACAATCAACATGATCGCATCACGCACGCGTCGCCACGGCGCCAACAGCGCCAAGGCCGCTGACACGAGTGGTACCGCAGCAAAAAGCGGGAGGAGAGCACTTACGGTGTCAGACATTTACTTCTCTCCTTCCTGGTCGAGTTCCTTCAAACGGTCCATTTTGTTCGCCGAGCGCTCGAGGATCGCACGGTTTTGTGTGTCACGGCCCAGCGTGGAGAAGGCATGGTCGATGGTGTTGTCATCCACAGGCTCAGCAACATCCGTGTCATCGTTGGCACCCATGGCAGCCAACGTCAACAGGATCGTCGAGGTCGCCATGGAAATAACCACAGCAGTCAGGACGAACGCCTGCGGGAGCGGATCTCCCATCTGCTCCATCGGAACCTGCGATGGGAAGGACTCACCGCGGTAGGAGTACACACCAGTAGCCAACAGGGTCAGGTTCGCACCGTGGCCAAAGGCCATCATGCCCAGCACGATGTGCACGAGACTGCGCTGTTGGATGAGGTAGACGGCGCTGCCGATGAGCAGCGCGATAGTCAAGGCGAGAATCATGAGTTCTTCTCCTCTCCAGCCGGGGTGAAGTGAGGCGAGGACACGCGCTGGCGTGCCTGGGCGTCATTCAGCAGGGCCTCCGGATCGGAGGATGGGTTGATGGATTCGGGGTAAGGATCGTCGACGTCGTCAAGCACCACGCGTGGCGTGTTCGGCAACGCCGAATCGTCATCGTGAACCCACGGCAGGAAGTCGCGTTCCGTACCTGGGCGCAGGTAGCCACCCAAGGCGTTGATCGCCATGGTAAGCATGCCCAGAACGGCAAGATAAATACCAAGGTCGAAGATGAGGGACGTCGTCCAGTGCTGCCCCAGCGCGTGACCGTGGATAGCGGTGAGGAAGCCACCATCACTGTGGGAGGTTGGAATGTAACCGATGAAACCCGCGGTCAACGCGACGATGATGCCGATGCCGGTGAGGTGAATCGGCGTCATACGGCCAAAGACAATCTCATCCGTACCGCGCGAGAGGTACGTCAAACCGATGGCTGCGCCCATAATGAGGGCAGCCGGGAAGCCACCACCGGTGGCCTGGTGGCCACGGTAGAAGACGATGACGGACAGAACCACCAGAATCGGAATAGTGAGAGCAATGCCCTTGCGCAGTGGAACAGAGTTGAGCTGCGACTGACCAAACGGTGCCGGGCGCGTACCCGAGGTGAACGGGAAGCGCGGCAGCGTCGAGGTCACCGCGGCGATGACGACGGCCGCCATACCCAACACGGAGAGCTCGCCCAGGGTATCGAGCGCACGGAACTCCACGATGATGGTGGCCACAACGTTATCGCCACCGGTGATGTCCGGCGCGTTGTTGAGATACCACATAGCCAGGTCCGAACGCTCGTGGCGGCCCATGAGTGCCCACACACCGAGGAACGCTGCGGCACCCGCCAAGACCGCGATGATGATGGCGCCAGTCTGGCGGCCCTTGTGGGACACCGGGTGGAATTTCTCTGGCAGGTAGCGCAGCACCATCATCATGACGATGACGGACAGTGCCTCCACTGTGAACTGAGTCAGCGCCACGTCCGGGGCACCCAGCAGGAACATTTGCAGGGTCACACCAGTACCGGCCGTTCCGATCATGACCGCACCGGTAAGGCGGTTCTTCGTGCGAACCAGGCCAACCATAGACAGCGCAACGATACTCAGCGGCAAGAGATCCCACGGGTTATCCAGGCCTTCGACGCGCGGGTTAAGAGCGACGCCATCGACGCCGTCGGAAAGCAGCGCCGCACCAGCCAGAAGGATAATGAGGAAGATGATCGGCAGGATGAACAGCGACGGGTTGTGAGTATCCGACATACGGCCAACGAAGCGGCCGAACTTGGCACACACTCCCTGAATCCACTTCAGCACCTCGTTACCGGTACGCGGCAAGAGCTCTCGCTCCTCCATCGCCGACCACAGCGGCTTGCGGTACAGCACACCCACAATGCCGGCGATAAGCACGAGTGCCGAGATAGCGAACGGAACGTTGAAGCCGTGCCACAGCGCCAAGTGCGAGTGGCCCTCCATGCCGATAGCAGCGACGACCTTATCGAGCGGGCCATCAAGCACGCCCATGAAAAAGACGATCGGCACGGACATAACTCCCGGCAGTGCTGCCGGTAGCCACAGGCGCACCGGAGCCTCGTGGGTCTTCGACATATCGCGCGGGCCGTCGAAGAAGGCGCCGAAGACAATCTTGGCCGAGTAGGTGAAGGTAAAGAAGGCACCAATGCCCGCGACGATGAGCAGAACCATCTGGCCTGCCGAGCCAATCGGCGCCTCTTCGAATGCGGTGAGCATTCC
Organism: Corynebacterium minutissimum; assembly: GCF_016889765.1. NCBI lineage: Bacteria > Bacillati > Actinomycetota > Actinomycetes > Mycobacteriales > Corynebacteriaceae > Corynebacterium > Corynebacterium minutissimum. The sequence goes on from NZ_CP069533.1 coordinate 394,055, forward strand.
TTCCTTCGATACGAAGCCAAAGAGCGGCGGTACTGCGGCCATCGACGCCGCACCGATGAGCATGGAGCCGAACGTCCACGGCATCTTGTTCCACAGCACACCAAGGCGGCGGATGTCGCGGGAACCAGCCTCATGGTCAATGACGCCGATGAGCATGAAGATGGAGGACTTGAACAGTGCATGCGCCAGAGTGTGGACCAGCGCCGCGGCGATGGCGAACGGGGTTCCAACACCGATGGTGGCCACGATCCAACCCAGGTGGGAAACGGTGGAGTACGCAGTGAGCTTCTTCAGGTCCGTCTTCTGAACAGCAAAGACGGCCGACATGACGGCCGTTCCCATACCGGCCACGATGAGCAACCAATTCCATGCCGCAACGTCGTGGAAGATGGTGGAGAAGCGAATCAGCAAGTACACACCGGCCTTGACGACGGCCGCCGCATGCAGAAAGGCCGACACCGGTGTGGCCGCCGCCATGGCCTCAGGAAGCCAGAAGTGGAAGGGGAACTGCGCCGACTTGGTGAAGGCAGACAGCGCGATGAGGATTGCCACACCGGTGGTCAGGCCGGGGCGCTGCGCCCACACCTCAGAAGCCAAGATTCCCTCAAGGTTCGTGGTTCCTGCTGCCGTGGCGGCAATCGCTACACCCGTCAGCAGCGTCAAACCACCGACGAAGGTGAGAATCAAAGTGCGCTGCGATCCTGCCTCGCCGGACTTGCCGCTGCGTGCAATGAGCATGAACGACGCCAACGACACAAGCTCCCAGGCGAGGAAGAGCACCACGACGTCATTCGCCAACACCAGCAACAGGATGGACAGCGTAAACGCTGTCATCAGCACGTAGAAGCTGACGTTTCCCTTGCCTTTAGGCAGATACGCTGCGGAGTAACAAAACACCACCGCACCGATGACGAGTGCCAGCATGGCGAAGAAAATGCCCAGCGCATCGCCCCTAAAGGCGAGGTTCACGTCAACGCCGGGCGCGATGACATCGCGTACCCACGTCACGGAGTAGGACAGTTCTTCACCGCGGGCAAGTGTAGGAAATTCTCGCGCTAACAATGCCGCGGCGATAATAAAAATGCCGGCTAGCGGGTAGCCGGCTGCGCGATCAGCAACTTTGACAGCTACTGGTGCAAGCGCCACTGCGACAGCTGCGAGGAGGACGACATACAAGAGTGTCACGAAAGAGTAGCCTCACGAACCGTTGAAGGGGCTGAAAATTCAGCCTCATATAGACAGGACCGTCTCAGACTATCATTGTGACCTCCCGCAAAGCACATTATTTGCACTTTAAAAAGACCGTAACGCCTCCGTAAGAGGGCGCTACGGTCTAAGAAGAGATATAGGAATAGATCAGGCGGAATCCCGCCTGAAAAATTCTTCTATTTTTCTCCCAACAGGGCGTCGACGAAGCTCTCAATTTCGAACGGGGCGAGGTCATCTGCTCCCTCGCCGAGGCCCACGAGCTTCACCGGCACGCCCAGTTCCTCCTGAACTTGGAAGACGATGCCGCCCTTGGCTGTGCCGTCCAACTTGGTGAGCACAACGCCGGTGATGTCCACGACATCACGGAAGATGCGCGCCTGGGTCAGGCCGTTCTGGCCCACGGTGGCATCGAGCACCAGCAGAACCTCATCCACGTCGGTCTTCTTTTCCACCACGCGCTTGACCTTGCCCAGCTGGTCCATGAGGTCCACGGAGGTGTGCAGGCGGCCAGCTGTGTCGACGAGGACGACGTCAACACCTTGGTCTACACCAGCTGCGACGGCATCGAAGGCCACGGAAGCGGGGTCTGCGCCTTCCTTGCCACGAACAGTGGTGGCGCCGACTCGGCGACCCCAGGTCTCTAACTGGTCTGCGGCCGCTGCGCGGAAGGTATCGGCAGCTCCGAGCAGCACGTTGTGTCCCATGGAAACGAGCACGCGGGCGAGCTTACCGGTCGTGGTGGTCTTGCCAGTGCCGTTGACACCGACCACCATGATGACAGCCGGCTTGCCCTCGTTCGGCATAGCCTTGATGGAGCGGTCCATTTCTGGGTGGCCCACCTCAATGAGAGCTTCGCGCAGCATGGCGCGTGCTTCCTCTTCGGAGCTCACGCCGCGTTCCGCAATCTTGTCACGCAGTGAATCAGTGACCTGCATGGTGGCCTTGGTGCCGAGGTCCGCCATGATGAGGGTGTCTTCGATATCCTCCCACGCGTCATCATCGAGGTCACCGGCGGACAGGATGCCCATAAGGCCCTGGCCAATGGCGTTCTGGGAGCGCGACAGGCGCCCACGGAGCTTGCCCAAACGGCCCGCTGCCGGCGCGATGTCCTCCTGGGGCTGCGCTGGGGCCTCAACGACCTCTGCGTCTTCGGAAACCTCGAGCTCCTCCGGCTCGGTCTCGAGCGCCGCGCTTGCCGACGCCGCCTGCTCCCCTGCCGCCGCAGCAGCTTCCTCTGCTTCAGCTTGAGCGTCGGCCGCATCCTCAGCACCAGAATCAGAATCCACAGTTTCTGCCGCAGGTTCCTCAGCCGCAACCTCCGTTACGGGTTCTTCGACTGGTTGCTCTTCTACCTGTGTGTCAGCGATGGTCTCATCGGCGTCCACCGCGGCCGGAGTGTCCGCCTCGGGAGTAGAAACCTGAGCCTCATCATCTGCACGCTGCTCCTCCTCAGCTGCTGCAGCACTTGCCGCGGCTGCACCAGCAGCTGCTGCGGTCGCGGCACCGGCAGCGACGGCACCGCCAGCGGACTCAGATTCCTTGGCCTTCTCTGGCTTGTCTTCTACCTTCTCGGCAGTCGTGTCTTCAGGCTTGGCCGGCTCTGCTGGGGTTTCAGGCTTGGCTGGCTCTGCTGGAGCGGCAGGCTTAGCTGGCTCGGCTTCTGGGGTCTTCGCGGTGCCGCTGAGCTGCTCATTGGCCAGTTGCGTGGCGTCGCGCTGCTCCGGCTGGGCTTCAGGCTGACGCTCCGGCTCGGTCTCAGCTCGCTGTGCAGGTTCTGCGGCTGCGGGTTTGGGGCTCGCTACCTGCCGCTCAGCGGGCTTCTGCGGCTCGCTAGCCTTCGGCGCGCTAGCGGGCTGCTTGGTGGCACCGCCGCCAGCTGGAGCAAAGTTGAAGCCGGACTTGGCCTGGTAATTGCCCGACTTTTGCTGCTGAGTGAGCTCCTTGGGTTTATCTTCGGGCTTTTCAAAAGAGACTTTCTTTGACTCGCCGCGCTTCTTACCCAGCACGACCAGCCCGATCACCAGAAGGATCAGAACGATGACTGCTATCGCAATCCACAGATACGTAGTATTCATGTCCTCCATAGTGCCAGGGTTGCGCACTGCGGGCACCACGAGCCAAAGAAAAAGCCAGTGAATTAGCCGAGGACGTACTGCCTGCCTCCCCGCCCGCGATTACTGCGGGCGCGGAGCGTCGACGCCCAGGCGCGTGGCGTCTTCTGCTGCTTGCGCGGTACCGGGGGCGTCGCCGGCGCGGCTCAATCTCTGTGAGATGACACGCGTTACTCCGTCGCCGCGCATCGTGACACCGTAGAGGACATTGGCCACATCCATCGTTGGCTTCTGGTGCGTAATGACGATGAGCTGCGAATCCTTACGCAATTCTTCGAAAAGGGCGATGAGTCGGCGCAGGTTGACGTCGTCAAGCGCGGCCTCCACCTCATCCATGACATAGAACGGTGAGGGACGCGCGCGGAAAATGGCCACGAGCATCGCCAACGCGGTCAGGGACTTCTCACCACCCGAAAGCAAGGTGAGACGCTTGACTTTCTTGCCCGGTGGGCGCGCCTCCACTTCAATGCCGGTTGCCAACATGTCATCAGGCTCGGTAAGGATGAGTCGGCCCTCGCCGCCCGGGAAGAGCGTCTGGAAGACTTTCGGGAATTCGGCTTCCACGTCGTGCCACGCGTCCGTGAACAGTTGTAGAATCTGCGCGTCGACATCTTCAATAACACTCGTTAAGTCCTTGCGGGCTTGGATGACGTCATCAAGCTGCGTCGACAGGAAGGTATAGCGCTCCTCCAAGGCCTTGTACTCCTCCAAGGCGAGGGGGTTAACCTTGCCCAACGAGTTAAGATCCTTTTCTGCCTGCTTGAGACGCGCAGTCTCCGCTGCGCGGTCGAAGTCCTCGCCCGGAGTGTAATCCTTGAGCAGATCCGGAATCGCGATACCGAGCTGCTCGACGATCTTGGCCTCTGCTTCATCTACTCGGACTTGGGCCTGGCTGCGCGCGATTTCCGAGCTATGAGCTGAATCGGTGAGCCTATCCAACTGTTGGCGGGCAGCGGATACCGCCTGCTTCGCGGTCTGGGCACGGCCCTGCAACACACCCCGCTGGGTCACGAGTTCATCGCGCTCCTCGGCGGCACGTTCCAGGGCATGGGCTGCACGCGCGGCTAGGTCTTGGGCATGCTTATCCACGGCCCCAGCCAACTGTGCCTGCGCTTGGCGACGAGCCATCGCTTGGTCATGGCGAGCCTTGGCCTGACGTTCGTGTTGTGCTTGGCGGCGCAAAGCATCTCCCCTGCCCACGGCTTGGGCTGCCTTATCCTCGGCGCTGCGGGCGGCGAGCTGAGCTTCGACTTCCATGGCCTTGACTTGCTCCAGGGCTGTGGACGCCTCATCGCGTTCAACAGAGGAAGGTTCATCGGACTGCTCATCCGTATCAACGCGGGACAAGCGGTCGCGAGCTTCATCCAGGTCTTCGCGCAGGCGCACGAGCTGGACCTCGATATCAGTGGCACGCGCGGCGGCCTTCTCATGCTCTGCCTTGTTGGCCTCATACTGTTTCAACAAGCGTTGGTGGTCACGTTTCCAGGCCTCTACTTCCTGGTCGTGTTCGCGCAGGGCCGCTTTAGCGCTAGCGGCTGAAACGCGTGCATCATCGGCAGCAATCTTCGCGCCTTCGAGGGTTCCGGAAAGCTCCTCCAATTCCTGGGAGGCTGCTTCCAGCTGCTCTTCAGCTTCTGCGATGTGAGCACTGACCTCCACGGTAGAGGTGCTGCCGGTTCCGGCCTCAATCCAGCCTTCGCCGACGAGCAGGCCGTGCGGGGTCACCGCACGCAAGCGTGGGTCGTTGGCAACGGCTGCACGTGCGGCAGAGTAATCCGTGACGAGGACGACATCAGACAGCAACCGCGTCAGCGCCGCCGCCACCTCAGGGACCACCACCATGTGGTCAAGCAGCCACTCCACACCGCTGGGCAGGTCCGCGTCGAGGCGCCAGCTGGTAGCGGTGCTCGAGGCTTCAGAGCCAAGGTCGGCCGCGGAGACATCAACTAGCGGCGTGCGGTTGGCGTCCGCCAGGTTAGCCACGATCTCCTCGCTCACAGCACCTGCTTGTGCCTCAGCGAAAGACCCGAGTGCAGCGGCGACTGCAGTTTCATAACGTGTGGAAATAAAATCTGCCAGGGGTGCGAAGCCCTCGCCCAAGTCGAGGGCCTCCGGCGCAGTCTGACTCAAGGTTTCGATACGCGCGCGCAGCGAGTACACGGTCCTCTCGCGCTCACGTTGGGCATCGCGCAGTTGCTCCAAGCGCTTGTCAGCGGCATCAGATTCACTGGCCGCCCGCACATGTGCCTCTTCGAGTGGCTCGCGCTCAGAGGCAAGGGTGCTCAACTTGTCAGCCACCTCATCAGCTTCCGCCTGCGCGTCCCTCGTGCGAGCCTTGGTGCTCGACAACGTCTCCTCTTGACGGCCTAACTCCGACTCCGCAGCGGAGACTTGGCCCGCAAGGTTTTCCTCGGCGGCAATGAGGCGCACGACGCCTTCGCGTCTATCGGCAATGGCACGCAACTGTGCCATGTGCTCTTTGTCTGCATCTTCAAATGCCTCACGGCGTTCAGCCACTTCCTCGCGGATAGATTCGAGGCGCTCCGCAGCTTCCTCGGCGGCGGCGAGGAGTTCGGCATGGGAGTCGTCGGCAAGCCGGGCTTTCGCTTCCAATTCATCCGGATCCTGGCCGGCATAGGCCACCTGTGCGCCCACGTTGCTGGCGCGCTCAGCTGCAATACGCTGCGTGGCGGAAATGCGCTCCGAGAGCGTCGACAAATCAAACCACAGTTTTTGAGCTGCCTCCGCACGCGGGGACACCTCCCCCAGCTCAGCTTCGATCTCTAGCTGATTCGCGGTGGCTTCCTCAAGCTGTGCCGTAACTTCCTCGACCTGCTCAGCAAGCACCTCGGCGCGGCGCTCGGCCTCCTCGAAGGTCGCACGGACACGGACGACGCGGTCACCAGCCAAGCGCAGGCGCGCATCACGGAGATCCGCTTGCACCGTGGCAGCGCGTTTCGCAGCTTCGGCCTGGCGTGCCAACGGTTTGAGCTGCTTGCCCAACTCATCAGTCAGGTCCTGCAAGCGGTCAAGGTTAGCTTGCATGCCCGTAAGCTTGCGCTGTGCCTTTTCTTTGCGGCGGCGGTGCTTAAGCACGCCTGCGGCTTCCTCAATGTAGGCACGACGATCCTCTGGCCGGGATTCCAGGATTTCTGCCAACTTTCCCTGGCCCACGATGATGTGCATCTCGCGGCCAATGCCGGAGTCCGAGAGCAGCTCTTGGATGTCCATGAGGCGCGCCTTGGCGCCGTTAATTTCGTATTCACTCGCACCATCGCGGAACATGCGCCGCGTGACGGAAACCTCCGAATACTCAATGGGCAGGGCCCCATCCGAGTTATCAATGGTGAGGGTAACCTCGGCACGCCCTAAGGCTTTGCGTTCACCGGCACCGGCGAAGATGACGTCTTGCATCTTGCCGCCGCGCAGCGTCTTGGCGCTTCCTTCGCCCATGACCCACGCCAAGGCGTCGACGACGTTGGACTTACCTGAGCCGTTCGGGCCCACGACAGCACAAATGCCGGGTTCGAATTTCAGGTTCGTCGCAGACGCGAAGGACTTAAACCCTTTGAGCGTGAGCGATTTGAGGTGCATTCAACCTAGTTTAGCGTTCGATGAAGCCGGACTCGCCGCGTGGCTCGGCCCACTGCTCCACCACGGCCTCAACCACGCCGGGGCGACGGGTGGTGGACGGTTCTTCACGCAGCAATTCCAGCAAACGTTCGCACTCCTCACGTGGGCCTTCGGCGACGACCTGAACGCGGCCGTCCTGCAGGTTGGTGGCGTGGCCAGCCAAACCCAATTCCAAGGCGCGGGAACGAGTCCACCAGCGGAAACCTACGCCCTGTACGGAGCCGAGAACGAACGCGGTCAGGCGCTGCTGTGGCATTTAAAACTCCCTCAAATTGGTGCGATCACCCAAGTCGTGCTGGTGCTGTAGTTGGATACGATCCTCCAGGCTGCGGCGGGTTACCGGATCCGAGCCATCCCAGCATTCCACGCCCTTCAGTTCCGGCAGCATATCACGGTGGAAGACTGGGTCCACGCCTTGACGGCGCTGCTCGTTGTAGTTCTTGAGCAGCTTGATGGCCACGCCCGACAGCGGCACGATGGCGCACACATTGAGCAGCACCATGATGGCCGCGCCGGTATCGGCAAGGTCGAAGATGGTACCCAACGGCGCGACCGCGCCATAGAAGACGAAGGCCAACACGATGGCACGGAAGGCCCACAGCACCCATTTCTTCTCCGAGAGGTACTCCACGTTGGACTCGGCGAGGTAGTAGTTGCCGAGGATCGAGGAGAACGCCAGGAAGAAGAGGATAAAGGTGACAAAGTGGATTCCCCACTCGCCAACCGTTCCGGCAAGAGCGTTCTGAGTCAGGGTAACGCCTTCGATGGCATCAGTACCGAAGGTCTTAAAGTCGGTGCCCAGCAAAATGACGAAAGCCGTAATGGAGCAGACTACGAGGGTGTCGAAGTACACACCGAGAGTCTGGACGAGACCCTGTTTGACTGGATGGGACACCGTGGCCGTTGCCGCGGCGTTAGGGGCAGAACCTTCACCGGCTTCGTTGGAGAACAAGCCTCGCTGGATGCCCTTAAGCATGGCCAAGCCCAAGGTGGCACCAGCAGCCTCACGGAGGCCGAAGGCAGAACCAATGATAGACACAATCATGTCCGGCACCTTGTCAAAGTTCAATGCCACAACGATGAACCCAACGACTAGGTAAGCGGCTGCCATGAAGGGAACAATAAATTGCGTCATGGTGGCAATACGCTGCACGCCACCCACGATGATGAGGCCTGCCACGAGGACCACGGCAATGCCGACGCCTGCCTTAAACGCCAGGGAATCCTGACCAAAGGAGGTAGCCAAAGAATCAGAAATAGCGTTGGTCTGGAAGGCGTTGTAGAACCAACCGAAGGTGATGGCGATGGCTACCGAAAATACTGTCGCCAGTGGGGTCCATCCCAGTCCGCGGGACATGTAGTAGGCGGGGCCGCCGCGGTAAGCATCGCCTTCGCGCACCTTCCACAACTGGGCCAGAGTGGACTCCACGAATGCCGTAGCACCACCCAAAATGGCGATGAGCCACATCCAGAACACCGCACCGGGACCACCCACCGAAATAGCCACGGCAACACCCGCAACATTGCCGGTACCGACGCGCGACGCTGCGGAAATAGTAAAGGCCTTGAACGCCGAAATTCCGCCATAATTGGCATCTTCGTCCACGCCGATGCCTTTGGGCTTTTCGACGACCGCCTTGAACATGTCCGGCACCATACGCACCTGCACCAAAGCGGTACGGATGCCGAAGAAGAGGCCGGCGGCGATGAGCAGCCACGGCAGAACATAGGACCAGAGGCTGTTATTAATGGCACCGATCACAGTGCTGAAAACTTCTTGCATGGGCCATAATCTTAACGGCACCACCTACTAGAGACCTACTTGTGCGCCCCCTAAGCAGCACCCCTGCGCTGACAGGAGGGACAAAAGTGCGTGCCGCGTCCGCCCACCACGGTCTTCACCAGTTCAGTTCCGCAGCGATCACAGGGCTGACCGCCACGCCCGTAGGCATGCAAGGAGCGGTCAAAGTACCCGGATTCGCCATTGACATTGACGTAGAGTGCATCGAAGCTCGTGCCGCCAACGTCGAGTGCCGCGCGCATAACCTCAGCCGCTGCGCGCACAATCGCCGCGGCGTCCTTCTGACGCAGCGTGTTCGCCTTCTTCAGTGGAGATATACCTGCCGCCCATAGGGCCTCATCGGCATAGATATTGCCGACTCCGCTCACGACAGTTTGGTCCAAGAGTGCTACCTTGACGGCGGTTTTCTTAGCCCGGATGCGGCGCGCAGCCGCAGTGAAATCGAAGTCCGGTTCCAGCGGGTCAGGCGCAATGTGGGCCATAGTCAGCCACGGGGCCACACGCCAGTACCCAAAAGTACGCTGGTCGACGAAGCTGATGGGGGTGGCGTCGTCAAGCACAGCTCGAATACGCACGTGTGGGGAGTCCACCGCACCGATGCGCACTTGGCCGGACATTCCTAAATGGATGAAGAGGACATCACGGGCCGGATCGCTCAGGTCCTCATCGGCGAATTCGAGCCACATGAATTTGCCCCGGCGTGCTGCCGCGGCAATGGTCCGGCCTTCCACGAGCGCTGCGAGCGGCTCCTCCTGCCCACGGTTCGCCCGCGGGTGAAGCACCTCTACCGAGGTAAACATACGCCCTACGATGTAGGGCTCGAGGCCGCGGCGAACAGATTCGACTTCTGGAAGCTCCGGCATCTAGCTCTCTTTGGCTGCAGTGCCTTGGACTAGAAGCGGGGTTTCGCGCAGCGCCTGGCAGGCTTCTTCCGCTGCTTTCTGCTCCGCAAGCTTCTTATTGTGGCCCGTACCGCGTCCCACGGTCAGACCAGCGACAGTGGCCACGGCGCTAAAGGTTTGATCATGCTCCGGACCAGTCGACGTCGCCGAATAGACCGGCATTGCTGCCTTCAGCTCCGCGCAGAGCTCCTGCAGAGTTGTCTTCCAGTCCATGTGGCGGCCAGACACAACGGCGTTCTCAATCTTGGCGGCAAAAAGGTTCAGGATGACCTTGCGCGCTACCTCGAATCCATGCTGGCGGTAAATCGCTCCCAGGATCGCTTCTGTGGTATCGGCGAGGATGGAGTCCTTATCCCGGCCGCCAGTGGTCTGCTCGCCTTTGCCCAACAGGACGTGCTTGCCCAGATCAATCTCACGGGCCACATCAGACAAGCCATAGCGCGACACGATGGAAGCGCGCATCTTGGAAATGTCCGATTCCGGGCGGGACGGGTAGCGCTCATAGAGTTTCGCAGCAATCGACAAGCCCAGCACGGCATCCCCAAGGAACTCGAGGCGCTCGTTGTTGGGTAGGTGACCGTTCTCATTGGCAAAGGAACGGTGCGTCAGCGCCAAGCACAAGTGCTCGTCACTAATGTCGACGCCCAGCGCGGTGAGCAACGGGGCGTGATCCACCTCGGCATAGGCAGCGGCGAGGGCTTCTTCCCCTGTGAGCTTCTTTTTCTTGCTCATAGGAACTTCTCCAGACCTGACCAGCGGGGATCTACACGTTCTTCTTCACCGGAGACACCCATGGTAACGCCCTCCGGCGTATCAGCTTCGCAGCCGCCCTCGCAGGTCGGAGCGAAAGGCAAAGTCAGCCCGGCTTCATCAATAACGGTCTGCAGCAGATCGAGGACGCCGTCCTTGACTTCTGGTACTTCATCACCGGAACCTTGGTCCTGCTCATCAGCGTCGTCGCCACTGATGAAGGACTCATCCGCCGCGAAGACTTGGGATACGTGGAGATCCAATTCTGGATGGAGTTCCGCCAAACAGCGCGCGCATTCACCGCTGAGGGTGCCAGCGACATCAGCATCCACCAGAATGCCTGATCCCAACGGGGTCAGGGTGGCGTCTACCGTTAGTTCATCGCCTTTCGGAATGGCGATCATTTCCACACCGATGCGTTCCGGGGCGGGGCCGGTTTGAACGCGGTGCTCGGGCAGCGCTTCGGAGCCTTGGCTGCGCAACAATTCCGTCACGTCGAACTTCAAAGGTGAATTCATAACGTCACCCAGCTTACCCTGTACCGCCTAATCCCCCACTCCGGCGCCAGCTGGCAATGCCTGCCAGGTGACCCCCGCTGACTGGCAACAGCCTGAATGCTGGGGCACAACCGCGTAGGGACTTGCGTGCAGCACTCGCTAAGCGGTGCTTCTACCCCTACGGTGGAATGACATGAGCAACGTCACTACTCATTCAGCCACCATCACGGACACGGCGCACGACCTCGCGGGGCTCTACCCGCTACAGTGCCTCGCTCCAGCCGTGGTGTTGGCCGCCGTCGGCGTGGTGGTCCGACACGTGGTGACGCGACATCGGCCGAGTGTCTTTGGCCGTGATGGCCTTATGCTGCACCATGTGGCCCCAATCGCCGCCCTCGCCGGCATTATGGTGGGCGCCGTGGCGCTGCTGCCGCTGCATTTCAGCTCCACCGTGATTATTTCGTCGGCATTGTTTTCCCTGTTTGCCGCGTTCATTGTCTGGGGCGCCCGGGAATCTTTTTCCGCAGCATTCCTCACCGTCGGCATGATGATGCTCAGCGTTGGCACAGTTGACCTCATGATCGCCTTGGCTGGCGCCCCGTGGGCTCCTCTCACCGATCCCCTCACGGGTGGGCTGGGCTTTGGCAGCATGTGGGTGCTTTTTGCGCTACCCGGCATTATTGCTGCGGGCCTCGCTGCCGCGTTCAGTACCATGCCTGCGGCTGAGGCTGACCGCATTCGCCGCGCCGAGGCTGCCCGCGAAGCTTCCAAGGCCCTCGATGCCTCGCACCGCTCTTACCCCGCCGCTGCTTAAGGATGAGCTCCCAGTGACGGCCCTGACAACGGCCTCAGCTGGGAGCTTTACGCGTGGTGCGCTCTAGTAGTCGCGCGGTGCGCGGGGCGCACGACGGGGACGGGACTCGCCGCGTTCCCAGCTTTCGCTGCGCGCATCGCCACGCACCTCACGGCCTTCTGGGCGTGCGTCGGCGCGGGAGTCACCGCGCGACTCCCCTCGGGAGCGCACACCCGCACCGCGGCGCAGAGCGGAACGGTCATTGTTCACGGTGCGCAGCAGATCAGACAGCGTAGTTTCGAATTCACCCAGCTTTGCGTCCACAAACTCGTCGCACTCAGTGCGCAAGCGGTTGGACTCAGAATGCGCAGTTTCGACAATGCGGTGTGCCTCATCATCAGCGCGGCGCACAACCTCAGATTCAGAAACGAGACGTTCCTGCTCTGCTTGGCCGGCAGCAACGGTGCGCTGGTATTCCTCATCTGCTTGCGCACGGGTGCGCTCAGCATCGGCACGGGCATTATCCACCAAGGTGGTAGCTTCATCTTCGGCCTGGGCCACCATGGTGGTGGCGCGGTGTTGGGCGTCGGCAAGCATAGCGTCCGCGTCCTCACGCGCACGAGTAACCGTGTCATCTGCCTGGGTGTTGGCATCCGAAATAATCTGGTCTGCGCGCTCCTCCGCTCCCTGCAGGATTTCATCCTGCTTGTCCAAGACGTCCTGAGCGTCATCCATTTCTACGGGGAGGGCATTACGGAGGTCATCAAGTAGCGCCAGCATCTCGTGGCGAGGGACCATGCAATTAGAGGTCATCGGAACGGCGTAGGCCTGTTCCAGATTGCGAACAAGTTCATCGAGGGACTCAAAAACGCGGTACATGGCACCAGCCTAACCAAGCCCGTGCGCAGCGCGACGTATCCCACGCGGGTGTTGACAGCGAAAACCTCCCCGTCACGTTCTCGTTCACGAGTGCGAGGGGGAGGTGTGCGAGGTGGCAGAACGCCTAATGCAGAACGTTAGATAACGCCCTGCGCGAGCATGGCGTCCGCGACCTTCTTAAAGCCTGCGATGTTGGCGCCGGCCACGTAATCTCCGTCGAGACCATAGTCCTTCGACGTCTTATCGATGGTGCGGAAGATGCTCGACATGATGTCGTGCAGGCGCTGATCGGTGTACTCAAAGGTCCAGGAGTCACGGGAGGCGTTTTGCTGCATTTCCAGTGCGGAGGTAGCAACACCACCTGCGTTAGCTGCCTTGCCCGGCGCGAACGCGATTTTCTGATCCAAGAAGTAGTGGACTGCCTCCGGGGTACAGGGCATATTGGCGCCCTCCGCGACGTAGCGGACCTTGTTGCCGACCAGCAGCTTGGCGTCATCACCATCGAGTTCGTTCTGGGTTGCACACGGCAGAGCGACGTCTGCGTGAACCTCCCAGACGTTGCCGCCCTCGTGGTACTCCACTCCTTCACCAGCCTCCTTGGCATACGTGGAGATACGTTCACGGCGAACTTCCTTGATGTCCTTAAGCAGATCCAAGTCCACACCCGTCGGGGTGGTGATGTAGCCGGAGGAGTCCGACATGGCCACAACAGTGCCGCCTAGCTGCTGAACCTTTTCAGCAGCGTAGATGGCCACATTGCCGGAACCAGACACGATAACCTTGGCGCTCTCGAAGGACTCGCCGTGCGCCTTCATCATCTCTGCGGTGAGGTACACCAAGCCGTAGCCGGTAGCCTCGGTACGCACTAGTGACCCGCCCCAGGTCAGACCCTTACCCGTGAGGATGCCGGACTCGTGCTTGTTCTCGAGGCGGCGGTACTGGCCGAAGAGGTAACCAATTTCGCGGCCACCCACACCAATGTCACCGGCCGGAACGTCGCGGTATTCACCGATGTGGTTGTGCAGCTCAGTCATAAAGGACTGGCAGAAGCGCATAACTTCAGCATCGGACTTGCCCTTAGGGTCAAAGTCCGAGCCGCCCTTGCCGCCACCAATGGGCAAGCCAGTCAAGGAGTTCTTAAAGATCTGTTCAAAACCCAGAAACTTGATAATGCCCAGGTTCACGCTGGGGTGGAAACGCAGGCCGCCCTTGTACGGGCCCAGAGCAGAGTTGAACTGCACACGAAAACCGCGATTGACCTGAATATCTCCATTGTCATCGACCCACGGGACGCGGAAGATAAGCTGACGCTCTGGCTCACAGAGACGCTCAACCAGGCCATAATCCGCGTAGTGAGGATCCTTATTGAGGACGATCTTGAGGGAATCAAGGACCTCAGCAAGCGCCTGGTGGAACTCGGGTTCGCCTGCGTTCCGCTTCAGAAGCTTGGTGTAGTAATCAGAGATCTGCTGGTCGATGGACATGACAATCCTTTCATCTGGCACTGATCCGAATGGAAAGTGCTTCATACAATGAACAGCTGTTAGTTTTCTATCATTCGACCTAAATCGCAACCCGGTCTACCCCACCAATCACTAACACGCAGCTCAGATGCCCAAAATTTATTCGCCACGCAAGGGCCCATATACTCGTGAACATGCGCATCCTTGTTGCCCCCGACTCTTTCAAAGGCACCGCCACTGCAGGCGAAGCCGCTGGTGCGATTGCTCTCGGCGCTCGGCGCGCCCTGAGTAGTGCCGACCTTGCCGCTACGTCCACTGTGACAACGCTTCCCATGGCTGATGGTGGCGAAGGTACTGCCGAGGTTCTTGCCAGCGCCGCAGTCGCGCGTACTGGCAACACTGGCCAGACCATTACGCTACCCACCACGGATGCGGTGGGCCGCCTCACCGAAGCCAGCTACTACCTCGTGGGTGAGGAGGCGTTTATCGACGTCGCCGCGGCAACCGGCCTGCCTGCCGTGTCCGATGCCCTCGACCCGCTCCACGCAGATTCCTACGGCACCGGTGTGCTTATTGCTGACGCGGAAGCTCGCGGGGCGAAACACATCGTTTTAGGTTTAGGCGGAAGCGCCTGCATCGACGGTGGCCTAGGAATTCTCGCCGCATTGGGCGCTGCAGCCCACGATGCACGCGGCTATGCGCTTCCGAAAGGCGGCGCTCCGCTAGTCACCCTCGATACCATCGATACCGCGCAGCTCAACATGAAAGCTGCCATGCTGGATTACACGTTGGTGACCGATACCCGCGCGGTCCCCATCCAAGCAGCCACGATGTATGGCCCACAAAAGGGTGCCGAAGGCGAGCAAATAGCACTGCTAGCGGGTGCCATGCTGCAACTGTGCGAAGTCACCGGTACCGACCCGCAGGCAGAATTCATGGGTGCGGCCGGTGGCATCCCAATTGCATTGAGCTGGCTCTCCCGCACGCTGTGGGGCACAGATGAGCACTGCAGGATTGTCCCCGGCGGGCGCTACGTCGCTGAAGCGCTGAATCTCCCCGCACGCGCCGCAGAGGCCGATCTCCTCATCACTGGTGAAGGCCGCTTTGACGAGCAGTCCCTCACCGGAAAAGTAGTCGGCACACTGGCCGAGCTCGCCGCAGAAGCAGCAGGTTCCCCCTCCCTCGGCATCATTGCCGGTTCCGCGACTACCCCAGCCCCAGCTGGGGTACTACTCCGGGAACTGGAAGGCGACGGCAACGGTGCTTCCAGCAGCGAGGTGGCCGCAGCAATCAGCAGCGCCGCCGAGCGCCTCGTCACAGAATTTATTGAGTCATCCGTTCAGGACGCTAAGGATTAACCTGCACTGACCACGGGAAGATGGCGGGGCGCTCGTGTGCGACTTCATCCTCGAGCAGAACGTGATCCTTCGGAAGCACCGCATGGGGCGTCAGTAAACGGGAAAGCACCATGGTGAGTTGATTGACAGACCCTGTCACGCCCTCCATCGCAATCTCATATCGGTGGACACTCGCGCCTTCGAGATCGCGGTCTTCATGTTCATCGCGGTAGGTCTGGCGCAACTGCTCCTCCAGCCCCTCTTGGATCGCCGGTTCCTCAACGTGGGTAACATCGGCTGAGGTCAGCGAGTTGTTATCTACTAGCTTCTGCGTGGCAGTAGTGAAGATTTCGGCAACGCGCTCGGCTTGGGCATCCGGCACCAGAACATCAAACTGAATCATTGTCATGTAGGCAACCCTACCCTAACTTGGAGGACAGAAACTATGGCAGATCCCACACTCGCCGCCCTTCTCAGCAGTGACGCCGTTGACCTCTCCTGGCAGCGCGCTTTCTACGAGGATCTGCACTCCCACCCAGAGCTCTCCCACGAGGAGGAACGTACTGCACGGTGCATCCTGGGGCAGCTCGACAAGTATGACTGTGAGGTTGTCACCGGAATCGGTGGCCATGGCATCGTTGCCATCTTCCGCAACGGTGACGGACCCACAGCGCTCATGCGCGCGGATTTCGACGCGTTACCCGTGACTGAGGAGACTGGCGTTGACTTCGCCGCCACCAACGGCAAGATGCATGCGTGTGGCCACGACGTCCATACCACCGCGCTTTTGGGCGCCTGTGAGCTTATCGACGTCCACCGCGACGCTTGGCGAGGAACGTTCCTCGCGCTCTTTCAGCCTGCGGAGGAATCCTCTATGGGCGCAAAATACATGATTGCCGATGGCCTCACCGAACGCGTGCCGAAGCCGGACGTCTGCTTGGGTCAGCACGTCATGCCTGGACCTGCAGGCCAGGTCCAGTCCACATCTGGCCCCATCCTCGCTGGCTGCGATTCCCTGCGCATCCACATCACGGGCCGCTCCGCTCACGCCTCCATGCCGCACGAATCCATCGATCCCTCGTACGTTGCTGCAATGGTGGTCACGCGCCTCCAAGCCATCGTGGGCCGCGAGGTTCCTCCCCATGACTTCTTTGTCATCTCCGTCGGCGAGCTGCATGCTGGAGACAAGAACAACATCATCCCCGGCAGCGCCGAGCTGGTGCTCAATACCCGTTACTACAAGCCGGAATTAGCCGAACGCGTCTATGCCTCCCTGGAACGCATGGTGTGCGCAGAGTGCGTAGCCTCTGGCTGCCCCGCCGAGCCAACCTTTGAGTATTACGCTCATGGCGAAGTAACCGATAACGACCCCGTCGCGCACGACACCGTGCGCGCCTCCTTCGACGAGGTCTTTGGGGAGCTGTCTGTTACCGCCACGCCGTCCACGGTGTCCGAGGACTTTTGCTACCTTCCGCAGGCATGGGGCGTGCCCTACTACTTCTGGTTCATCGGCTCTACTCCAGATGCGCTCCTCGCTAACCCTCCGGTCAACCACCAGTCCACCTTCCTACCGGACTACGCCCCCACGATGGACTCCGCTACCCGTGCCGCCGCCGCTGCGGTCCTGTCTTTCCTCCAGCACTAGAGCCGACGCGCACACTGCGTGTCAGCACGGAACTGGTTAAGCTTGAGGGTGGTATTTTCCATACATTTCGAGTGCAACTTCAAAGGAATTCCATGAGCCAGCCCCAGCACGCCGATTTTCAGACCGCAGTTCCCGGACACGTTCGCGCAGCCTCTGGCGTGACGCCGCCAACTGCCTCCAACCGCAAGTTCTGGTCCGGCCTATCCGCCGCGGTCATGGAACAGATTGCTGATAACTGGGAAGCCACCCGCAACGCGTATGCCGCTGCTCGCCAGCAGCACTACTTCTCCGCAGAGTTCCTGCAGGGCCGCGCGCTGCTCAACAACCTCACCAACGTCGGTCTCGTCGATGAGGCTCGCGCCGCCGCCAAGGCTGCTGGCCACGAGTTGGCTGATGTTCTCGAAGCCGAGCATGATGCCGCTCTGGGCAACGGCGGTTTGGGCCGTCTTGCCGCGTGCTTCCTCGACTCCGCTGTAACCCAGGATTACCCGGTGACCGGTTACGGTCTCCTGTACCGCTATGGCTTGTTCCGCCAGTCCTTCGAGAACGGCTTCCAGCGCGAGGAGCCGGATGCCTGGATGGAGAACGGCTACGACTTCGTCATTCGCCGTGCCTCCGAGCAGCGCCGCATCCACTTCGATGACATGGATGTTCGCGCCATCCCGTATGACATGCCCATTACCGGCTATGACACCGATAACGTTGGTACCCTGCGTTTGTGGAAGTCCGAACCCATCGATGAGTTCGACTATGATGCTTTCAACTCCCAGCGCTTCACCGAGGCCATCGTCGAACGCGAGCGCGTCATGGACATCTGCCGCGTGCTCTACCCCAACGACACCACCTACGAAGGCAAGGTCCTGCGTGTTCGCCAGCAGTACTTCTTCGTCTCTGCATCTCTGCAGCAGATGATTGATAACTACATTGAGCACCATGGTGACGACCTCACGGGCTTTGCCAAGTACAACTGCATCCAGCTCAATGACACCCACCCAGTGCTCGCCATTCCGGAATTGCTGCGCCTGCTTCTCGACGAGCACGGGATGGGCTGGGATGAAGCGTGGAAGGTTGTCACTGAAACCTTCGCGTATACCAACCACACCGTCTTGGCAGAGGCCCTGGAAAGCTGGGAAGTCTCCATCTTCCAGAAGCTATTCTGGCGCATCTGGGAGCTCGTGGAAGAAATTGACCGTCGATTCCGTGAGGACATGGCTCAGCGCGGGCTGGATCAGGGCCGCATCGACTACATGGCGCCCGTCTCCAACGGCCAGGTCCACATGGCGTGGATTGCTTGCTACGCCGCCTACTCCATTAATGGCGTGGCGGCCCTGCACACCGAGATCATCAAGGCAGATACGCTGTCCGAGTGGCACGAACTGTGGCCGGAGAAGTTCAACAACAAGACCAACGGTGTGACCCCGCGCCGCTGGCTGCGCATGTGCAACCCGCGCCTGTCGGGCCTACTTACTGAGCAGGCCGGTTCCGATGCCTGGGTCACCGATCTGACTGAGCTGGCCAAGCTCGCGCCGTTGGCGGAGGATGAGAAGGTTCTGCGTCAGCTCATCAACGTCAAGCGCGCCAACAAGCAAGACTTTGCGACGTGGATTGAGGAGCACCAAGGCTCCACCGTAGACCCCGATTCCATTTTTGACGTCCAGATTAAGCGCCTCCACGAGTACAAGCGTCAGCTCATGAATGCTCTGTACATTCTGGATCTTTACTTCCGTATCAAGGTCGATGGTGAAACCGTTCCAAAGCGCACCTTCATCTTCGGCGCGAAGGCCGCCCCGGGCTATGTCCGCGCCAAGGCCATCATCAAGCTCATCAACACCATCGGGGATCTGGTGAACAACGACCCGGCTACCAAGGACGTGCTCAACGTTGTCTTCGTGGAGAACTACAACGTCTCCCCCGCCGAGCACATTATCCCGGCCGCAGATGTCTCCGAGCAGATTTCCGTCGCGGGTAAGGAGGCATCGGGTACCTCCAACATGAAGTTCATGATGAACGGCGCACTGACACTGGGCACCATGGATGGTGCCAACGTTGAGATCGTCGAGGCAGTGGGCGAAGAAAACGCCTATATCTTCGGTGCTCGCAACGAGGAGATCCCGCAGCTGCGCGCTGAGTACCACCCCGGTGAGCTCTACCACTCTGTTCCGGGACTGGCCCGCGTTCTGGATGCCCTCACCGATGGCACTCTGGGATCGGAGAATAACGGCATGTTCGGTGACCTGCGTTCCTCGCTTCTGGATGGTTTTGGCGAGCACGCTCAGGACACCTACTACGTCTTGGGTGACTTCGCCGACTACCGCGAGACCCGCGACCGCATGGCCGCTGACTATGACGCCGATGAGATGGAGTGGGCCAAGAAGGCCTGGCTGAACATCTGCTACTCCGGTCGCTTCTCCTCCGACCGCACCATTGCGGACTACGCCAACGAGGTATGGAAGCTGGCCCCGACCCCCATCGCCAGCATCTAGTCCGCCACCAAGCGTCGCACGTGCAGAATAAGTAACACCGCCGCCCTCCCTCCTCGAGGGACAGCGGCGGTGTTATAGCGTTTTTCTCTATGCGGGGTATGCGGGGAGAGCGTGATTATTTGTCGCGCAGGGTTTCACCGAGCTGGTGAACCTGAATCATGTTGGTGTTACCAGAGATTCCCGGAGGGGTACCGGCGATAACGACGATCACGTCGCCTTCCTTGTACGTGTCCATTCTGAGGAGGGCCTCATCGATGCTAACCATCATGTCATCTGTGGACTTGACCTCAGAGCTCAAGAAAGTTTCCGCACCCCAGGTCAGAGCCAACTGCGAGCGAACTGCCGGGTGAGGAGTAAACGCCAGCAACGGCAGCGGAGAGTGCAAACGTGCCACGCGCTTCGCAGTGTCACCGGACGTGGTGAAGGCGACGATGGCCTTCGCGTTAAGGCGCTCTGCGATATCGCGCGCGGAGTAGGACACCACGCCTCGCTTGGTGCGCGGCACATGGCTCAGGGGCGGAACTTGGCCGCCAGACTCAGCGTTAGCCACGATCTTGGACATCGTGCGCACCACGTTCTGTGGGTCGATACCGACGGAGGTCTCACCCGAGAGCATGACGGCATCTGCACCGTCGAGCACGGCATTAGCCACGTCGGATGCCTCCGCACGAGTCGGGCGCAGGTTGGAAATCATGGAATCTAGCATCTGGGTAGCCACGATGACCGGCTTGGCGTTCTCGCGTGCAATCTGGATGGCGCGCTTCTGGAACAGCGGAACCTGCTCGAGCGGAACCTCCACACCCAAGTCACCACGGGCGATCATGATGGCGTCGAAAGCCAACACGATGGACTCGAGAGCGTCAACAGCCTCCGGCTTCTCCAGCTTGGCAATAACCGGAACGCGACGGCCTTCCTCATCCATGATCTCGTGGACCTTGTCCACATCCGCTGGGGAGCGAACGAAGGACAGGGCAATCATGTCAACGCCTAGCTTCAGCGCGAAGCGAAGGTCAGCGATGTCCTTCTCCGACAGAGCCGGCACGGAGATGTCCATGCCCGGCAAGGAGACACCCTTGTTATTGGAGACCGGGCCACCTTCGGTGACCTCACAAACAACGTCGTTGCCTTCTACTTCCTTGCACACGACGGCAACCTTGCCATCGTCGATCAGCAGGCGGTCTCCCGGCTTGGCATCCTTGGCCAAGCCCTTGTAGGTGGTGGAGACGCGGTCGTGGGTACCTTCGACGTCATCGACGGTGATTCGGACGACTTCGCCTTCCTTCCACATCTCCTCACCGTTGACAAAGCGCCCCAGACGAATCTTGGGACCCTGAAGGTCAGCGAGGACACCGACGGCGTGGCCGGTCTCATCGGTAGCTTCGCGGACCCAAGCGTAATTTGCTTCGTGGTCTGCATGCTCGCCGTGGGACATGTTCAGACGCGCGACGTCCATGCCCGCTTCCACCAAGCCAAGGATTCCCTCCTTGCTTGCCACTGCGGGACCCAACGTACAAACGATTTTGGTTCTTCTATCCAACATGGAGTGCCTTATTCGCATCGGGGATGTCTAACGGTTCCCAAACTACCCCCGTTTTCTAGTCTCTGCCACCATAAATGTCGCTCACATCCCCATCGGAGCCGTGCCGTTGCACCCTTCCACGCCCCGCTTTCCATTGCAAAACCCAAGACGAAACAGGCGCGAGCGGGCATGATCAGACAATTCCGGCAGACCCCTCATCGGGCGCGGCGTTCAACGGCAGCGCCGCCCACTCATGAACTGTGATTCCGGCTACTGCGACGTACCTCCGGCAGAGGAAGCATCAGAGTGAGGGTACCGGAGAGCCTGTGAACCCGAGCGCCCATCATCGCCTACGCTACGGTCTTCGCCACCTTTGGTGCGATGCGGATCAACCTCTTCGGGAGTCTCCTGGCCGCGTGGCAGACGAAGATACACGATAAGCGCAACGATGAAGCAGACGACGGACACAATGACGTTGACGCGGAATCCGAAGATGTGCGTGGCCTCATCCGCGCGCATGTTTTCAACCACGAAACGTCCGGCAGTGTAGCCTGCGACGTACAGCGCAAAGACACGCCCATGTCCCAACTTCCAGGCTTTGTGTGCCCACACAAGGAAGAAACAAATGATCACGTTCCACACGAGCTCGTAGAGAAAGGTCGGGTGCACCGACGTCATGACTTCACCCGTAGAACGTCCACTAATCGGTGCGTAGTCACCGTTCTCGTTGACGCGGTAGTAAATATCGAGTGCCCAGGGCACTGTGGTTTCCCGGCCGTAAAGCTCTTGGTTAAACCAGTTTCCAAGGCGTCCAATGGCCTGGGCCAGGATAAGGCCGGGTGCTACGGCGTCGGCAAACGGCCCCAGCGGAATTCCCTTGATTTTAAACATGACCCACACAGCCACCGCACCAAGCGCGACCGCACCCCAAATGCCGAGGCCACCGTTGGTGATCTTCAGCGCGTCGATAGGGTCACACGTGGAACAGAAGTATTTATCGTTATCCGTAATCACGTGGTAAAGGCGCCCACCGATAATGCCGGCGGGAATGACCACGATGGCCGCGTCCCACACCACGTCTGGGTTTCCTCCCCGCGCAGTGTAGCGACGCAACGTCATCCACATAGCGACGAGGATGCCCAGAATGATGCACATGGCATAGGCCCGAATCGGAATCGGGCCCAGGTGCCATACGCCCTGAGGCGGGGAAGGGATATTCGCGAGGTAGTAAATCTGCACGGGAGATAGTGTGCCTGAAAAATGCGGGTACTACAACGCTTCCGCCACCGACCTACAGTTTGCGGGACGGGCAGGCCGGGTGTTGTCCGGCCGCCACCAGCGAACGGGCTAGAGCCATAGGGTCCTGAGCCGCCATGATTGACTCACCTACGAGAATGGCATCCGCACCGTGTGAGGCATAAGCCAGCACGTTGCGGGGGCTGTTCACGCCGCCGACGGCGATGCGGGTTATGGATTCGGGCAGACCGGGCGAAATAGTAGAAAAGGCCTCCCGATTAATAGCATCGGAGGCCAAAGACCACGCATTGATCGCCACAACAGAGCCGCCAGCTTTGATGACTCGATCTACTTCCGCACACGTGCGCACCTCAAGAATGGCGGTCATTCCCAACGATTCCACGCGATCCAGCAGTGACTCAAGGCGGGCTTGCTCAAGCAGCTCTACTTGCAGCGGAATCGCGTCCGCACCATAGCAACGTGCCTCATGAACCTGATAGGGATCAACGATGATGTCGCGGCATACCATCGGTATGTCCACGGCATCGCGGGCAACCCGCATGTCCTCTAGCGAGCCATGAAAGCGACGGCGATCCGTCTGGCAGGCCATGACGTGTACGCCGGCTTGCTCAAGATCGTGGGCCAAAGCCGCCACTGACTGTGGGCTATCTAAGTGCGCAATCTCGCCGGCATACGGCACGGCGCGTTTGATTTCGGTGATGATGGAACATCCAGGACGAAGCAGCGCCGTCGCGGCATCGCGCGGGGTATCCATGTCACGTGAACGCGCTTTTACTTCTTTGAAGGGAACACGGGCCTCACGCGCGGAGACATCGGCAAGCACGCCAGCGACGAGATGATCGACGGCGATTGGGGTAGGCATCAGCACCTCCCTCCGTGAAGAGACTCAAGGACAAACCGGGCGATTGAGATCACAATCAGGCTAGCGCGCAGACACCTCTAACCGGAAATCCGGGGTACCCAACGCACTAGGTGCGCGGAGGAGTATCCGTAGGATCGATATCGGCGTCGAGCGCATCCCACATCACGCGGCCAGAGTCTTGGGACGTCTCCAAATCTTCCTGCAGGCGCTCCTGGCGCACGGCCGGGGTTTCATATTTGGCGGTTCGCGGTTTATCCACGCCGGGGTTGCTGGCTACCATGACCGCGCCAAACAGGGCGAGTGCAGCACCGATGATGGCGAGGACCGGCCCGGCAGAAGACGCATCGGCGGTGAGCACTACAGCCCAGTCAGAAATCGTCGTCGAATCCACCGAGGTGTCATTCGTTCCACCGCGCAGCAGCTCCTGGGCGCGCTCAGCCTCGGCGCCTGCAGTGAGCAACGCCACGGGACGCCATGCGGCACCTGCTGCGGCCAGCGCAGTGAGGATTGCCACGATTCGTCGTGCAGTCCGGCGCAATGCCAGCGCGGCCACGCTACCTGCCAGAATCACGACCGTAAGTGCAATAAGTTCGAGTGACCACAAGGAACCTGACAAGGTCATCACGCTCGACCCGGCTTTATCATCCTCGACTGCGGCCGTTACCCACGTCATACGAGAGGACAGCCACAGCACAATTGCGCCTACGACCATGAGAATGGGTCCCCATCGTTTAGCCATCTGCGGGCTCCTTCCTGCTGCCGGATGCGCTGTCGTTGTTCGCGGAGTCCGCGAAAAGGTCGTGGGCGTCAAAGCACGTGCGGTCACCTGTATGGCAGGCACCGCCTGCTTGACGCACGGTGAGCAGGATAGTGTCGCCATCACAATCGAGGCGCGCACCGATGACTTCTTGGGTATGGCCTGACGTTAAGCCCTTGACCCAGTACTCCTGGCGAGAACGGGAGTAATAGGTCCCCCGGCGCGTTGCCAACGTGTAGGCCAGAGCATGGTCATCCATCCACGCCATCATGAGGACTTCGCCGCGTTCTGACTGCACAATGGCCGGCACCAGCCCAGCCTCATTGCGCTTCAGGTGCTGGGCTATTTCCGCGGTGAGTTCGTAGTCTACGACTCTATCTTCGCTGCTGCTTGTGGAGTTGTGTGTCGATTCCTGTGCCGTGCTCACTGCCGCACCTCATAACCGGCATCAGCGAGTTCCTGCTTAACTGCCGAAATCTCGACTTCACCAAAGTGAAAAATACTGGCGGCCAAGACGGCATTAGCTCCGGCCGCAACGGCTGGTGGAAAATGCTCAGCCTTACCCGCACCACCGGAAGCAATGACGGGAACAGAAACCGCCGCGCGGACGGCCTCGAGGAGCTCAATGTCGAAACCTTCCTTGGTGCCGTCACCATCCATCGAGTTGAGCAGGATTTCACCCACTCCTAGATCCTCACCGCGGCGAGCCCACTCCACGGCATCCAAGCCCGCAGGTGTGGTGCCGCCGTGAGTTGTGACTTCAAAACCACTCGGATAGTCCGGGGCACGGCGGGCGTCAACGGAGAGCACGATGCACTGCGAACCGAAGACATCGGCGAGCTCCCGCAACAACTCTGGACGGGCAATCGCCGAAGAATTGACGGAGACCTTATCGGCGCCCGCCCGCAATAGTTCGCGCACATCCTCCACCGAACGTACGCCACCGCCCACGGTCAAAGGGATAAAGACCTGGTCCGCGGTGCGGCGCACGACATCGAGCATTGTGCCCCGTCCATCCTTGGACGCGGAGACGTCCAAGAAGGTGAGTTCATCCGCGCCCAGCTGGTCATAGCGAGCAGCAAGCTCAACTGGGTCACCGGCATCACGCAGGTTGGCAAAGTTGACGCCTTTGACCACGCGGCCATTGTCAACGTCAAGGCACGGGATCACGCGCACAGCAAGCGCCATGATGAAAGTCCTCCTCGGGAGATGAGATAGTAGTGGGTAATTTGCCTTAAGGCCTCAACGCTCAAGGCCTTAAGGCACTGTGCGAAGATCAGCGCTGGCCCCGCGGGTTGCGGGAAATGGCATCCAAAATGGTGGCATGGACTTGCGGGGTACCGCCGACAAAGCCCTTCGAGGTAGCGGTCCACTCGTTTCCATCGGGATCACTGACACGTCCACCGGCAGCCTTAATCATCAGCGCACCAGCAGCGTTATCCCACACGTGCGGCGAAAAATTCACGGCACCATCGAACACGCCCTGCGCCACGAAGGCATTATCCAGTCCAACGGATCCGGTCATACGCGGACGCAGGCCTGTTTCGCGGAGATCATTGAACAAATCAATGGGAAGGTGCGAAGAGCAGCCGACATGACCACGCGCCTCATCGAAGCCTTGGGCGCCTTCTCCCCCACCGAACCCGGTGGCCGGTCCTCCGCTAGAACGCAGCGGCATGCCCTCAGCGGCGACAACGCGGCGCTCGAGCAGCGGGAAATCCGCCACGGCAACGATCGGCTTCGCCTCATGCAGAAGCGACACCAGAACTCCGCAGCAAGGATTGCCAGCAGAATAGTTAGCGGTGCCATCCACTGGGTCCACAACCCACACGGTATCTTCCAAAGCACCGCCAGACTCCTCCCCAAAGATGGGAATTCCGGTGAGCTGGCTCAAGGTCACACGCAATTGCTCCTCGATGTGCAGGTCCACTTCGGTGGCGAAATCGCCTTCGCCTTTGAAGCGGGCTGGTTCCGCACCAAGGCCTGCGCGGAAAAGGTCATTGACCTGGTCCACCGCAGCCTCAGCAAAAGCAACGAGCTCGCGAGGATCCGAGGAAGAAAGTCCAGTCATCGGGGCCATGTACTTTAGTCCTCCTCGATAGGGTCGATGTACTCCTCGGCCGGAAGTGGGGTGACCTCAGCAACGGCTGCGAGTGCGTCACTCAGCGTAAAACGTTCCTCATACAGTGCCTTGCCGATGATGGCGGAGTCGATGCCCTCGTTCTCGTACAGGGCCAATTCACGCAGATCATCCAGCGTGGAGATTCCACCCGACGCGGTCACTGCAGCATCGGTTGCTGCCGCTACCTCACGCAACAGCTCGATGTTCGGACCTTGGAGCGTGCCGTCCTTGGACACATCGGTAACCACAAAACGGGTGCAGCCAGCAGCATCAAGGCGCTCAAGTACCTCCCAGAGGTCCCCGCCGTCGGACACCCAGCCATGCCCGCGCGTACGCCATTCACCATCAATAAGCTGTACTGCCAAGTCCACAGCGATGCGGTCGCCGTGCTCCGCGAGCACCTTGGCAATCCAGTCCGGTTGCTCCAGCGCCGCGGTACCGATATTGACGCGACGGGCGCCGGTGGCTAATGCTCGGGCGAGGGATTCATCATCCCGGATACCGCCGGTGAGTTCCACCTCAAGGTCCACACTCGACGTGATTTCCGCAAGCAGCTCATGGTTGGAACCGCGGCCAAATGCAGCGTCGAGGTCCACGGCATGCAACCACTGCGCCCCTTGGGCCTGCCATTTAAGGGCGGCCTCACGCGGAGAGCCATAGGACTTTTCGGTTCCGGCTTCTCCTTGGTCCAAACGCACAGCCTGGCCATCAACAACGTCAACCGCGGGCAACAGTGTAAAGCTCATGGTGCGTAGTCTACCTTTCAGGCACGCGCTTTAAAGCGTTCCAACCCAGTTCTTTAACAGCTGCGAGCCCACGTCCCCGGACTTTTCCGGGTGGAACTGCGTAGCCCACAACGCGCCATTGTCCACGGCAGCCACGAAACGATCGCCGCCATATTTTGCCCACGCAACTTTAGGAGGCTCGGTAATTTCGGTCTCCAACTCCCAGCTGCGAGCAGCATATGAGTGAACGAAGTAGAAGCGATCCCCGGCATCGATGTTCTCAAACATGCGGCTACCCTGGGGCATCTCGACGGTATTCCACCCCATGTGAGGAAGCACGTCTGCCTGGAGCTTTCCGACGTCCCCCGGCCACTCACCGCAGCCTTCTGTGTGAGCACCGTGTTCAGTGCCGGATTCAAAAAGCACCTGCATACCCACGCAAATGCCCAACACCGGGCGGCCACCAGCAAGACGCTGGCCGATAATGCGCGGCCCCTGGGCTGCGCGCAAACCCTCCATGCAGGCAGCGAAGGCACCAACACCAGGGACCAGCAGGCCATCCGCCTCGACGGCGAGGGCGGGATCCGCAGTCACCGTGACGTGTGCGCCGACACGCTCAAGGGCGCGAACCGCGGAGCGCAGGTTACCCGCTCCATAGTCCAGGATGGCAACGTTGTGCGAGCTCATCGTGGGTCCTTTCCAGGCCTCCTCGGCCGCCTAATCATGCGAAGTCGCGTTTGAATGTCGTTGATTTCACTCACGCGAGTCTTGCCCAAAGCGCTGTCAGCCAACGTCATGAGCAGACCCACCGCAATGATGGCAGAACCCACGGCGAAGGCACCGTCATAGCCGGACATCGCTACGACCGCTCCCAGAGCGGTGGAGCCGAGACCGGTGCCTCCGTCGTAGAAAATGTTCCACACCGCCGAACCTTCGGACAGGCGCTCGCGCGGCAGGCGATCAAACATCGACAACAAAGCCTCGTTTTGGACGATGCCAAATCCAGCTCCGTACACCATCGTTCCGAAGACCAGCAACCAAATGGACCACTCCTGCCACAGCACTGCAGCAATCAGGCCGACACCAAAGACGGAAAAAATCTGTGCAGGAATCATGAGCGTGCCCGGCTTGCCCGCACGGTCAGCGACCACGCCAGCCACGTAGCGGAAAATCATCGCCGCGCCACCAATCACGGACAGCATGAAGCCGCCAAGCACGGCGCCGCGTTCCGGATCGAGCTCACGCACGGCCGGGGAGATGAAGTTCGACGCCAC
Source organism: Corynebacterium minutissimum (assembly GCF_016889765.1). Classification (NCBI taxonomy): domain Bacteria; kingdom Bacillati; phylum Actinomycetota; class Actinomycetes; order Mycobacteriales; family Corynebacteriaceae; genus Corynebacterium; species Corynebacterium minutissimum. Next base: position 422,074 of record NZ_CP069533.1, read on the forward strand.
ACCGTAGCTCACCGAGAAACTCGTCAGCGCCAAGGCAGGGACGAGGACGAGCTTCCACATGGGAGCACGCGGAGTCGTATCCGAAGGATCTGGGCTTCCCACAGGTGCCGCCTTAATCTTCGGCACCAAAATACACGTGAAGAAGCCCAACAAGCCCAAACCTGCTGCCAACAAGTAAACGAGGTTGTAGTTATATGCAGCAGCGACGGCGAGGCCGACCGGCAAGAAAGCCATTTGAGCTGCGCCAATGAAAAGGCCGAAGATACCCGTCGCCTTACCCAGCAGGCGCCGCGGCGTAATCTCTGCGATGAGAGCATTCTCCGCCACCGTCAGAGCACCGAAACCTACGCCACGCAGGGCAGAAAACCCGAGGGCGATAGGCGCGGCGTCACCAAGCATATGGCCCAGCGCAGGAACACCCAGCAGAAGTGCTGAGGAGGCCATAATGGGCCGGTATCCAAAGATGCGCAGCAGCATCGGCGTGATCATCTGCGTCAGCACGGTCGCCAACATGAAGACGCCGGTGGTCGCACCAGCCAGGGTCGCGGACCCACCGGCGTCGAGAACCGCTAACGGCACGACCGGCAGCAACACCGACCATGCACCGAAAGCGGAGACCACCGCGATCATGGTCTCTTTAAAGCCGGCGACCTTCCACACATTCGTCGGAGTCGCTTCAGTCACTTCGCCGCCACCCCTGCCGAAAAGATATCCAGCAGCCAGGCCAGCGCAGCGGCTACGGTGATGGCTGCCAGCACACCGGCCACAACGGTCAGCAGTTTCGAGTCATTCTGGTAGGCCGACCACGCGCCGCCGATGAGCACACCAGCAACGAGGAAAAGAATAAGAACAACAATGTTCATAACGTCTTAGAGGGCTCCCTTCGTCGAGGGGACGCCGCTCACGCGCGGATCACGCTCAGTGGCTTGACGCAGTGCACGGGCGACGGCCTTGTACTCCGCTTCGGTGATGTGGTGAGGGTCGCGACCATAGCGCACGTTGACGTGCAGCGTTGTTGCCGAGTGGATAGCGAAGGTTTCGAAGAAGTGACGGTTTATCACCGTGGCATAGTGGCCACCGATAATCTGCCACTCGAGGTTCTCGGGTTCGCCATTCATGACGAAGTATGGGCGGCCAGAAATGTCCACGACGGCCTCAACCAAGGTCTCATCCATGGGCAGCAACTGGGAGCCAAAGCGACGAATACCCGTCTTGTCCCCCAGCGCCTCCAAGAACGCGCGACCCATGACGATGGCGGTGTCTTCGACGGTGTGGTGCGCGTCGATGTCGATATCGCCCTCAGCATGGACGGTGAGGTCGAAGGAACCGTGAGTACTCACCGCGGTGAGCATATGATCAAAGAACGGCAGACCGGTGGAAATATCCGCCTGTCCTGCGCCGTCGAGATTGATTTCTACGGAGATCCTCGTCTCCCCCGTGGCACGTTCAGCGCGGCCAATCCGGGCACCGTTGCCCTGGCGCGCAGTGACGTCGGCACTCATATTCTCACGTTCCTCCTTCACGTCGTGTTCATGGCGTTATTTCTGGATCATCTCTACTGTATCTGCCAAGTCCGCCGCCGCAGAAAGGAAGGCATCATTTTCTTGCGGCAGACCAATCGTGGCGCGCAGTAATCCCGGAACTCCGTTGTCACGGATAAGAACATCGCGGTCGAGGAAGCCTTGCCACACCGCATGTTGGTCAGCAAAACGTCCAAAGGACACAAAGTTAGATTCGCTGGGAACGACGTAGTACCCCAGCTCTTCGAGTCGATTAACCACGCGCTCACGTTCGGCCGACAGTTTCGCCACCGTGCTCAAGGTTTCTTCCTTGTGCTCGATGGCCACGATGGCCGCAATTTGGGACAGCACCGAGAGGTGATACGGCAAACGCACGAGCATGACGGCCTCAACGAAGGCGGGGTCCGCCACGAAATACCCTAAGCGTCCACCGGCAAAGTCGAAGGCCTTCGACATCGTGCGGGAGACCACGAGCTTGGTGGGATACTTCTCCAGCAGCGTGGTGGCTGATGGAGACGCCGAAAATTCCATGTACGCCTCATCTACGATGACAATGCCCGGCGCGGCCTGGATGATCTTCTCTACCAGCTCAATCGGGGTGACATCACCGGTGGGGTTGTTTGGGGTGGTGATGAAGATGACATCGGGCTGGTGCTTCTCGACGTCCCTCAGCGCCGCCTCTTCATCAATTCGGAAGTCCTCATCACGTGGGGAGGAAATGAATTCCGTCTGCGTACCGGCACACAAGATGGGGTGCATGGAATAGCTCGGGGTAAAACCCAGTGCGCTGCGTCCGGGCCCACCAAAAGCCTGGAGAAGCTGCTGCAAGACTTCGTTTGATCCATTGGCTGCCCACACGTTATCCACACTCACAGCCACGCCGGTCTGCTCAGAAACGTAGTCCGCCAAGGCAGTGCGCAGCTCCACAGCATCGCGCTCCGGGTAACGGTTGAGCTGCGCCGCATGCTTCTCGACGGCCTTCACCATATCCCGTATCAGCGCCTCCGACGGCGGGTACGGGTTCTCGTTGGTATTGAGCTGGTTCGTGACCGTCAACTGCGGTGCGCCATAGGCGCTGGAGCCGCGCAGTTTTTCACGCAGGGGAAGATCTTTCAACTCAGCCATGGTATCGGTCTCCTCAAGTGTTGCTAGCTCTCTAATTCTGGGGCGCGTTCGCGTCATCGAAGCGGGCGGCAATCGCCTCACCGTGCGCCGGAAGTTCCTCAGCGGCGGCAAAGGCAATGACCTTATCGGCCACCTCCCCCAGCGCCGAGCGGTCGTATTCCACAAGGTTGACTGGGCGCAGGAAGGTGTGCGTGGACAGGCCAGCGCTGAATCGTGCCGTGCCGGAGGTCGGCAAAACGTGGTTGGATCCTGCCGTGTAATCACCCAACGGCACCGGTGAGTAGTCGCCCACAAAGATGGCACCCGCATGGCGAATCCGTTCGGCCACCTCACGGGCGTTCGCGGTGTGAACCTCCAAGTGCTCGGCGGCATACGCATCAGCCACGGAAATGCCCGCCTCTAGGTCGTCGACGAGCACGATGCCGGACTGCTCGCCGCGCAGCGCCTCCGCAGCTCGCTCGGCATTCGCCGTCGCGGTGTAACGCTGCGCTACTTCCGCCGCCACAGCCTCCGCCAGCTCTTCGCTGGCGGTAATGAGAACCGATGCTGCCATCGGGTCATGCTCCGCTTGGGAAATAAGGTCATACGCAACGTACACGGGATTCGCCGTATCATCAGCCAGAATGGCGATCTCAGTCGGGCCCGCCTCGGCATCGATGCCCACCACGCCCTGCACAGCTCGCTTAGCTGCGGCCACGAAGACGTTGCCTGGACCAGTAATGATGTCGACTGGCTCAAGCGCTTCTTCTCCCGTGGCTGGCTCATCGTCACCATAGGCCAGCAAAGCAATCGCTTGGCCACCACCAACTGCCCACACTTCCTCGATGCCCAACATGTGGCAGGTAGCCAGAACCGTCGGGTGCGGCAGTCCGCCGAAGTCTTTCTGTGGCGGGGAGGCCACAACCATAGCCTCAGCACCGGCTTCCTGAGCTGGGACGGCGTTCATGATGACCGAGGAAGGATACACTGCCTTGCCGCCAGGCACGTAGAGACCTACGCGTTCGATCGGCTGGAAGACTTCGGTCACCGTAGCGCCCGGCGCCAACGTCGTAGTGTGTGAGGAAGGCTTCTGGTCAGCATGGACCGCCCGTACGCGGGCAATGGATTCCTCGATCGCTGCACGGACCTGGGGCTCGAGCTCATCTGCGGCTTCCTGAAGTGCCTCAGCGCCTACACGCACCGCTACTGGACGTACGCCATCAAAGCGCTCGCCAAAGTCGAGGGCTGCTGCCGCACCACCCTTGCGTACCGCTTCCACCATAGGGACAACGGTGTCCATGACTGACGATACATCCGTCCCGCCACGCGGCAGGACTCGTCGCAAGCGAGAGGTGCTGAGCTTTTCTCCGCGCAGGTCAATGGTTCGTAGCATGGCAAGGCCCCTTTAATAATATTTATAATATGCAGCGGTTTCTATACCTTCCCATTACTATACCTGCGCCAAAAAGCCAGCGGGCCCCAAGGTGCAGGTTATAGAATGTGTCACTAATAACACATTGAGGCACCACACCAATTGGTGAAGAGAGGCGGCGAGATGAACCACGGCGCCGACGAGCACGACGGCCAGGCCCACTCCGAGCTACTCACACGCGTAGAAAAGCTCGCGCACTGTGAAGAGCTGGACTGCATCCGCGTTCATGCTGACGAGCTCCTCTTTCCGCACTCACCTCTAGGTGAAACACGCGCCTATATGGATACAGAAGGCGAGCCCATTCTGCGCTTCTACACCACCCATAACGGCGTTCTAGACTTCGGTGAAATTCCAGAGCTCAGCGAGTTTGTCAACGACTGGAACCATGACTGCCTCTCACCCCATTTGGTACTCAACTACTCCTCCCCCACTGAGGTTGAGGTGTGGGGTCATTCCTTCCTCGTCGTCCATCAGGAACCCACCACAGCGCAGCTTGCGGCATCCGTCCTACCTGCTTTGTTCAACGCCGGAGCATGCCTCGAAGAGCTCGCCTCCCGATTCCCAGCCCTCATGTTGCCACGTCCACCAGCGCCGGACGAACCTTCAGAACTCGATGGTCCCGTAGCAACCGTCGACATCGCTCGCTTAGAGGAGCTCTTACCTTCGCTCGGGATCACGCGGTTTCAAGCTGATTCCACAGACGCACTTTACGCGTGGATTAACGATGTCCTCTTTGCCTTCGCCATCGATTCCGGCCCCAGCCTCATCATCAAAGGTCATTGGGACCCCAACTTGCCCGGCAGCGAGTTTTCCAGGATTTTCCTCATTTGCAATGACTGGAACCGCACCAATCACTCCGCCTCCGCGTTCTGCCACTCCAACGTCGATGGGCTCCAGGTTCGCGTGGACTATGCGGTGATGACGGGAGCAGGGCTTTCCGACGTCCAACTGGTCACCACCCTAGGTCGCGGCATCAAGCACGTGCTCCATGGCATCGACGACATTTCGCACGATGCTGTGGGCTCCTCCCCTGTTGTATGGCCCTAGTCAGTGTCTTCCGGCAGTGCACCAAGACCGGGATCGGGATTGATGAAAACTGCAGACCAGTAGGCAAACATAGCCATAAATGGTGCCACCAACCATCCAATGGCCGGGGTGAATTTAGGAACGAATTCAACGAACTCGCCAGGATTCTCCGGAGCCGAGGTCGCCGTGACTCCTCCGCAAACGTAGAAGGCCGCTGCACCAGCGAGGCAGACCACACCAGACCAGACCAATACGCCGACTCCGCGGTAGCGCTCACCACGCAGATAGGCCACCGTTCCCATCGCCACGCCTAGTATTCCAGTGATGAGGACGAAGGTAATGAAGGACAGGAACTGAACGTTGGCACCGTTGCTCAACGCATAACCCCCGCCCTCTACTCGATGACCTTCAAGCGTTGGCCGCCAAAGACCCCACAGCGCACCCGAAACACTGAAGATAAGGAGCGCCAACGCGAGCAACCCCGCGCCAAATCCGATGGCGCGGGGTATGCGAAAGCTAGGTGCACGTAGTGCAGTCACGAGCTGTTTTAGTTGCAGAAGGTCCAGTTACCGTTCTCACGCTTGAAGCGCATGGTAGAGCTGTCCAAGCCCTTGCTGGTGTTAACGTTCACGGTGGCGGAGGCGGAGTCGCCGTCAACAACGACGTCGTTGATGGACTCAACACCGGTCTGAGTCCAGTCGAAGCCCTCCATCTGAGAGGTATCAGCATTGGTGGCGGCCAACATGTCCTTGAGCTGGTTCATCGGGACGTCCGGAATCTGGTTGTAGTCAAGCTCGCTCAGGCCAGAGTTCGGGTCGTTGCGCACAGCTTCACAAGTGTGGTCCGGCAGGTACTTCACGAAGCTACGCATGGTCTGCTGGTCGTACATACCGCGAACCAGTCCGTTGATGCCGTCGATGTCTTCCTGGCTAGCTTCCTGGCCCTGAATGGGCTCTACCTTCGGCATGCTCTGGAAGGGGTCAATGCCGTTCTCAAACGGGTTGGCCAGAGTCTGGTCAGCGCCTTCCTCAGCCGGGGCTTCCTCGCCCTCCGGCTTCGGATCCTGGCCCTCGCCTTCCTTCTTCTCTTCGCCTTCCTTCTTGTCCTGCTCCTCGCCTTCCTTCTTCTCTTCGCCTTCCTTCTTGTCCTTATCCTCGGAGGTCTCACCCTCCTTGGCCTTGGTCGTGGTGGTGGTCTTCACAGCGGAGGACGCAGCGTCAGCTACCTCTTCGCCTTTGTCGCCGCATGCAGCCAAGGTCAACGGTGCAACCAGCGCGACTGCAATGAGGGACTTCTTAGCGGGGGTCAGGAAAGACAAGGGATAACTCCTAATTTTCTAATGATGAGAGTGACAGATTGCACGCTCTGGTGCAGTTCACATAACCCTAACAAGCAGTGGTTGAAGAATTCATGACCTAAACCTTGAAGGTTCCTGTGAACCCCACTACTCTTTTTTACTCACAAGAGCCACACTAAGAGCACGAGACCCGTACAGTAGTCTGTTGTGCACCTTTCTCGCGACGCTATAGTTTCCACGGCCCTCGAGCTCCTCACGAGCTACGGGCTGGCTGATGTCACCATGCGGCGCGTCGCTACCACCCTCGGCGTGGCTCCTGGCGCATTGTACTGGCACGTAGCCAACAAGCAGGCGTTGATTGCCGCCATGGCCACCGAAATTATATCGCCAGTTTCCGGAGACACTCCTGCCGAGTTGGCAAGCTCCCTCCACCGCGAGCTCAGCCGTTGGCGCGACGGCGCGGAGGTAGCCATCGCCGGTGCTGCTTTCCCCGAGTCCACAACCCGCGCAGACCTCGAAGAGCTCTTCGCCGCAGCGTTGGAGCGAGAGGTGCCGGAGGGGACGTCGGAAAGCATCGGCGTTGCCGCACGCACCTTGATCCATTACGTCCTCGGCGCCACCTTCTTGGAGCAATCCCATGCCCAGTTGGGAGGCGTCTCTGCATCGGCACACACTGATGACGCCTCCATCCGCGCCACCGAACTCGTGGTCGCGGGATTACGTGCGCTCTAAACTCACCTGCGCCGATAGTTTAAGGTCAGCCGCATTCCCCAGAATTGGCTAAGCTGAACCCCATGACTGACACCCGTGCCGAAGCACCCCATTCCCGCCAGGTGTGGCCTGGTTCCCCATCCCCACTCGGTTCCACCTTCGATGGAGCCGGTACCAACTTCGCTATCTTTTCCGAAGTCGCTGAGAAAATCGAACTCTGCCTCATAGATCAAGACAACAACGAAGAGCGCATCGAACTCACCGAAGTCACTGCGCACGTGTGGCATGCCTACCTCCCCAACGTCACCCCCGGCCAGCGCTATGGCTACCGCGTCCATGGTCCCTACGATCCCGAGCAGGGCTTGCGTTGTGACCCCTCCAAGCTGCTTGTCGATCCCTACGCCCGGGCCTTCGATGGAGACTTCGACGGGGACGCCTCACTGTATTCCTATGACATCCATGCCGAAGAGCCAGGCACCGGCCGCAACGAGGAAGACTCGCTGGGCCACACCATGCTCTCAGTTGTCATCAACCCGTTCTTCGAGTGGCACGGCGACAACCGCCCCCACACCCCGGATAACGAAACCATCATTTACGAAGCCCACGTTAAGGGCATGACGATGACCCACCCGGAGGTTCCCGAAGAACTCCGCGGTACCTATGCTGGCATGGCGCACCCGGCCATCATCAATTACTTCAAGGACCTTGGCGTAACGGCAGTGGAACTGCTGCCCGTGCACCAGTTCCTCCAGGATGATCGCCTGCGCCAACTGGACCTGCGCAACTACTGGGGTTACAACACCTTTGGTTTCTTTGCCCCGCATGCAGACTATGCCTACGCCAAGAAACCCGGCGAGGTCGTCGCAGAGTTCAAGGCCATGGTTCGCGCCTTCCACGAAGCCGGTATCGAGGTCATCCTCGACGTGGTGTATAACCACACCGCAGAAGGCAACCATATGGGCCCCACCATCGCTTTCCGTGGCATTGACAACCATGCTTATTACCGCTTGGTGGATGACAACCCCGAGCACTACATGGATTACACCGGCACCGGTAACTCGCTGAATGTGCGCCACCCGCACTCGCTACAGCTCATCATGGATTCCCTGCGCTACTGGGTGACGGAAATGCGTGTCGATGGTTTCCGCTTCGACTTGGCTTCTACTCTGGCGCGCGAATTGGATGACGTCGATAAGCTCGCTACCTTCTTTGATTTGGTGCAGCAGGACCCCGTGGTATCCAAGGTCAAGCTCATCGCCGAGCCTTGGGACGTGGGACACAACGGCTACCAAGTTGGTAATTTCCCGCCGATTTGGAGCGAATGGAACGGCAAGTACCGCGACACCGTCCGTGACTTCTGGCGCGGTGAGCCAGCCACCATGGGTGAATTCGCCTCTCGCTTGACTGGCTCTTCTGACTTGTACGCCAACAACGGCCGCCGCCCCACTGCTTCCGTCAACTTCATCACCGCGCACGATGGATTCACGCTGCGTGATTTGGTGACATACAACGATAAGCACAACGACGCTAACGGTGAAGACAACCGTGATGGCGAGTCCCACAACCGTTCCTGGAACCACGGTGTGGAGGGGCCGACTGACGACGAAGAAATTAAGAAGCTTCGCCGCCGCCAGGTCCGAAACTTCCTCACCACCCTCCTGCTGTCTCAGGGCACCCCGATGCTCTGCCACGGTGACGAGCTGGGCCGCACGCAAGACGGCAACAACAACGTCTATTGCCAGGACAATGAGATTTCCTGGATTGACTGGTCCATGATGAATGAGGAAAAGAACGCCGCCATGCACGGCTTCACCAAGCGCCTCATCAACATCCGCCGCAACCACCCGGTCTTCCGCCGGCAGCGCTTCCTGGCCGGTGGCCCCTTCGGTTCTGATGTCAAGGACCGTGATATCGCGTGGCTCGTGCCTTCTGGCAAGCTCATGACTCCAGAGGACTGGGACTTTGAATTCGGTAAGGCCCTCATGGTCTACCTCAACGGCAATGCGATTACGGAAACCACTGCCCGTGGTGAGCGTATTACGGATGATTCCTTCATCATGATCTTCAATGCCCACCACGAGGACATCGAGTTCACTCTTCCCACCAAGGACCTGGGTGCTAGCTGGCGCCTCATCGTGGATACGTCCGATTCCGGCGGTTACCCGGACGAGGAGAAGATTATTGACGCTGCCGGAACCATCGTGGTTCAGCCGCGTACGACTCTTATCCTGCGCCAGACCGAACCACCCGTATTCGACGATGTCAACGAGGCAACAGAAGCCGCTGACTCTTCCGAATCGAAAGAGAACTAGACTGGCTTTTTATCTCCACTTTGAAAAGATGCCCTGAAAGGAATCCGTGTCCTATACCGCCCACGGTGCCGTCGTTGACGTCGCCGCCGATGCTCTGATTCTTCACCGCTCCCAGCTTGCAGCTTCCCTTGGCGCACCAGCCCACGAGGAAATCCCGCTGGCTGGGGCCACGGGTGTGGAGAGCTCGGCACCGACGGCAACCAGTTTCGGACAGGTTGTCGTACGTGGCGAAGGCGATACCGAACTCACTATCATTCGCATCGCTCCCGGCCAAGACGAGGAAACACTAGCTTCCGCAGTAGAGGCTGTTCTGCGCGGCGAGACACCAGCCGCCAGCGCAAGTGTCAAAGGGCTGAATTTCACCGCCGTTGACGTGGAAACAGCCAACGATAACTGGGGTTCCGTGTGCCAAATTGGTGCGGTCCGTTTCCGCGATGGTGAAGAAACCGAATCCCGCACGTGGCTGTGTACTCCTCCGCCCGGTTTGGAGTATTTCGACGAGGTCAACGTCAGCATTCACGGAATTACGGCGGATGACGTTGCCGATGCCTCTCCTTTCGCGGACGCCGCTGCGGAGCTCTTCGAATTCCTCGGCACGGACACACTTGTTGCCCACAATGCGCAGTTCGATTCAACTGCGCTTCGCACGGGCCTGCGCACGGCCAAGGCTCCTGTTCCGGATGTCCGCCTCGCCTGTTCTTTAGCATTGGCACGCGACGCCTCTCGTGCCGGCGTTATCGATGTGGCCAACCACAAGCTTCCCACCGTGGCATCCGTCGTCGGTGCGGAGGACTTCCAGCACCACGAAGCCACCGCCGACGCACGCGCGGCCGGCGCAATCGTCACCGGTCTCGCCCGCCGTTTCGGACACTCGGGTTCCATCGAGGATCTCTTCACCACTCGCGAGTTTGCATTGGGCACCTTGAGCGAAGAATCCGTCATCCCGGTGTTGCGCGCCAACACCTCACCGTTATCCGCGGCGGATCTGGGTGCGGGCACGGATTTCCGTGACAACACCCGCATGGCCGGCACCGAAACGAGCTCGAGGAAAAAGAACTCCGGCTCCAAGGACCGTCGCGGCCCAGCGCCCTGGCAATCAGTCGCTACCCCAGACACGATTCCGGACCCTAACCCCGACGCTGACCCTGAGGGCGCACTCTTTAACCAACACGTCACCCTCACCGGTGACTTTGAGCCTTTCGATAAAGGCCTGTTGTGGTCCAAGATTGCTGAGCGCGGCGGCCAGGTGGGCAAGAACGTGACCAAGAAAACCACCATCCTCGTCGTGGGACAGTGGGCTACGAAGACCTCCAAGGAAAAGCGCGCCGAGGAGTTACAAGCCAAGGGCCAGGACATCGCAATTTGGCCGGTGGACAAACTGCTCTCCGAACTCCAGCTCGACGAAGCTCCACCGTTTTAAAAATACGAGCGGCTAGGACTCACGGTGAGCTCCCCGAACAATTTTTCTGAGAAGCTGGGAACCGACGGGCATGCAGTTCAGTCCAATAAGGGCAAGAAATACATAAGCTCTACCCTTACCGGAGAACGCCATGACCGTTGCAGCTCCTTCTGCCCTCGATGTTGACCGCCTTTTACCGTCTCTGTGCCCGAGCAACGAGCTCAGCGGCGTGAAACTCTGTGATGACGGATTTGGTGACTCCCCTGCCAGCATCCAGCTCTCCCGCACGCTTTCCATGACGTTGACTCATGGCGAAGGTTCTTCGGTAAAACGCGTCAGCCAGCGTGCGCTCGACGATATGGGGCTCACGGTTCGCCAGGCATGGGACGCCTCGTCGCTCAACCTGCAGCGCAGGGCCCTGACGGACCAGGGCTTGCGCTTCTTTACTCGCCCCGCGGAACACAGCCTGCCCGGTGCTGACGGCAGCGTGGAGGTTCGTGCTCACCGCTGCTCTATCTCTGCGTGGTTGGCGCACCCACAAACGTTTGTCATTGTGGATAATCACCTTCGCCGTCTGACCCAAGCTCAGCGCATCACGTACCTCGTTCCCGACGCACACACGCTATTCGCTTTGACTGATACTCCTGACAGCACAGCAACCGCGTTAGCCGGCCGCGCTGGCGAACTGCGCCCACGCCATCGCCCCACACTGAGCCTGCGCCCACTAGTATTGGCTAACGGCTTTCCTTTGGAGGTATAGAACTACCTCCTTTCCCTCACTGCCGTGGCCGAAAGGAGTCGCGTTCTTACCGATGCCCGAATCCCCAATGTCTCGCCTGAGCAATCAATACCACTCCTGGGTTCACGCACACCCCACTGCGGCACAAGACTTCCTCGATGCCATCGAGGACTTGCTTAACGACGCCGGGATTATCTTCGACCGCGTGGCTACCCGCGTCAAGCAGTGGCCTTCTCTCAAGGCCAAGGCGAAGAAACGCCGCGAAAATGGCGAGCTTATGTACCCCGCACCGTGGGACGACATCCACGATGTTCTCGGCGTGCGCATCAACGTCTTCCACTCCACGATCATCCCGGAGACCATTGAGGTTTTGGGTGAAACCTTCAAGGTTGTGCGCTCAGTGGACAAGGCTGCGGAGACCCGCATTTCCGGCGGTTTCGGCTACGGCTCCCACCATCTCGTTCTCACGGTCACTGAAGATAGCGCTGCTGCCCTCGAAGAACTCGAGCCTTATGTGGGGTGGACCTTCGAGGTACAGATCCGCACTGTCCTGCAGCATGCTTGGGCTGAGTTTGAGCACGATATTCGCTACAAGCAGGGGCCGAACCCGCCTTCCCCGCAGGTCGATCGCCTCTTTACACTAGCTGCAGGTCTCATTGAGCTCGCGGATCAGCAATTCGATGAAATCGCAGCGCTGAAGGCTCCCAGCACGGATACCGATGAGGACATTGAGCTCACCGCGGAGACACTGCCAGGCGTGCTCGCCATCATTCTGGGTAACCGCTTCCCACGCTCCCGCTCGGAGCACTACCGCTTCCTGGCGGAGCTGCTAGAGAGCAACGGAATCAACCGTTTGAGCCAGCTCAAACAACTCTTGGATGATGATGACATCGCCCACGTGCACGACGCTATGCGCTACCGCTTTCGTCCAGGGCAGGTCAGGCTTATCGACGATTTGTTGCTCAACAAGTTCGGTTCCCAGCACATCGACGCCACATATGAAGCAGGTGACCGCCCCGACCGCAAGCGCCGCTTGAACGCACGCCTCAAGGCGCTACGCCGCTTTTCCGAAGAATAGCGCAGTCAACTGCTGACAATTATTTCCACTATGGTTTATAGTAGAAGAACCTTATTCATGTAGATGGGGTCTCCCCCCTGCTACCTACCTTCAGAAAGGATCCATCAATAAAGAAGCTAGCTGTTATTTTGACGCCTCCACTCATTTTGTCTGCGGCGGCGGTGTTCGGTCCCAGTGCCGCACAGGCCTCCCCTTCTGATTGTCACTATGAGGTAAACGGAAAAAGCGTTATCGGAAGCTGCAGCCAAGGGGATGGAGACTTCCGTATTCGCCTCGACTGCAATAACTGGCCCGATCAGACTTCCGCATGGACCGAAGCCGGCCGTCAGGCAGTCGCAACATGCGGCATCGAGCACCACCGAGGGGTAACGTTCGAAGTTCGCTAACCCCGCCACAGTTCTTACACATAGCGCGAGCATCAATATTTCGCGCTCTAATTTTCATTCACGTATGAGGTAGCCTGTGCTGTCACTTAATCACGTTTCCGTTGCCTACAAGAAAAAGCAGGTAGTAACCGACGTCAGTTTTGACGTGACTGACGGCGTCCACGCCCTCTTAGGTCCCAACGGAGCAGGCAAGTCCTCCATACTCAAAGCCATTGTCGGACTGGTTCCCACAGCTGGTGGCACGATTGAGCTTGACGGGATTGCTGATCCGCGGCAGCGGAAGCTCCACGTGGGGTATCTCCCGCAGGACAATCTCCCCACAAGCTCTTTTACGGTAGCCGAGTTTCTGCACTATATGGCGTGGCTCAATAAAATTCCGCGTGGCACCGCCGGCGCCGAGGTTGCGAAAGCACTCGCATTGACGCATCTTAAGGACTATTCCTCCGACAAGATCCGTAACCTCTCCGGTGGCACACGGCGGCGAGTAGGGATTTCAGCTGCCTTACTCGGTAGCCCGCGGCTCCTCGTACTCGATGAGCCTTCCGTGGGGCTCGACATCATACAGCGACAAGAATTGTGCACTGCAGTTTCTTCGATCGCGGCGACAACTCCGGTACTGCTCACCACGCATATTGTGGATGATGTAGCGAGTGTAGCCACGGATGTGACAATTCTTTCGCATGGGTCTGTGGCCTTCACCGGTTCGCTCTCCGAGCTCACACCGGGTGGCAACTCCGCTGAGGCCATCGCGTCCGCCTATACGGCGTACGCGGCTACATAAGCGGAACAATGGTGGCACAATGACGACAAGAACAGACCCCAAGCAGCTCGTCCCGCACTATGGATGGCTGCTGTGGGCGCGATTCCAGAACTTACCCATCGCCGTCATCGCGGCGGTATGCACGGCACTGACCGCGAAGGCGGTGTTGACGGCCATCAGCCGCCCTGGGGCCACAATTGAAGATAGTCATCTGTTTATCGCTATCGCCGCGAGCGCGTGTCTCACCATCGCGATGAAAAAAGAATCAGCGCTGGAGCGCACGCGTGCCCGCTCCCTCGTGGCACGGCGGTCCATGCTCCTCCTCGTCTTTGCTGCAGTCATAGGAGTCATCAGCGTGATGTGCTTCGGCTTCACCACCGCCCCGTATGCCGGGCTGGCCTGTGCGCGCGACTGCAGCTTCCTTCTCGGATGCACATGTATCGTTTCGCGTGTACTTCCCAACCTGTACCTCTGGGCGGTCCCTCTGCTTGTAGGGTGCGTATCCTTATTCTTTTCACCGTCCTATCCTTTGCCCACGATGGAAACCCTCTGGCTGCCGCTCAAATCACCCGGCCTGTTGTTCACGCAAGACGGCGCCTTCGACGGAAGTTGGTTCATCGCCACTGGTGCCATCGTACTGGGAGTACCACGTTTTATCCTGCGCTAGTTTCCCGCCCCACGCACCACGGTGTGTAGTACTTCTCACGCTATCGATTGGATCTCAATGTCATCTGTGACCACGCGCCCTGTTGCCGACTCTGCCGCGCCGCCCGCCGCATACTGGCTTCGAGGGGTGCTCCGCATCCAGAAACTAGTCCTGTTGGGACTCATCACCGGATTGTTCCTCGCGGTCTTTGCGTGGACCTCCGTAAGCGATTGGGGAGGGAGTGTGTACATGCTCCTCGATACAGCAGCCTCCGCCACGCCGTTTATGGTGGCGTGGCTGGCAGGCGTTGGTGTCACCGTCGGCCAGTGGCGGTGGCGAAGTGGAAGCGCACAGTGGGATTACTTTAGTCCACGCGGCAAGGCTGTACCGATAGCGTTAGGCGCTGTAGGCGGAGGGCTTCTGCCGCTTGTAGGAATGACCGTGTACCTCGCTGTAACGGTGCCGCTGGCACTGTATGGCAGTCTCCACGATGGCCTCGACAGCGCCACCATCATGGCCGACGTGCGCGACAGCATTCCTCTTATATTCGCGCTTACAGCACGATTCTGCGCGGTGTCCTGTGTAGCGGCTTCAGTCGGCGGGTGCGTTCGCTACAAGTTTCTCGCCGCGCTGGCAGCCGTCGTGGTCTTCGTCGCTACCATCATTGCCGCTTTCAACTTCGAGCTCATGGGCGAACACGAGCGGCTGGACTCAGCCAGCATTGCAGACCTGGAGTGCACGGCGACCGCTCCCACAGTCTGCGGGCTCCCTACCAACCAGGCTTATTTTGCAGCCGCGCAGGAATCGCTTACACACTATATGGAGGGCTCACCCTACGGTGATGTACTGCCGGACAAGATACTCGTCACCGATTCGTCCTTTCGTGACGTCCCAGAACAGCTCCGCAGCGACTTTCCCATCGCTCTGCAGCTCATGCGGCAACGGGCGATCACCGCTCCCCACCGCTTGGCCGCTGAGGAGACTGTATCTCAGAATATCTCGCTCTCTCTGGCACATGCCTGTGCTGCTCCATTGTCAGACGAGTCAACGCGCGTGCAGGAGATTCTAAACGGCACCCCGAGGAATCCGGGAGAAAAAGAGGCCAACTCCACAGAGCTGGAGGACCTCCTTTCCTGCATCAACCACCGCTAACTCCCCCCCCCTGCGTGGCAAGGTGCACCAGACCGGCGCGCACTAACGGAAACCGCCGCGGAACTTATCCATCTGCCGGCGCTCCTTCTTCGTGGGGCGGCCGGTGCCCCGGGCACGGACGGGGACGGAGGGGAGAAACTCCTTCGGTGGTGGTGGTGGCGCGTGATCGATATAGCAAGTTCGCGCCACGGGCGCGCCGACGCGCTTAGAAACGGTGGCAAGGACCTCGAGGTCATGCTCGTGGTGGTTACGCCACACGCGTACGCGGTCGCCGGGGACAACCTGCTGGGCGGGCTTGGTGGCGTTGCCGTTGAGTTTGACGTGCCCAGCGCGCACTGCGGTGGCGGCCTCCGAGCGGGTCTTGAACATACGGACGGACCAGACCCAGGCATCAATGCGTACTGGGCGCCCGTCGGGCTGGTTGACCATACGGCTCTTAAAGGTTGTGGTTTTCGTTGACGATCTTCTGGATCTTTACCCAGTTGTAGACGCCACCGACCACGGCGACGACGAGGCCAATGGCCATCCACGTCCAGAACCCAGTAAGCGCCCAGCCCAGCAGGATGCCGCCGCCGATGCCACCCACGACAGCAATAGCGCCGTTGCGAGCGTGCGTGCGTACAGCCTGCTTCCGCTTTTCAATGGGGTTATTAGGGCGTCGCTGCATAGTCATGCTGCCAATTCTACAAGGCAACCATGTCGTGCGAGGAACTACGAGCGCGGAACTACGAGCGCGCTAGTGCGAAAGCTCCACCCAGGCGGTGCCGGCTTCCTTTGGAGCAACCTCACCTTGGGTCAAGGCGGCCAGTGTGGCCGTGAGCTCTTCCTCGCCACCCGGGGCGACGGACACAGTAAAGGTAACCGCTTGGCCGTAGGCAGTATCGACAATGTCCACGCCGCGGTTGCGCAGGTCCGCCTCCAAGCGGCCGGCATCAGCATGGGAGACCTCCAGCGTGTAGAGCTCACGCAAAGCGCGGGTAGCGCGCTCGACGTGTTCCATCGTCTCACTCACAGCGCCGCCATAAGCGTGGACCAAACCGCCCGCGCCCAGCTTGATACCTCCGAAGTAGCGCACCACGACCGCGCAGATGTCCAGCATCCCGGACCCTTTGAGAACGTCCAGCATGGGTTTGCCCGCGGTGCCGGAGGGCTCACCATCGTCAGAGGAGCGCTCCACTGGGTTCGCGGCATCGACGTGGTAGATGTACGCCGAGCAGTGGTGGCGGGCGTCGGGGAAGCGGTCCCGGGCAGCGTCAATGAACGCGCGTGCTTCCTCTTCGTTAGTCACGCGGCCGATGAGGGTAATGAAGCGGGAGCGCTTGATCTCAATCTCATGCTCATAGAGCTCGCCGGCAATGGGGCGCTGATAGCTTTCCAGCATCATGCGACGAGGAAGTCGTACTCAGGAGTACCAGGCTTAAGCTGCTGGCAGTGCAGCTTAGAGTCTGTCATTCTGCGCAACAAACCATCAATGCCGGAGGCGGCTCCCAGCTCAATACCCACGAGCGCGGCACCGGTTTCGCGGTTATTGCGCTTGAGGTACTCGAACAGCGTGATGTCGTCCTCTGGCCCTAGCACGTCTTGGAGGAAGTGGCGTAGCTGACCTGGCTCCTGTGGGAAGTTCACCAGGAAGTAGTGCTTCAGACCTCGGTGCACGAGGGAGCGCTCCATGATTTCGGCGTAGCGCAACACATCGTTATTTCCGCCGGAAATCACACACACGACAGTCGACCCCGGCTGCAATTTCAGGGATCGCAAACCCGTCACACTCAACGCACCGGCGGGCTCCGCAATGATGCCTTCGTTCTGATACAAGGCCAGCTGCTCCGTGCACACCGCACCTTCAGACACATTATCCCAGTGCAAACGCCCCTGGTTGGCCTCCAGAATCTTGAAAGGTACGTCACCAATTCGCTTCACCGCAGCGCCATCGACGAAGGGGTCAACGGTCTCCAGCGTCACTGGTTCGCCAGCGTCGAAAGCAGCGCTTAACGACGCCGCCCCGGCCGGCTCAATCCCCACCACCGCTGTGCGCGGGGCCATGTCGGCAAGGTAGGACGTGATCCCAGAGATGAGTCCTCCTCCGCCCACGGGGACGATGACGGTGTCGAGGGCCTTGCCCAATGAGGACAGCTGCGCCACAATTTCGGCGGCCACGGTACCTTGACCAATGACAGTATCGCGGGCGTCAAAAGGCTCGATGAAGAATGCTCCACGCTCGGCGGCATCAGCATGTGCAGCGGCCGCCGCCTCATCAAAATTGGCTCCGGTGACAACGAGCTCCACGAAGTCCCCGCCGTGAACGAGGATGCGGTCACGCTTCTGCTTCGGCGTGGGTTCTGGGACAAAAATCTTGCCTTGAATTCCCATGGTCCGGCAGGCATAGGCGACGCCTTGAGCATGATTGCCTGCCGACGCCGTCACGATGCCCTGCGCGCGCTCCTTGTCACCAAGGTTGGACATTCCATAAATGGCGCCGCGGATCTTGTACGAGCGCACATCCTGGAGGTCCTCCCGCTTGAGATAGACCTCGTAGCCGGTCTCCTGGGACAGGCGTGGGCAGTATTGCAGTGGGGTCGGAGCAATCTCCGAGCTAATCCGCGATTGGGCCAACTGGATGTCGGAGGCGTGGACTGGCTCGAAGTCTTCCGGGGTACGTGTCATGCTGGCTCATTCTACGCTCTACAGAGTGCCCCGCATGCATTACCTAGCATTCGACCGATTCACCAAAGGTTTACTCAAATCTTCTCCTGTCGTTACTCTCTGTTCTCCGAATGGGGACGGTGTGACACGTACGGTGGTGCGGAATCTTTGTCGTCTCAACGCTAGGAGTTCTTCTATGTCTCGCTCTTTCTCTCGCCGCGCGCTTGCCCTGTGTGTTGCTACCGCCACCAGCGTAAGCTTGGCCGTTCCGGCAGCGTCCGCCAAGATTGTGGACAATGTCCACGTGCACTCTGCGGCTAACGCTAGCCTCAAGGTCAGCCCTATCGGCACTTATGAATCCGGCGTGTATGAAGAGTCCGCTGCGGAGATCGTGGCCTTCCACCCAGCATCCAAGCGCATTCTGACCGTCAATGCCCACGCCGGCCAGATTGATGTTATCGATGCCGCCGACCCGACCAATCTACAGCACATCGGCTCTATCTCTGCTGGTGACGGCAAGGAAATTAACTCCGTGGCCGTGCGCCCGGACGGCCTGGCTGTCGCCGCCGTTCAGCAGGAAGACAAGACTGAGAACGGTGAAGCTCTGTTCTTCAACGCCGCAGCGGAGAACCTGAATTCTGCAGAGCTCGGCCGGGTTGAGGTAGGCGCTCTGCCGGATAACGCTCACATCACCGCTGACGGTGGTTACGCGCTGGTGGCCAACGAGGGCGAGCCGTCCGACGAGCTCAACGCCGAGGGCACCGATTACGTGACCGACCCGGACGGCTCAGTATCCGTCATCACGCTGCCGAAGGATGTTACTGCTCCCTCCGAGGCCGACGCCCGTATCGCGGATTTCACGGCCTTCGATGACCAGGAGCTCCCCGAAGGCGTGCGTGTCTTCGGCCCCTCCGGCCATGACTCCAAGCCGTCCATCGACTTCGAGCCGGAGTACATCTCTTCCCAGAACGGCAAGGCTTTTGTGTCGCTGCAGGAGGCCAATGCCATTGCCATCGTCGATATCGAGTCCGCCACCGTCGAAAAGATTGTCCCAGCCCACGTTGCTGACCACAGCAAGACTCCGCTCGACCCGTCCAATAAGGATGGCAAGGCTGAGCTGCGCACCATCCCGGTGAAGGGCCTCTCCATGCCGGACTCCGTCGGTGCTTTTACTACCGGCGGCCAGACCTACTTCGCCACCGCTAACGAAGGCGATGCCCGCGAGTGGGGCGTGAAGGAAAAGGATGGCGGCTCCGGTGTTTACACCGATGAGGTAGAGCTTAAGGACCTCATCGAGGAGGGCAAGGTGTGCGAGGGCACGCTTGGCGATGTCTCCGCGGACGACCTCGCCGACAAAAAGCGCGCCGGCAACCTGAAGCTCACCAATGCGTCCGGCTGGAATGAGGAGAAGGGCTGCTTCGACGAGCTGTACTCCTACGGCTCCCGCTCCTTCAGCATCTACGACGCTGAGGGCAACGTTGTCTTTGACTCCGGCGCTGAGTTTGAGCAGATCACCGCTGAGCTCAACGAGCCAGGTATCTTCCACCACAACGCTGACAACGAAGAAGCAGAGTTCGATGACCGCTCCGACAACAAGGGCCCCGAGCCGGAGGCACTCGTCGTTGGTACCGTCGGCGAGCGGACCTACGCTTTCATCGGTGCGGAGCGCGTAGGTGGCATCTTCGTCTACGATGTCACCGACCCGGCCAACGCTTCCTTCGTCACCTACGTCAATAACCGTGACTTCTCCACCGATGAGTACGCCGATGCTGGCGACCTTGGCCCAGAGGGCTTCGCCTTCGTCGACAAGAAGGACTCCCCCACTGGTGAGTACCTGCTCGTCGTGGGCAACGAGGTCTCCGGCACCACCACCGTGTACTCCGTTGAGGACCTCCTCGCCGCCGAGGAAGACGAAGACGCCGACCAGGGCGACGGCAAGGACACGGATAAAGACAAGGACAAGGACGAGCAGGACACTCCGAAGAAGCCAGGCAACGATGCCGGTAAGGACGGCAAGGGCTCTGCAGACAAGAGCTCCAGCAGCGTCTCCGGCGGCATCATCGCTGGTTCCGTCATCGGCGTCATTGCTGCGCTGGCCGCCACCATTGGTGTGCTGCGCGTCCCGGGTATCCGCGAGACTGTCCTGAGCCTTGCACCAGCTCCGCTGCGCGCTCAGTTGGAGAAGTTCCTCTAAGCCCTATCCACCCCGCGGGAAGGGCTGCTACATTGAAGTGAGCTTTTTCCAAGAAGCCCTTTCACACCTGTCCTTTCCCTTCCCAAGGAGAACCCTCGATATGCGTCTTTCCACCTCCCTCGTCGCCATCTGTGCCACGACCATGGCGCTGGTCACCCCACTGGCCGCTGCTGATGATTCCTCTGCGTCAGCCAGCTCGACCGCGACAGCCACCTCAACCGTGGCTGACTCGGCCTCCCCGGAGTCCGCCACGCAGGACGCCTCCGAGGAAGCTTCCGAGGAGAAGGCTGCTAAAGACGTATCCGAGGAGAAGGCTGCCGAGGAGGCCGCGCAGGAGCCGGCAAAGGACTCTTCCAAAGCTCTGGGAAGTTCTCTGAATGTTGGCCATACCAGCACCAAGGATCTCTCTCAGGAGTGTGCCGACCAGGTCAACCAAGCGCGTAAGGACCACGAGGCTGCCGTCGCTGATGGCACCGCAGGTTCGTCGTTCATGGGCCCACAAGAGCTGGCCAACGGTGTGCTCAACGGCTATGGCTCCTCCGGCATGCCGGACACCCCGGATTGCGTTGAGGAAGAAAAGGAAGCGAAGCTGCAGAAGGATTGGGACGAAATGCCCGAATTCGTTCAGTCTGCACGCCCAACGGAGAAATCCAAGGAGATTTACGCCTGGGTTGGCGGTGCTCTGGCATTGCTCTCCGTGGGTATTCGAGTTCTCGTCCTCGCGGCTGAGTTCGATCCTTCCATCCTGAATGGTCTGCGTGCTTTCCTCAAGAGCATGGGCTTCTACTGGGATAACTCCAAGAAGAAGGAAGAAGTCGAGAAGGCCGAAGACTAATCCCGCTCCAATGGGGATAGTAAAGGAGGCGCTGCGAGATTTTCTCCGCAGCGCCTCCTTCGTTTTGGCCCGTCAGGACCGATGAGACGAGAACTTAAAACAGTTCCTTCGTCGCAATCTCTGCTCCCTCAACGAGGGACTGGAGCTTGGCCCACGCAATCTGGTGGTGCAGGCGGCCGCCCAGGCCACAGTCGGTCGAGGCAATAACGTTTTCCGGGCCCACGAGCTCAGCAAACTGGATGATGCGGTCAGCGACCACACGCGGGTGCTCCACAGCATTCGTGGAATGCGACACCACACCTGGGTAGATGACAGTTCCCTCCGGCAGCGTGTGATTCTTCCACACGCGCCACTCGTGAGCATGGCGCGGCGAAGCACCTTCGAAGGAGAATCCACCGACCTTGGCCTGCAGAATCTCCTCGATGATGTCCTCGAACGGAATGTCCGTGACGTGCGGACCATGCCAAGAACCCCAGCAAATGTGCAGGCGGGTCTGCTCACGCGGGATGTCCTTAATGGACTCGTTGAGTATCTCAATACGTTCGTGCAGGAATGCCTGGAAGTCCTCGACCGTCGGCTCCGGCACCACGGAGTCCCATGCCTCCGCCAAGTCCGGCGCATCGAACTGCACGGTCAGATCCGCATCAGTGATGGCCTTGTACTCGACCTTGAGCGCCTCACCACAGGCGCGAACGAGCTCAGACTCGTCATCGTAGTACTTGTTGGGAAGACGTGCCGCAGCACCCGGGGACAGGGCGGCGACGAAGCCCTCGGTGCCTTCGGGGAGGGCGTCGGCAAGCAACTTGACGTCAGCCTCCACCTGCTCCTGGCCGATGTAGGTCACCGGACCAGTGAACTCCGGGTTGGCTACCTTCTTGCGGCCGGTAAAGATGCCCGAATCCGGGTCATTGTAGGCCTCGGAAAACAGCGCACGGTCGCGGCGATCCTTCATCGAGGAAAGGCGAATCTTACCCGGCTCGGAACGAACCTTGTCACCGATTTCCCAGCGGTCCTTATCCGTCATGGTCAAACCACCCAGGCGGGTAAAGGAGTAGTTCCACCACGCACCGTAGTCCACGGCGTCGGAGGTGACGTGACCGTATTCGCCCTCGTTGATGATGTCGATGCCGAGGTCAATCTGGCGCTTGACGACGTCCACTACGGAGCGCTCCAGAATGTCGTGGAACTTCGCATCGGAGATGGTGCCGGCAGAGCGCTCGAGGTTAGCCTCCAGCAGCTCCTTCGTGCGAGGCAACGAGCCAACGTGGGTGGTACGAATCTTGTTCACCATGAGAAACTGACCTTCCCTTCTTCTAGACTATGCTGTCTAGAGTAACCCAGGAGCCTGGTTCCCATGGGATCTCGATTCAACTTAGATTCACCCGAGGATGCCAGCCCCCATCGTGGCCTTGAGGTCACCCATCAGGTTGCTCGAGCGCTCCACACGCAGGTGCTCACCGAGGACCATCATGGTGGACTCTTCACCGTCGACAAGCGTGAGGTACACGTCCGACTCGCCCTTGTTGTTAACGAGCACCTGCTTGAGCTTGGCAATGTTATCCATCGTGCACTGGTCTGTGCGCATAGTCAGGCGCAGGGGCAGGCCGGCACCATTGCCAGGGCCTAAGTCAGGCACCTTGATATCGGAACAGAAGAGGGACATGCGCTCATCACGAATCTTCACCTGAACCTTGGCCAGGATGATGTTGTCTTCCGCAATTTGCGGAGCCACCAGCGAGTACACCTGGTTGAACACAAGGATGTCTACCTGGGCGCCGTTATGATCCTCGATGCTGACGATGGCCCACGGGGAACCATCGCGCTTGGAAAAACGCCTGTCCACGCCTGAGATGATGCCGCCAATCACCAGCTCCTGTCCGTTGCCGACTTCACCGTTAAGAATCTTGGTAATCGGCGTATCGGTCTGTGCATCGAGTGCTTCCTCGAAACCGTCGAGCGGGTGGCCGGAGACGTAAAGGCCCAGCATCTCACGCTCCAGTGCCAACTCGTGCTTACGATCCCAATTCTCATCGGGGACGTCAATAGCAAAGGCAGATCCAGAATCGCCTTCCTCGTCACCGCCACCGAAGCCGGCGAAAAGGTCGAACTGACCTTTATCAGCTGCCTTCTTCGTGGTCTGAACGGAGTCCACTGCGTCCTCGTGAATGAGCATAAGGCCCTTGCGTGGGTGCTCCAGGGAGTCGAAAGCGCCGGCCTTGATGAGGGACTCCGTCACGCGCTTGGAGCAGGCTGCTAGCTCAATCTTGTCCAAATAGTCAGAGAAGGACGTATAAGCGCCTTTCTCCCGACGGGTCTTCACGATGGAATCGACCACTTCCCCACCGACGTTGCGGATAGCGCCCATACCGAAGCGAATATCGTCCCCCACAGCCTGGAAGGTTTCCTGGGACTCGTTAACGTCCGGGGAGAGCACGCGGATGCCAAGGTGGCGGCAATCGGCAAGGTAGATAGCGGATTTATCCTTCTTGTCACCTACCGAGGTCAAAAGCGCTGCCATGTACTCCGGCGCATAGTAGGCCTTGAGGTAGGCCGTCCAGAAGGACACCAAGCCGTAGCCTGCGGCGTGGGACTTGTTAAACGCGTAGGAGGCAAAGGGCTCAATCGTGCCCCACAGCGCGTCCATGGCTTCCTTGGAGTAGCCGTTGTCCTTCATGCCGCCCCAGAACTTGTCGTACTGCTGTGCCAGGACTTCCGGCTTCTTCTTACCCATAGCCTTGCGGAAGCCATCTGCCTCGCCGGCGGTGTAGTTCGCCACCTTCTGCGAGATACGCATGATCTGCTCCTGATACACGATGAGGCCGTAGGTCTCATCGAGGATTTCCTTGAGCGGCTCTTCCAGCTCCGGGTGAATTGGAGTAATTTCCTTACGCCCATTCTTGCGGTCCGCGTAGTCCCAGTGAGCGTTCACGCCCATCGGGCCCGGGCGGTAGAGCGCCAGCGACGCGACAATATCCTTGAAACCTGTCGGTTTCATACGTTTGAGCAGCTCCTGCATGCCGCCAGAGTCGAGCTGGAACACGCCCAGGGTATCGCCGCGTGACAGCAGGTCATAGACCTTGGATACCTTCGGATCATCGGCGTGAAGGTCCTCCAGGCCAATCTCTTCGCCGCGGTTTTTCTTGATGTTCTCTAGGCAGTCACCAATCACGGTGAGGTTGCGCAGGCCCAGAAAGTCCATCTTCAGCAGGCCAATGGCCTCACAGGCTGGGTAGTCCCAACCGGTGATGTAGGCGCCGTCGGCGGGGCGCTTCCACATTGGAATGTGGTCCATAAGCCGCACCGAGGCCATAATCACCGCGCAGGCGTGCACGCCGGCCTGCCTGACGACGCCTTCAAGACCACGCGCGGTCTCATAAATCTTCTTGACGTCCGGGTCAGTCTCAATCATCTGACGGACCTCGGTGGCCTCCGAGTAGCGCTCGTGCTCCGGATCAGTAATACCGGCCAGCGGAATATCCTTGGCCATGATGGCCGGCGGCAATGCGCCGTTGATGCGGTCGGCCATCTGGAAGCCGGGCTGACCAAAGTGCACCTTGGCGGAGTCCTTAATGGCCTGCTTGGTCTTCACAGTGCCGAAGGTAATCACCTGGGCAACCTTGTCCTCGCCCCAGCGCTCAGCAGCGTAGGTAATCATTTCGCCGCGGCGGCGATCATCGAAGTCGATATCGATATCCGGTGCGGAGGGGCGCTCCGGGTTAAGAAATCGCTCGAAGAGGAGGCCGTGCTCGATGGGGTCAATGTTGGTAATCGTCAGCGCATACGCCACGAGCGCACCTGCAGCCGAACCACGCCCCGGACCGACGCGAATACCGATGGAGCGCGCGTGCTTGATGAGCTCGGCCACGATGAGGAAGTAGGAGGGGTAGCCCTTCATGTCGATGACGCTGATTTCGTACTCAGCGCGGTCGATGTATTCCTGCGGCACGTCCCCACCGTTGAAGCGATCCTTAAGGCCCTCCATGACCTCGTGGGTCAGCCAGGAGGTGGGGGTGTGGCCCTCGGGGACGTCCGCAATCGGCATGCGGTCGTGGGTATGCTCTTCCCAAATCGCGCCATAATCCTGGACGCGCTCCGCAATCCACAGCGTATTATCGCAGGCTTCAGGGACCATGTGGTCCCACAGTTCACGCATCTGTTGGGCGGACTTGATGTAGTAGCCGGTGCCATCGAATTTGAAACGGTCCGGGTCCATGAAGGTCTTGCCCGTCTGCACGCACAGCATGGCCTCATGCGCTGGGGCTTGAGACTCCAGCACGTAGTGGCAGTCATTGGTCACCAGCGGCGGCAGGTCCAGCTTGCGGCCAATCTCCAACAGGCCATCACGCGTGCGCTTCTCGATATCCAGCCCGTGGTCCATGAGCTCGAGGAAGAAGTTGTCCTTGCCATAGATGTCCTGCCACATCGCAGCGGCTTCGAGGGCCTCGTTGAACTGGCCTAGACGCAGGCGGGTTTGGACGTCGCCGGAGGGGCAGCCGGTGGTCGCGATAATGCCCTCAGCATGCTCAGCGATGAGTTCCGCATCCATACGCGGCCACTTGCCCAGCTGACCTTCGTAAGAGGCAAGCGAGGAGAGCTTGAACAGGTTGCGCAGACCAGTTTCATTTTCCGCCAGCATGGTCTGGTGCAGGTAGGCACCGGAGGCAGAAACATCATCACGCTTTTGATCTGGTGTTCCCCACAGCACGCGCTTCTTATTGAAACGCGACTCCGGCGCGAGGTAGGCCTCAATACCAATGATGGGTTTGACGCCTGCGCTCGTCATCCTCTGGTAAAAGGCATTGGAGCCGTACATGTTGCCGTGGTCCGTCATGCCGACGGCGGGCATGCCTTGGCGGACCACCTCATCCGCCAACATATCCACCTTTGCCATGCCGTCCAGCATGGAAAACTCGGTGTGGTTGTGTAGGTGGACGAAGGATGAGTTTTTGGCCATGCGGTCATCTTAGCGGGGCCGTCAAACTTCCCGGATTACTCAACGTCCTGTACATTTTTCTGTGATGTTCTACACTATTGCCGCCTATCTCATGTGGGGCTTCTTCCCGGCGTTCTTCCCGCTGCTGCGCCCCGCCAGCCCATTTGAAATCCTTGCGCACCGCATTGTGTGGACTGCGGTGCTCGTCACCTTCATGCTGGTGATTACTGGCGGCTGGCGCGAGCTGAAAGAGATGAGCCTGCGCACGTGGGGCTGGATGCTGGGCTGCGGTATCACCATCACTATCAACTGGGGTACGTACGTCATCGCGGTCAACAGCAACCACGTGGCCGATGCCGCGCTGGGATATTTCATCAACCCGCTCGTCTCCGTGGCCTTAGGCATCATCTTCCTCAAGGAAACGCTGACGAAGGCACAGGTGGCATCGGTCAGCATTGCCTTCGTGGCGGTGCTGTGGCTGACATTCATGACCGGCCAGGCACCGTATTATTCGCTGGCCCTGGCTTTCAGTTTCGCACTCTACGGGCTGCTAAAGAAACAGATTTCGGTCTCTTCCATGGGCTCCGTGGCCGCGGAAACCATCGTCATGCTGCCCTTCGCACTCATGTACCTGGGATACCTGCAGGTCCAGGGCGAATCCACCTTTGCCAGCGAGGGCCCCGGCCACATGGCGCTGCTCGTCACCTCCGGACTAGTGACTGCTCTGCCGCTGCTCTGTTTTGCACAGGGCGCTAAGCACCTGCGCCTATCCACCATCGGCATGCTGCAGTACATGACGCCGATTATGCAGATGCTGTGGGCAGTCTTCGTCACCCAGGAAGATATGCCAACCGAGCGCTGGATCGGCTTCATCATCATTTGGGTAGCGGTCATCATTTACCTGGCGGATTTGGTGAGGATGGGCCACGCTTCCCGACGCCGCGCCCGCCTCCACTCCCCGACCCCCAGCACCGACGAGACTGCCGCCTAGAAGGCCCTAGGGCGACTACTTCTGCTTCTTCACCCGGCGCAGCTCGTCACGGGCTTCCTTGGCTCGGGCCCGCTTGGCGGCTTCCTCTGCACCGTTGAGCGCCCACCGCGGCATGAGCACTGCCATGGCGATGCAGTAGAGGGCCACAACAATCATGATGCCCAGCGTCAGCCCATCACTACCCAAGAGTGCTAGCGCGATGGCGGCGAGGACTGTGATGATGGCTCCTGCCCATACAAGAATGTAGGCGAAGCGGTAGTTGGCAGGCCACGTGGAGGTCTTGGGGAATAGTCGCATCATCGCTCCTTACTGCTGGTCACTTTAACGGGTATTGGAGGGCGGGCGCACTCCGAAGGAACCCCAGGCGGCGTCGGCAGGCGCGGCTTCCACAGTCTTTACGCGAGGGTCAGTGGCGAGAGCGCGCAGGTCAGTGCCGCTGGAATAGACCACCGCGGCATCGACCTGCGTTGGTGTCTCGCTGCCATCACCGGCGGCCTGAGCCACGCGCTGAAGAACGGTAGTAATGACGTCCGCGCGGTCCTTGCCTGCTGTAGGTTCCGGGACTGCTACGGGGGCGGCCAATCCAATGATGATGGCATCCATACGCTGCACGGAACGTAGCACCTCAGCGGTGTCCTCCGGTGACAGCGCTGTGTGGAATCCCACGAGCGCATACGTCGGTTCATCGGCTTGGGCCAGCGAGGCTTCGGCGCGCTCGCGGTACTCGGCGGCGGTCTCGGAGCCGTCCGGGCCCAGCTGGTCGCCTTGGAGAGCGGTGCTGGGCTGCGTACCAAACATGCCAAAGGAAAGAACCACGAGCAGCGCTGTCACCGACAGCAGCACGTAGGCTGCCATACGGCGGCGGCGATAAATACGCTGGCGGGTGGATCGCTTCACCGTCATCCGCGCAAGACCTCTACTGCGTGCTCGAGATCCTCCGGGTACGGCGCGGTGCACTCAAACCATTTGCCCGTGCCCGGGTGCGTAAAGCCCAGGGACACCGCATGAAGCCACTGCCGGATAAGGCCGACGCGCTTAGCCAGGTTCGGGTCGCAGCCATACATCGGATCACCCACGCACGGATGTCCGGTGGCGGACATGTGGACGCGGATCTGGTGTGTGCGGCCAGTCTCCAGATGAACTTCCAACAGGCTGGCCTCGCGGAAGGCCTCCAGCAGCTTGTAGTGAGTAACCGCGGGCTTGCCGTCCTCCACTACGGCGAACTTCCAGCCCGCCGACGGATGGCGCCCAATCGGTGCATCAATCGTGCCGACGATAGGATCAGGCAGCCCCTGGACCACCGCGTGATAGGTCTTGTCCACAGTCCGCTCGCGGAAGGCAGTCTTCAGCTGGGAGTAGGCGCGCTCGCTGGCGGCAACCACCATGACCCCGGAGGTGCCTACGTCGAGGCGGTGCACGATGCCCTTGCGTTCGGTAGGTCCGGCGTCGGCAAGCGCATAGCCCGCCGCGCGAAGCCCACCAATCACGGTCGGCCCCTCCCACCCCAACGTTGGGTGCGCGGCCACGCCTACGGGTTTGAACACGCAGATGATGTCCTCATCCTCGTAGAGGACATCCATGCCCTCTACCAGCTCCTCCTTGGGCACCAGCGGTTCTTCCGGCGCGGGCATCATGACGTCAATCCAACCGCCGGCACTAAGCCGCTCGGACTTGCCCACTGCCACGCCGTCGATCTCCACGTCACCCGCCGCGCACAGCTCCGCCACCTTGGCTCGGGAAACACCCAATAGCTTGGCCAAAGCAGCATCGGCACGCATACCCTCGAGGCCCTCAGGTACCGGCAACCTACGACTTTCACGCATCGGACTCTTGTGCCTCCTTCCGCTCTGCCATGAACATCGCGATGATAAACACCACCACGCCACACGTGATTGAGGCATCCGCGATGTTGAAGACGGCGAAGCTGCCGACGGAAATGTAATCCACCACGTGGCCAAACCAGAATCCCGGCTCGCGCACCAGGCGGTCAATCAGATTACCCAGCGCCCCGCCCGCAATCATGGCCAAGCCTACCGCCTGCCACTTGTCATGAATCCTCGGTGCAGCAATGGCAACACCGACGACGAAGGCCAGCTGGATGGTAGTAAACAGCCACGTCGAGCCCTCCCCTCCCATGGAGAAGGCCGCGCCGGGGTTGAAAAGGAGGTAGAAGCGGAACCAGTTACCAATCACCGGCAGCGCTTCGCCTTCGGTAAGGATCGACAGCATCAGTTGCTTCACTGCTTGGTCCACGGCAGCTACTCCCAGCACCACCGCGGCCATTGTTCCGATATATCTCCTTGCCTTCACCCGTTCCATTCTAAACAGCCCCATCCGGTATTTTGGAATGCGTGTTTCGTGTGAGAGTCGTTTCAGTTCTGTCCGCTGCAGCCTTGGCCTTGACCGGCGCTCTTGCTGGCTGTTCCTATTCCCAGCCGGCCAAGCCGGTGGAGGAACCCGTGGGCTTGCCCCTCGACGCCCCACGCGTCACCGTCCTCTCCCCAGGCGACGGCGCCGGCCGCGTGCTGGCCTATCAGGACCTTGATTCCGAGCAGTCCCTGACCTATACCGTCGCCACTGGCTTCGACCAGGAGCTACGCAAAGATGGCAGCGAAGGCACTGCGCCCGAAGCTACCGATAGAATCACCCTCCCGTTGCAGGCCTCCGTGGAGGCGGCTACCGAAAACGTCGAGGGCCAGTTGCCGGCTACGCGCAATGCCTTCGTCACCGTAGGCAAGCCCGAAGCAGAAGGTGCGGATGTGGAGTCTGCTGAAGGTTTCCAGTTTGGTTGGCGCGGCACCGATACCGGCCAAATGAACTCACTGCGCCTCGCCGCGCCGCAAGCAGCCACCGATGAGGCGCGCAGTGCCGTGGAGCGCGCGATTACCAGCCTGACGTCCCTGCCCATTGTCTTCCCTGAAGAAGCGATCGGCCCCGGCGCGGAGTGGACGGTGGAGTCCCGCGTCACCGGTGAATCTACGCTGTTGCAAACCACCACGTACACCTTGGACAAGCTCGACGGCGATGTGGCGACGCTCAACGTTTCCGTGGAGCAGCGCCCGTCCCTGGGCGCGCTGTCCTTCGACGGCGCCGACGCCCCTGAAGAGCTACGGAACAAGGAACTCAAGGTCCTCGATACCACGACCCAGTCCGAGGGCACCGTCACCGTAGACCTGAGCAAGCCACTGCCGACGGCTGGCGACGTCTCCATCACCACCGTCATCTCCTATGGCGCAGAAGGCTCGGACCTGCGTGTCCTGCAGACCAGCGCCACCGAGATGGGTTTTCACACCGACTAAACTCTCCACACCCATAAGAAAGCGCCCGTCAGCCCCGGTTTCGTACCGAGGACTGACTGGGCGCTTGTGCTTTCTCGCAGCTGCTGCGCGAGGAACTTACTGTGCTGGAGCCTCACCTTCGGCGGGGGCGTCAGCTGCGTCGGCGGGAGCCCCGCCCTCGGCTGGCATCTCGCCGTCGGCGGCGTCGGCAGGCGCGTCTACTGCGGAATCGGCACACATCTCCGGAACCTCTTCCGGCGGCACAATATTGGTCACGAGGACACAGGCCCACGTCTGAGACAACTTCCACGTACCGCCCTCCTTGATGAACTCCACTTGATCAGCAGTCTGCTGCTGGCCATCTGGGGTGTTGATGTGGACGGTCGCCAGCGCGGAGTCCGGCACCAGGCCCGGGATGACCGGGGCAACGACCTCAAAGGTGGCGCCGGATTCGGCCTGGGACTGGGACATGACGTCGAAAAGCTCCGGCGCCGTTTCACTGCCCTGGACCAGCTGAACCTTCTCCTCCTGCGGTACGTTCGGGTCAGACGCCTTCGTCAGGATCTCGTTGAGCTCCTCCACGGACGGCATCTCGGTGGAGACTACCTGGGAGGCAGAGGTCTCGCCGGTGGGCTTCGCGGCGCTGCTCGAGTTCGCCGCGTCCTCGTCCGAGGACGAGCAGGCAGCCAGGGTGGCACTAGCACCCAGGGCCAGGATGGCGGCGCTCAGCTTGATGGATTTCACAGATACTCCTCACGTAGGGGGTCGTGGTTAATCCCTTTCACTCTAGCGCTCACGAACACCACCCTGTGTTTCCCGCGCAGGGTTGCGTCTGAAGTACCCTGGTGGAATGACTTTCGCGCTCATCGCCACCGGCGGCACCATTGCCTGCACCACTGCCCAGGATGGCTCCCTCGTTCCTACTGTTAGTGGCCAACAACTGGCTGAATCCCTGGGGGACGATATCGAGGTCGTGGAATTCCGCGCGCTGGATTCGAGCTCTATTACGCTGGCTGACCTCGATGAGCTTCTGCTCTGCGTGCGCACACAGCTTGCTCGCCCGGAAATTAAGGGCGTGCTCATTACTCACGGCACGGATTCGATGGAGGAAACCGCGCTGGCTTTGTCCCTGTTTGACCTTGGCGCGGGACCTATCGTTCTCACGGGCGCACAGCGTGCCTTCGACCACCCGGCTGGCGATGGCCCGCGCAATCTGCGTGATGCATACGACCTTGTACGCTCTGGCAAGCCGGGTGTGTGGGTGCAATTTGGGGGCATAACCATCCCCGGCCGCGGTGCGCGCAAGTGGCATACCTCGCACCTCAACGGCTTTGAGGAGCTGCCGGTGGGAGACTCCGCACTGCCAGCCTTGCCCCTAACAGCGATGGCCGAGTACCCAGTCGAGATCATCGCCGCCTACCCGGGTGCCGGATCCATGCTTGTCGACGCCTCCCTAGGCCACACCAAAGGCCTCGTCATCGAAGCCATGGGCTCGGGCAATATGGGCGAAGAGATGGGTGCCGGGGTGGCCCGCGCGCTGCAGGCAGGAGTGCCGGTGGTGATCAGCACTCGCACTCCCTATGGGGTAACCAAGCTGGCCTATGGCGGCGCGGGTGGAGGCGCCACCTTAGGCGAGATGGGCGCGGTGGCTTCCGGCGGATTCCGTGCCGGCCAGGCGCGTATTATGCTCGCCGCAGCATTGGCTACCGGCACTCCGGTGGGTGACATGTTCAGCTCAGTGCCGAAGGCCACGACGTATACCGCAGGCTAGCTTTCCTCTCTCGGTGGCGCTTCCTCCGCATCATCGGACTCTGCGTCTGCCTCCATCGGGATGTCCTCCCACGCCAGCGAATCCAGCGGATCGGCTGGTCTCAGTTCTTCATCCTCAGAAGCAAAGGAGCGGACAAATCCCGGCCCCGTCGCTCGCGTTTCAAACCGCACACTGACCACACCGTGCCCCGTGCCTTGAATCCAGCCGTGGCCAAACTCCGGGTGGTAGACGTCCTGAGTAGCGTGCCAGCGACGCGTCGAGTCCGTCTCCGCGTCCCTGAGCGATCCCACCTCTGCGCCGGTCTCTGTCTCCGTTTCGGATTCGCCAGGCAGATGGTCACTGACGCCGGTCTCGTAATCCGTATCCGGAGCTGGGCGCACGACTTCGCGGTCAAGTTCCGGGAAAAGGACATCTTGGCGGGCTGCTTCCAATCCCGAATAGCTCACTCCAACCAACCGGATGGGCCCTAATTCGTCGGGATAGCGCGCCAAACTCAACGCTCGCGCCTTGAGGATCTCTAGGTCATCGGTGGCATAGGGCAAGGTGGCTGAACGTGACTCGATGTGGAAATCTGCCATCCGTAACTTTACCGTCACAGTGCGCGCACCACGTCCATCCTTAAGCAAGCGGCGGTGCGCACCTTCTGCTGCCCGCGTCAACGCGGCGTCCACCTCCGGCACCGTGCGCAAGTCCGTGGGGTAAGTAAACTCCGTGGAAATCTGCTTCGCAATCGCACGGGGAGCTACGGGCCTCTCATCGCTGCCTTGCGCCAACTGCCACAGCTGCACGCCCACCACGCCGCCGAGGGAAATCTCCACTTCTTTGCGGCTCATGGCCGCGAGCTGCCCAATGGTCTCTACCCCAATGGCCCCAAGCTTCTGCTGCGTCACCGGACCCGCGCCCCACAGCTTGCCCACGGGCAACGGGTGGATAAGTTCACCGAACCGTTCCTGCGGCACCACGAAGGTGCCATCTGGTTTCGCTTCGCCCGAGGCGATCTTCGCCGCCTGTTTTCCCGCCCCCGCACCGATAGAGCTGGGTAGGCCTGTTTCCTCGCGGATAACACGGCGTAGGTTCTCGGCCCACTCGTGGACGTCGTCCGGCGCGGCCCCAGCCAGCGCAGCCGGTTCCATGAACGCTTCATCAATGGAAAGCTGCTCAATGAGCCCCGCATGGTCAGCGATGATGCCAAAGACTCGGCGTGAGGCCGCCGAATACACTGCTCGCCGCGGCGTCACCA
This sequence comes from Corynebacterium minutissimum, assembly GCF_016889765.1. Taxonomy (NCBI): domain Bacteria; kingdom Bacillati; phylum Actinomycetota; class Actinomycetes; order Mycobacteriales; family Corynebacteriaceae; genus Corynebacterium; species Corynebacterium minutissimum. The sequence goes on from NZ_CP069533.1 coordinate 455,521, forward strand.
CCACGGCCTGGTAGCCCACCAGCTGCTGGGCGCGGAACATGGGCATAGCGGAATGCGCACCATATTCACGGGCTTCGTAAGAAGCTCCAGCCACCACGCCGCGCCCACCCGCGCCGCCCACCAGCACTGGGCGTCCTCTCAGCGTGGGCCGGGTCAGCTGCTCCACGGAGGCATAAAAAGCATCCATGTCGATGTGAAGGACCCAGCGTTGCATGAGCTCCAGTCTAAGCTCTAGCCGCAGGAAACCCACTATTCACCTGCGCTTACCGCTTTCGTAACTGCCCCGACTCCCCTCGGTTACTTTCTCGGCCTAATCTACTTCGCTGTGACTTCTCAGCTCTCGCCCCAACACCCTGCCTCCCAAGCCCACGTGGTCATCAACGGCATTAAGCGCGAGTTCGCGGACAACACCGGCCTCCATGCCACTGACCTCGTCATTAACTCCGGCGAGTTCATCTCTATCCTCGGCCCCTCCGGTTGTGGCAAGTCCACCCTTCTGCGCTGCATCGCAGGCCTCGAAACTCCTGATGCCGGCACCATCACCTTCTCCGGCAAAGAAATGTTCGGCCCTCGCACCAACGTTCCGGTGAATAAGCGCAACTTGTCCATGGTCTTCCAGGATCTGGCGCTGTGGCCACACATGACTGTGGAGAAGAACATCGAATTTCCTCTCACGACCGCGGGGAACAAGCTATCGTCTGCGGAACGCGCCGAACGAGTGCGCACATGCATGGACATGGTCGGTATTACCCCGAAGGCTCAGGCTCGCCCCAATCAGCTCTCCGGCGGCCAGCAGCAGCGCGTAGCCATCGCCCGCGCGCTTGTGTCCAACCCGCAGCTACTTCTCATGGATGAGCCACTCTCTGCGCTCGACGCTGCCCTGCGTGTTCAGATTCGTGCCGAGCTCACCGCGCTTGCTCACGATTTGGGCCTCACGGTCATCTACGTTACCCACGATCAGTCCGAGGCGCTGTCCATGTCGGACCGAGTCGTCGTCATGAAAGACGGTGTCATCGAACAGTTCGCCGATCCTGTTACCCTCTACGATTCCCCCGCCACTCCCTTCGTCGGCGGCTTCGTGGGCACCATGAACCGCCGCGCCGGGCTTCCCGACGTCCGTCCGGAAAACCTCACCGTCCTTGGCGCGGAGGAAGACATCGGGTCTTTCCCGCACCACGTGGACGGGGTCGTCCGCACTGCTCAGTACATCGGCGGGCGCTACGAGTTGCACTGCGATGTCGAGGGCGCTGACGAACCCTGGGTGGCTTACAGCCGCTCCCGAGTCGAACGTGGTTCGACGGTACGTCTCGCGTACTAAACTCATCTGTTTTCTACTGTTAAGGATTCTCCATGCTGTATAAGAAGCTTTCTCTCGCTGTGGCTGCCACCGCTGCTTCCGCCCTGGCTCTGGCCGGTTGCGGTTCTGTTGATTCAGCCGACTCCACCGACGCCTCCTCCGCTGACAACACCGGCGCTGAGTCCACCGCTGAGGCCTGGGAGGCCCCGGAAGGACTGTCCGGCGAGCTGGACTACTACTCTGCGAACCCGCAGGGCCTTACCGACGCCCTCGTCGAAGCCTTCGAAGAAAAGACCGATGTCAAGGTCAACGTCTTCGCCGACACCACCGGAAAGATTACTGCCAAGCTCAAGGCAGAAGAGGCTAACCCGCAGGCTGACGTGGTCTACCTGGCTTCCTGGTCTGCAGCTTCCAAGCAGGACAAGGCCGGCGCTCTGGAAGAGTACACCCCGGAAGGCGCTGACAAGATCACCTCGAGCTGGGTGTCCAAGAACGGCACCTTCACCGGTCGCGATGGATCCGCATTGGCGCTGGTTACCAACACCAACGTGGTGGACTCCGCCCCTCAGGACTGGGAGGATCTCGCCGACGAAAAGTACAAGGATCAGGTCATCATGCCGGATCCGCGCGAGTCTGGCACGGCCGCTGACCTCATTGCCGCCATGGTGGACCAGTGGGGCGAGGACAAGACGTGGGAGCTCTTTGACAAGCTCTTCGACAACGGCATGATTGTTCAGGGCGCTAACGGTCCAGCCTTGGATCAGGTCACCTCCGGCTCCCGCGGCATCGTCATGGGCGGCGTGGACTACTCGGCGTACTCCGCTAAAGCCAAGGGCGAGCCGCTTGAGGTTGTTATCCCGTCCTCCGGCACTACCGTCACCCCGCGCCCAGTCATGATCCTCAAGACCACCGATAACAAGGACGCCGCCGAGGCTTTTGTTGACTTCATGTTCTCCGATGAGGCACAGGAGATTTCTGCGTCCAAGAACATGATCCCAGCCAACACCGACATCGCCCCGAAGAACGGACCGAAGCTGGAGGAGATTGACACTCTTAACGAAGATCTCGATGGCATCGCCTCTTCCTCGAAGGACGTCAAGGAAAAGTTCGCCGAGCGCTACCTGAAGTAGTCCCTACTTTCTCACCACGGAGTAACCCCACCTCATGAGCACTACTACCCGCAGCCCACAGCGCACTCTTGGTATCTATGCAGTACTCATCGTGCTGCTCGTGCTTGTCGCCGCGCCGTTGGTATCGGTGCTCATCAGCGCCGTGGTGGGTTACCGCGATGAGCCTTCCTCCCTCCACAAGATTGTGGAGCCGGGCATGGGAGAGGTGCTGCTCAATACGGTCGTCCTCTCCTTCCTCGTGGTGGTCTTTTCTACTCTGTTCACTGCCCCGCTAGCTTTCCTGCGCGCGTGGACGTCTTTTTCTAAGGCGAACTGGATAGAAATCGCCATCATGATTCCTTTCATGACCCCGCCTTTTGCCGCAGCAATGGCGTGGATGGATTTCACCCGCCGTGGTGGAGTCTCCGAATTGCTCTTCGGGCATACCGTCGGCAAGCTCGCGCATGACGCCATTTACTCGGTTCCTGGCATGGCTTTCATCATGGCGTGCGAGCTCTTTCCCTTCCTCTACCTCATCCTGCGCAACTGCTTGACCTCAATTCCCGCATCCTCTCTGGAAATGGCTCAAGTCGCCGGAGCCAGCCGGTGGCAACAGATTAGTCGCATCATCCTGCCCACCGTCGTGGGCCCCTATTCACTGGGCGCACTGATCATTTTCATCAAGGCTGCCGGCGAGTTTGGCACCCCGGTTACCTTGGGAAATGCGATCGGTTTTACAGTCCTCGTCTCCTCCATCTACCAAGACGTCACCATCGATCCGTTGAGTTTCTCCGATGCAGCAGCCTCCTCATCTGTGCTGTTTGCACTTGGCGTGGGTGCATGGGCCTTCCAGCAATGGGTCTCGCGGCGCGACCTTACCGGTGGTGGACGCGTATCCCGCCAGGTCTCGCTCCGCATTGGCGCTGCGGGCAAGGTGCTCGGCGGCTTAGTCACCTTCCTCATCATCGCCTGCTCGGTGCTCATCCCGTATATTTCCATCACCCTGGCAGCAATGACCATTCTGCGCTCCGCGCCCCCAACGCCTCAGAACCTCACCTTCGACTATTTCGCCATCGTCCTACAGATGCCTTCTGCCCAGGAAGCTTTGCTGCGTTCCATTGCCCTTGGCGCAGTAGGCGCCTCGACGGCGGTCATCCTCGGCATTGCGGTCACCTTGCTCACCCAGCGGACCAAGCAGGTCAGCGCCCGTGTCACGGACTTCCTTGCTGTGGCACCCGATACTGTTCCCGGCATTGTGCTTGCCATCGGCTTCATCCTCCTGTGGAACGCACCGTGGCTGCCATGGACACCTTATGGCTCCATGAGCATCCTCGTCATGGCTTTTACCGTCCTCTTCCTGCCCATGGCGGTACAAAACATCAAAACCTCCGCTGGCGCAGTTTCCCCTTCGGTCTACGAGGCAGCCGCCGTATCCGGTGCCTCTGCGCCCCATACGTTGCGCAGCATCACCTTGCCGCTGCTTGCCCCGGGTATCTTTGCCGGTTGGCTGCTGGCGTTCTTTGTGGGCTTCCGCGAGCTCGTCATGTCCTCCCTAATCCGTCCGAGCCAGCTCAATCTCCTCGCGCCCTGGATTATGAACCAATTTGACCAGGGACATCGCGCAGAAGCCATGGCCATGACGCTCATCGGTGTAGGCACCTCCACCGTCGTGCTAGTACTTATCACCTGGTGGCAGGGACGGCGGGCGCGTGGCTAGCATTCTCATTTTCGCGGATCTTCACCTTGGCAGGCCCGGCGCGCCGGGCATAGAGTGGGCACTCGACGTGCTGGAGACCACGGACGCGGATGCCTGCATCTGTCTCGGTGACATCATTGATCGCACGGCCGACACAGAAACATACGTCCCCCAGGCCCAGCAAATCATGGCCCGCGCCGGCAAGCTTTTCGACGACGCCCATTTCATCTCCGGAAATCACGACGTCCACCACAAACTCAGCTTCCCTTCGTTTGTGACCGTTCACTCTACCGACGTTCATGCCTTTCACTGCGCGGGCGCAACTGTTGTTACCGCCGCGGTGGCCGCAGACCCTGATCCCCGCATACTCACCTTTCCTGCCCGCCAAGGCGACGGGCCGCACCTAGGCTTGCTGCATTCGTCAGTGACCGGTGAGTTCTCCAAAGGCGTCTGCTTGCCTACGACGCCCAATCAACTACAGGCGTGTGGCTTCGACGCATGGATTCTCGGCCATGTCCACACTCCGCACGTGCTTCAGGATGATCCTTTTATCGGTTGGGTTGGCATGGGCGAGGCAGTGCTTTACGACGTCACCACTGCCTCCCTCACTCGTCTTTAACACGTCTCCCACCTAGCCACATTCGATATTCGGAGAACTAGCTCTCACTTGCCCTCCGCGTGATCGATGTCTCACGAATTGGCGTTTGCGCTAGATCTTGAATGCCGCATGCATGCATCATGTATGCATGCAGAAAGACAAGGTGCCCGCCGCGGAACGGGCCTACGAACACCTCAAACGCCGCATCATCGATGACGAGGTTGGTGACTCGGAGATGCTCTCCGAAGCCGCCCTCGCCTCAGAGCTGGGGATGAGCCGTACCCCGGTGCGTGAAGCTTTCCTCCGCCTCGAGGTGGAAGGCTTTTTGAAGCTCTACCCCAAGCGTGGCGCGCTCGTGGTACCGATTAGTCCCCGCGAGATTCGTGAAGTGTACGAGGCACGCATGCTCGTCGACGAGCACTCTGCCCGTCATATCTGCTCTTTACCAGCCGAGGAGCGCGGCCTCATCACCGATGTCCTCGACGCCACCATTGCGGAACAACATGCCGCGCTCGACAAGGACGACTTACGCGCCTATGCCCGGCTCGACGCGAAATTCCACCAGACCATCATGGACAACGGTGGCAACCGTCTGCTGGCCAATCTGGGACACACCTTGCGCGAGCGCCAGCAACGTTTCACCGCCACGGCCGTGGGGCGCAGCGTTGAGCGTGCCCGTGCCTTCGTTGCCCAGCACGCCTTGCTTGCCGACGCCCTCCGCGCCGGCCACCTCGACACCTACCTCACCGAACTCGAATCTCACCTCAACTCTTCAAGGAAGCAACTGTGACTGTCTCCGCACATTCGCACCCGGAGGTCGACGCGGCTGTCGACGACTCCGAACTATCAACTGACTCCGCTGTGCCCCCAGCCCAGGGCGCGCTCTCGTCACGCGCGTGGTTCCCCGTTGCTGGCTCCATGGTCGCTGTGGCGTGGGGAGGCAATGAATTCACGCCCCTTCTCGTGATGTACCGCGAGACCTCCCACTTCTCTCAAGTGACCGTCAACGGCCTCCTCGCGGCATATGTTGTCGGCATTATTCCGGCGTTGCTCATCGGCGGGCCGCTCTCTGACCTTATTGGCCGCCGCCCGATGCTGCTTCCGGCCGCTCCGCTCTCTCTTGCTGGTTCTTTCCTTCTTTCTATCGCTCCCGAGGAACCTCTCATCATTGCCTTGGGCCGCGTTCTGTGCGGCATGGCGTTGGGCCTGGTCATGGCTGTGGGTTCAACGTGGATTACTGAGCTCATTACCCGTGCCGGTGGTGACCCGGCCTCCGGCGCACGCAAGGCATCACTGTGCTTGACCGCAGGTTTCCTCGTGGGCGCGGGCATCGCTTCTGTCTTGGCGCAGTGGGGTCCGTGGCCGACGCACACCGCATATATCCTCCATATGCTACTCACCGTTGTCACTGCTATCTGGATTCTTCACACACCGGAAACCCGCCAGCCCAGCCATGGCACCGTGAAGATGACCATCCTGGATCTCACCGTCCGCGAGATGCTCCAGATGCTCCACGTTCCGACGGCCGCTCACAAGCGTTTCGTGCGCGTCGTCATGCCTGTGGCTCCCTGGGTCTTCGGCTGCGCCGGTGCCGCTTATGCGCTGCTACCGCAATTGTTGTCCGACTCCGCCGGCAATGCCCCCATCGCATTCTCCGGTCTCATGACCGTCATCACCCTCGGCTGCGGCGTGGGCGTGCAAATGCTCGGCCGTATCGTGGATACCCACAAGTCTGCTCGTGCTTCCGCCATCGCCATGGCCGTTATCACCGTTGGAGCAATCTTCGCAGCGTTCGCCGCCCATACCTTGTCTTTGCCTCTGGGCATCACCGCAGCAGCCACGATGGGGGCTGGCTACGGTCTCGCACTCGTCGCGGGTCTCTCTGAAGTTCAGCGCATCGCGGGAGAACGGGAGCTTGCTGGCTTGACCGCCGTCTACTACTCCATCTCCTACACCGGCTTCTTCATCCCTATGGCCTTTAGTGCCTTGGCGCCGTACTTTGGGTTTACCAACCTCTTCATCATCGGTAGCGTCCTCGCTCTGCTGTGCCTCGTCAACGTCGTCATGGCGTGGCGCGCACACCTGCCAGGTGCTCGCCGTTAGCTCTGCGATTACCAGAAAAGCTCCACTCTCCCTACTGGGAGGTGGAGCTTTTCTCCTCGATATTTAGCGCATGGTCAGCTGCGCCCTGCTGTCCAAGCTCTAGGCCTTGGCCACGGTCGCGGTGACACCCTTGAGGACGTCATGCACCGTCTGGCCGCTATCGTTAGACAGAGTCTCCGTCGTCACGGTGAAGTCGACAGCGAGTACCTCCGCCGCGATGTGATCGCGGTGGCGGTTGGCCCACTCTTCCTTTTCTGCGGGAACGCAGAGGACCACCGTGATGCGGTCAGTCACCACGAAGTCCTCGGCCTTGCGAGCATCCTGGAGGCCGCGGATGACATCAGCAGCCCAGCCTTCGGCCTCGAGCTCTTCGGTGACCTCGGTATCCAGCACCACTAGGCCATCCACGCCGTCCACGCGCGCCGTAGACTCCGGGTTAGCCGCCTGCAGGCGCTCGGTGTACTCCTCTGGGCTCAGACGAATATCGCCGTCAACGACGACCTCGTCACCCTCGCGCTCGTAGTTACCAGCCTTGAGGTTTTTGATGGCACGCTGGACATCCTTACCCAAGCGCGGGCCCGCAACCTTGGCGTTGCACACCACGTCGAAGGTACCGACTTCGTCGACATCATCGGTAAGAACGACGTCTTTGACGTTGACCTCATCGCGGATGATGTCCTTGAAGTCCGCCAGGCGTGCCGAATCCGGCATCGCCACGGTCAGCTTCGGCAACGGCAAACGGTTGCGCAGCTTGTTGGACTTGCGCACCGACGACGCCGCCGAGGCCACCGCACGGGTAGCATCCATCGCTGCCACGAGGTCATGATCAGCCGGGTAATCCTCAGCCTTCGGGTAGGACGCCAAGTGCACGGAACGCTCACCGGTCAGGCCACGGTAGATGACCTCAGCAACGTGCGGCAGCAGCGGAGCCACCACGCGAGAGACGGTCTCCAGCACCGTGTAGAGGGTATTGAACGCCTCAACGTGAGTCTCCTCGCCTTCCCAGAAACGGTCACGAGAGCGGCGAACATACCAGTTAGTCAGCGCGTCCGCGAAGAGGCGAACCTCCTCAGTGGCCGAAGCGATGTCGGTATTCGCCAGCGCGTCATTCGTGTTCTTCACCAAGTCATGAGTCTTGGCCAAGATGTAGCGGTCCAGCACGTTGGTGGAGCTGACATCGAACTGCGCCTCCTGAGAAGCGTAGAGCTGTAGGAAGGTGTAGGCATTCCAGATCGGCAGGATGGCCTGGCGCACGCCCTCACGGATGCCTTGCTCGGTGACAATGAGGTTGCCACCGCGCAGGATCGGCGAGGACATGAGGAACCAGCGCATCGCATCCGAACCATCGCGGTCAAAGACCTCGTTGACGTTCGGGTAGTTGCCCTTGGACTTGGACATCTTCAGGCCGTCATTGCCTAAAACGATGCCGTGGGCCACAACCTTCTTGTAGGCCGGGCGGTCAAAGAGCGCGGTGGACAGCGCATGCATGACGTAGAACCAGCCGCGGGTCTGACCGGAGTACTCCACGATGAAGTCTGACGGCGAGTGGGTCTCAAACCACTCCTTGTTCTCAAACGGGTAGTGCTTCTGGGCAAACGGCATGGAACCAGACTCGAACCAGCAGTCCAACACGTCCGGCACGCGGCGCATCGTGGACTTGCCCGTCGGATCGTCCGGGTTCGGGCGAGTCAGCTCATCGATGTGTGGGCGGTGCAGACTGGTCGGGCGCACGCCGAAGTCACGCTCCAGCTCATCCAGGGAACCGTAGACATCCACGCGCGGGTACTCCGGATCATCGGAGATCCACGCCGGGATCGGAGCACCCCAGTAGCGGGTACGGGAGATGTTCCAATCACGAGCGCCTTCCAGCCACTTGCCGAACTGGCCATCGCGGATATGCTCCGGCAGCCACTCAATCTCGTTGTGGTTGAGCTCCACCATGCGGTCACGGAACTCGGTCACCTTGACAAACCATGCCGGCAGCGCCATGTAGATGAGCGGCTCGCCGGAGCGCCAGGAGTGCGGGTAGGAGTGCTCGATGGTCACGTGGCGTACCACACGGCCAGCGGCCTTGAGGTCCTTGATGATGGCCTTGTTAGCGTCGAAGACCAGCTGGCCCTCATACGGCGGTACCTGCGAGGTGAACTTTCCATCTTCATCCACCGGGATGACCAGGCCTACGCCGTACTTCTGGCAGGTGAGCATATCGTCCTCACCGAAGGCCGGAGCCTGGTGGACAACACCGGTGCCATCCTCGGTGGTGACGTAATCCGCGAGCAGTAACTGATACGCGTTCTCGACATCCGGGAAGAAATCGAAGATGGGCTGGTACTTAAAGCCCTCCAACTGCGCGCCCTTGAACGTCTTGAGGACCTCCGCCTCACCCAGCTCCTTCGCCAAAGTACCGGTGAGCGCTTCGGCCATGATGAAGGTGCGGCCAGCAAAGTCGCCCTCGGTGGCCTTAAACAGCACGTAGTCGACCTCCGGGTGGACCGCCAAAGCCAGGTTGGATGGCAGGGTCCAGGGGGTGGTGGTCCAGGCGAGGAAGGAGGCGTCGGCAAGCTCGGCGTGATCTGCCAACGTCTTCTCCGCAGCGCTTCCCTCGACCGCACCAGCCACTGGGAAAGTCACCGTCAGGGTCGGGTCCTGGCGCATCTTATAAGAATCATCCAGGCGTGTTTCCTGGTTGGACAGCGAGGTGTGCTCAGCCCAGGAATACGGCAGAACCCTAAAGCCCTGGTAGATCAGGCCCTTGTCATAGAGCTCCTTAAACGCCCACATGACAGACTCCATGTACTCCAAGTCCATGGTTTTGTAGCCGTTTTCAAAGTCCACCCAGCGAGCCTGGCGGTTAACATACTCTTCCCACTCATCGGTGTACTCCAGAACGGACTTGGCGCAGTATTCGTTGAACTTCTCTAGGCCCATGTCCTCGATCTGGGCCTTATCGGTGATTCCGAGCTGCTTTTCTGCCTCCAGCTCCGCCGGCAGGCCGTGGGTATCCCAGCCGAAGACGCGCGGGACGTGGTTGCCGGCCATGGTGCGGTAGCGCGGGACGATGTCTTTGACGTAACCGGTCAACAGGTGGCCATAGTGCGGCAGGCCATTGGCAAAGGGCGGGCCATCATAAAAGACGTACTCGGGGCAACCCTCTGTCTGCTCGAGGCTGGCTTTAAAAGTATCGTCGGCCGTCCAGTACTTCTGGACTTCCTGCTCCATGTCGGGGAAGCGGGAGGACCCAGCTGTCATATCGACTTTGGGATAAACGCTGCCGACGTTCGTAGGGTTGTTGCTCATCTGAAAATTCCTTCACTCGTTCGCTGTGACGGGGACGCGCCTTGCGGCTCGCGGTACCACCCCGCTTGGACGCCGAGGCGTCCCGCTTCGTTGTGTGAAGGAGATGACGGTCCCTACCCGCCCGGTTCTAATAATGCGGCGCTCGCGCGCCTCACGTTCTTCCGGAATGCTCCCCGGTGATAGCCGGCTCACTGCATGTAGCTCCAGAGTATAACCGAGGGGTCAAGTTTTCACAGCCACAGGTTCCCGAGATCCTGAAATAGAAACCCGTGTGTGCCCACGATGCTCAGGTGAAAAGGTTATTCACAGGAGCATTTTTTCTAGTGCGGGCTGATCACAGTGAGCCTTAGGCTTCAGAATCATGAACGCACTGCAGACTTTTCTTGACGCCCTGGCGCCCGGCATTGATGTCGTCGCCGGGTGCGAAGGCATGTCTGAAGCGGATCTCATTGCTGCCGGATCACCCGATAAAACGGCCAAGGAATTGGTGCGCTTGCACTCGAGCTTCTTTGGCACGACTGCAATGACTCGCATGCAACGCAACGCCGTAATTGCAGCCCGCCAGCGCGGCCATTCTCTGCCCACACTCAACGTCATTGACCGCTATGCACGCAAAGCTCGGACACTGGCCTTGGGGTGGCAGATGCGCCTAGAGCTGTGCCGCACGAGCGCTGATACGTTGGCGATGGAAGCTCTGGCCAAGAAGAAGCTCAAAGAGCTTTCGAAACCGCCGCAGCCCAAGGCAGGCGTCACGGTGTATCGCCGGCGAAACTCGCTGTGGACGATGGCGATTACAGCCCCTTCTCATGTCATCGCGGAGCTTAACGACGCCGTCGATGAGCACCGCCCCATCGAATCCATCCAGGAAGCCTTCTTCACAGGCGCGGCCCCACGCAAAGGACTGCAGACCAATATCCTTGTCCCCTTGGATGCGTTGACGCAGATTCTCAATGGTGATGGTGAGGAAGTTACGCTGCGTATGACCAATGGCGCGACAATGACGGGTGCGGAGTATGTCAACAAGGTGATCTCCGGTGAAATAGACCTTGACGGCACATTGGCGACGCTCTTTCACCCCGTCCGCGGACCTGTGAACCTCTATCGGCAGGAGCGGAGCGCTAGCATCAAACAGCGCATCATGGCTATGGCCGAGTTTCCGGTCTGTGCATGGAATGACTGTATGAAGCCCGCCGATGAGTGCCAAGTGCACCACATCATCGCGTGGAAGAACGGCGGCTATACCAATCCCGAGAACCTCGTGATGTTGTGTCCGTACCACAACGGAGTCAATCAAGATAACCCCAATGCTCCGCCAGGGCGTGGGCGGATGGCCCGGGTTGAAGGGACGGTAAAGCGCACCTTCGGTCCTCTCCCACCACCTTCGCCACGGCAGGCGGCCCCTAAAGCAATTGGACCGCCGGACAGCGGTGGCACCTAGATGTGGACCCAGGTAGCGGTGGCACCTAGATTCGGTCGGTGCCACTATCCGCGACAGTAGCCTTCCATCGCAGCAGCTCACCGCCTAGGAGCCCTCTACCTCAGGAACCCCTTGAGGCCGAGGGCTACTCGTCGTGCTTGCGGCGTATTTTCACCACTGTATCGACGATAAAGAGAATGATGCCGACGCCGGCAGAGATGAACAACAGGTACAGGGACCAGTCAGCGGCGGTGAGGATGTAGTTCACGAAAGCCAAGAAAGCCACGAACGCTAGAACCAATGCGCCAATGAGCATGTTCGCTCCCCTTCCACGAAAACTGGTCTTGTGTCTACCGGAGGCCCCGGTGGTCTACAGAAAAGAATAACGGCGTCCGGTGCCGGACGCCGTTAATTCAGTCATGAGCCAGAAATTAGTTGTTGGCCTTGCCAGCCTCACCGTTCGGAGCCGCGGTGCCGCGGGACTCCAGCTCCTCAAGCTGGGACTCGAGAAGCGTCTTGAGGCGGGTACGGTACTCGCGTTCAAAGGTGCGCAGCTCGGAGATACGGGCCTCGAGAGCAGTCTGCTGCTGCTTGACCGTGTTCATGACCTCGGTGTGCTTCTTCTCCGCGTCAGCCTGCAGGGCTGCTGCCTTCTCCTCAGCCTGGCGGATCTGAGCCTCAGCGCGGGAGGTGGCATCAGACTCAGTCTGCTTAGCCTTGGTCTCTGCGTCAGCGACGAGCTTCTTGGAACGATTGTCGGCATCCAGCAGCTGTGCGTCGTAACGCTTCTGGGCGTCAGCCAACTGAGCCTTGGAGTGAGAATCAGCCTCAGCAAGCTGCTTTTCTGCAGCCGTGCGGGCCTCGGCCAGCATGGACTCGGAGTCTGCCTTGGCCTCGTTGGTAAGGCGGTCCGCCATTTCCTGAGCCAAGCCCAGAACACGAGCGGCCTGCATGTGGGTCTCCGGAGTAGCCAGGCCATCCGCAGTCTTGGCAGCACCAGCGCCGGCAATGCCGGCGGCAGCGGTGGAGGCGCCGGAGTTCTTCTTGGCGGACTCCAGCTCCTTCTTGGTGTTCTCCAGCTCGCGCTTGGACGCTTCGAGCTCACGCTTCGCGGCGGCAGCTTCCTCACGGGCAGCCTTAAGCTCTGCGGAGTTATCCTGCTGCTGAGCAGCCGGAGCCTGGGAGGACTGCGCCTGAGCCTGAGCGGCCTTAGCCTGCTCTTGGGCCTTCTTGGTTTCTTCCTTGGCTTTGGCAACCTCGTTCTTCGAGTCAGCCAGCTTTGCCTCGTACTCAGCGCGCAGCTTGGACTCCACGTCCTTGCGCACGGCGGCCTCATCGACCTTGGTTGCAGCGGCACCGGCGCCAGCAGCGGCGCCGCCCTTGGACTGTGCCTTCAGGTCCTCAACCTGGGCCTGGAGGTCGTCGTTCTCATCCTGCAACTGAGCAAGAGCATCTTCGACGAGGTCGAGGAACTGATCGACCTCGTCCTCGTTGTAGCCACGCTTGCCAATAGGCGGCTTGCTGAAGGCGACGTTGTGTACATCAGCTGGTGACAGTGGCATTGACTTCTCTTCCCCTTACGAATCGGTCAAACCTCTAGTGGGTCCAGAGGCCGGGTACATATGCGGTTAATAATACGGATTGTGATAACTCATTGTATCCAAATCAACACATTATCTAACGCAGGCACGAGTCTCAACGTTAACAAAAGGGTTTAATACACCCGCAATTTAGACTGCGAGCCCGCCAGCACCAAAAAATACCCACACAATCAGTCGCGAGAGAATTGCCAAGAGCAGGAACAGTACGATAACCGAGACATCGAGAGCAATGCCGCCCAGCTGCAAGGGCGGGATAACCTTGCGCAGGGCCTTAACGGGCGGATCAGTAAGTACAAACAGCACTTCTGCCACCATCATGAACCACCGCGGCGGGTTGAATTGGCGCGAGAAGGACTGAATCATCTCGATGACGATGCGTGCGAGCAGAATCCACGAGTAGAGGCTCACAGCAAGAATGAGAATCGAACCTAAAGTATTCACATCGCCCGAGCCTATCTGAACCACCCCCGCAGGCGGTACTTCCCCGTCCGGCGGTTCGCAAGAAAACGCATGAAGCCGCCGTCTCCAGCCTCCTCCACAAGCCAACACGGGAGGGGCAGGATCGGCGGCCCTGAGGCGTCGAGTTTTAGCGCAAGTGCGCGGCGCGCTCCAGCTCAACGGTAGAGATGTCGGCGCCCTTCGGCACAATCGCGAAAACCTTGCGGCTGGTATCAACGCCCTTGGTGAGGTTCTTCATACGACCTTCCAGTGCGAAGCACAGGCCAGCAGCGAAGTCGACGAAGCGCTTGGCGGAGCCACGGTCGGCATCGGTGAGTTCAAAGACTACGGCGTCACCATCACGGAACGGGCCGCCAACCTTGGCGGCGTCATCGAAGGAGACGAGCGACAGGGCCACGATGGTCGGAACGAATTCTTCTTCCTGCTTGTCGTAGGACGGTGCTGCGTACGACGGAGCGTTGTAGGTGCGCTCGTCGGCGTAGTAGGCGTCGTCGGCGTCCATGTCCATCGGGCCCAGCCCGAAGAATTCCTTGGTCCTATCAATCAGTGACATTCTGGGTCTCCCTCTGACCTAGTTTTCTGTGAGATTAGTGTCTTTGAAATGCGCTTTTGCGATGCCACTTAAACTACTGGCCGCGGCCCCATAATTCCGGTTCCGACACGCACGATATCTGTTCCAGATTCAATTGCTTCCTGCAGGTCTGCACTCATTCCGGCAGAAAGCTTCAATGGGCGCCCGAGCTGCTTGGCCACGTCCCCCACAAGCCCCTTCACCCGGCTAAAAACCTCGCCCGGTTCACTCTCCAGAGGTGGGACAACCATAAAGCCCCGCAGCTCAAGATTGTCGAGCTCTTCAACGACGTCCACCAAGTCAGAAACCTGCTCGAGTGGGCAACCGCCACGGGCAGTATCGCCGTCGGCGGAGACCTGGATGAAAACTGGCAAGATACCGTCGCGTTGGCCTCGTTCTTGGGCTAAAGCCACGCCGCGGTCGAGGGCGCGGGCAAGCTTCTCAGAGTCGAGCGAATGCACGCTATGCGCCCAGCGCGCCACGTGGTTGGCCTTCTTGGTTTGAATCTGGCCGATCATGTGGAAGTGCATATGAGGCAGCGCTTCGGCCTTGGCGCGGGCTTCCTGTTCGCGGTTTTCGGCGACGTCGGTAATCCCCAGCTGTGCCAGCAGAGCAATGTCGTCTGCTGGGTGGAACTTGGTCACCGGCAACAGCTCGGGTGCTTCGCGCCCAGTTTCGTCGGCGAAACGTTGGATCTCAGCGCGGGTGCGCTCGAGTCCGGCGCGCAGTTCCTCGAGACGGTTCTGGTCAGTCATTGTTATCCCTCCAACCAAATCACGCCGGCTTGGCGTCCGGTGACGCCTTCACGGCGATAGGAAAAGAAATCTTGGTCTTCGATAGTGCACCGCGGATCGGACTCAATAGCGGTAATGCCCAGCTCCATGAGCTGACGCACGAGCCCGGCACGGACATCGACACCCCAGGTTCCCTTCGCGGTACGCGTTAACGACCCAGGAAGGTGTTTCTCAACATCCCTAGCCATCTCCTCGGGAACCTCATAGTTTCGACCTGAGGCGGCCGGCCCCATGAGAACCTGCATGGTCGACGGGGTTGCGCCGAGAACCATCATGGCGTTGACGGTGTTGCGGATGATGCCGTTGCGCGCGCCGAGGCGGCCTGCATGGACGGCGGCGATGACGCCAGCGGGAACGTCGACAAGCAGCACCGGCGTGCAATCGGCCACGAGCACGCCGAGGCCCAGACGTTTTTCGGTGGTGACCAGGGCATCAGTAGCCTCAACCGGCTCGGTCATACCGCGGCGCTCCGCACCTACCGTGGTGACGGTATTGGTATGTAACTGTTCCATCCACACGATGTCGTCGAGCCCTGTGGCGCGTAGAAGACGGGCGCGGTTAGCGGCCACGGCGGCGGGGTCATCGCCCACGTGATCACCTAAATTGAAAGAGTCATAGGGAGACGACGACGCCCCGCCAGCACGGCTGGTAAAGACCATGCGGACGGGGCGCTTCGATGGGTGTGCTTCCTCGTTTACTGGCATGCACTCCAGAGTAGCGGGCTGCGACTAGCGCATGAAGGAGGGCACGTCGAGATCGTCGTCGCCGTCATCATCGAAGCCACGGGGGCGGCGCTCGTCTGGGCGGGACAGGCGGTACTCGTCGCGATTCTCGCGCTCCTCACGGCGGAAGCGATCGGAGCTGGTGAACAGTCCGCTGGACGGAGCTGGCTCGGAGGGCTGCTCACGCTCGTAGGAGTGGCGCGGTGCGTACTCTTCACGCTCGCGGCGCTCGGTGCCCTGCGACTCAGCACGTGTGTACTCCTCACGTGGGGCTTCCGCGCTGGACGCGGCGGGGGATTCCGGTTGTGCCTCGGCACGGTTCTCAAAGAGGGAGCCTGGGCGAGCAGCCGGGGTGGCGTGCTGGCCCTGCGGTGCTGCCTGACCAGGCTGCACCGGCTGGGAGGTCATATTGGCCTGTGCATCAAAGCCGGTGGCGATGATGGTGACGCGGACTTCGTCGCCCAAGTTGTCATCGATGATGGTGCCGAAGATGATGTTGGCATCCTCGTCGGCACGCTCCTCCACCATGGAGGCAGCCGCGTTGACCTCGTGGAGGCCCAGATCGGAGCCGCCAGCGATGGAGAGTAGGACGCCCTTAGCGCCTTCCATCGTGGACTCCAGCAGCGGAGAGTTGATGGCCTGCTCGGCTGCGTTGAGCGCGCGGTTGTCGCCGCGGGCAAAACCGATCCCCATGAGCGCGGAGCCGGCATCGGACATGACGGAGCGCACGTCCGCAAAGTCGACGTTGATCATGCCCGGGATGGTGATGAGGTTGGTAATACCCTGAACACCGTTGTGCAGGACTTCATCGGCGGCGCGGAAGGCCTCAACGATGGACAATTCCTCGCCGCCCAGCTGCATGAGGCGGTCATTCGGAATAACGATGAGGGTATCGCAAACCTCGCGCAGCTCCTCGATACCGGCCATGGCCTGGCGGGTACGGCGAGCGCCTTCGAACTTAAACGGGCGGGTCACCACGCCGACGGTGAGCGCGCCCATCTTCTTCGCGATGGACGCCACGACGGGGGCCGCGCCGGTACCGGTTCCGCCGCCCTCGCCGGCCGTCACGAAGACCATGTCGGATCCTTGGAGCGCATCCTCGATTTCGGTCTTGTGGTCCTCAGCGGAGGTCTTGCCAACCTCTGGGTTGGCGCCAGCGCCGAGGCCGCGGGTGGCCTCGCGGCCGATGTCGAGCTTGGTGTCCGCGTCGGAGAAGATCAGCGCCTGAGAGTCAGTGTTGATGGCGACGAACTGAACACCTTTGAGGCCTTCTTCGATCATGCGGTTGACGGCGTTGACACCGCCGCCGCCGACGCCGACGACCTTGATGTCCGCGAGGTTGTTGCTAGATGAGATCATACGAGGGTCTCTTGCCTTTCAACTAAGGATTTTATGTAAACGAGGAGGCGCCTCTAAATACGAGAGGCGGTTACATCCATCTTTAACGACAAGAGGGTTATTTGGGCGCACATTTTGCCGCGTGTCGGTACCCTCAACCTCTACTTTAGGGTTGCTGACGTGCGGTTTTATTAACAGGCGTCCCACCCGCCCCACTGAGGACGCGCTTAGCGGCGAGTCACCAGGGAAGGGTTAGAAATATTCCAGGATTCGCCCTCCAACTGGAGCACATCCTCAAAGGCGATGGCCTTGTTGGCGTTGTCTTCGGCGGCTCCCCAGAAGATGGTTTTATCGTCATCCGTGACAAAGGTCAGCGAATAGGTGTCCTCGATATCGAGGGTCTTGACGCGCGTGCGTACATCGGCAGGAAGCGCGGATACCGCATCCACCGCCGCTTGCATCTCCGGCGAGCCCGATTC
Organism: Corynebacterium minutissimum; assembly: GCF_016889765.1. Taxonomy (NCBI): domain Bacteria; kingdom Bacillati; phylum Actinomycetota; class Actinomycetes; order Mycobacteriales; family Corynebacteriaceae; genus Corynebacterium; species Corynebacterium minutissimum. The sequence goes on from NZ_CP069533.1 coordinate 473,002, forward strand.
CGTACGCCCAGTCAACTGGATGGCTTCTTTAGGTGGGGTGTCCTCGACAAATTCCTTGCCTTTATCGTCCACCAGCACTGTGCGGCCCCCGTCCTCGACATAGGCCACGGCCTCATGTTCCACCACGCTGATATGCACAGTCGACGGGAAGGCGCGCGAGACCGTTGCCGATTCCACCCACGGCAGCGAAGCCACACCCTGAGCCGCCTCACGCGCATTGAGGCGCACCAGATTGGAGCCCGTTGCCACACCGCTCGCCTGCTCCGCGTCTTCGGCCGCCACGTGCTCATTGCCCTCAACTTCGAAGGAGGTCACCTTCATAATCGGAAACAGCCAGACGACGGCCGCAGCCACGAGCGCTACGAGGGCAACCGCGCCGACGGCAATCGCGCCCGATTTCTTAGACATCCTGGCCCTCGGCCTCACCTAGCTGTGCAGAATCCGCTGGTGGCTCTCCTTGTTCTAGCTGAGAGAGGATTTCCCCTGCCACATAGGTAATCGTTCCCGCACCGATGGTCAGCACGACATCACCTGGCTGGGCCAGAGAAATAACGTCGCCCGCAGCTTCGGAGAAATCCGGCTCAAAGATAACCGGCATGTCCTCCGGCATTTTATCCGTAATGATGCGGGAAGTAATGCCCTCAACTGGCTGCTCGCGGGCGCCGTAGATGTCGAGGACCACGGAGGCGTCGGCAAGCGCTAGTGCCTCTGCGAACTCCGCATCGAATTCCATGGTTCGGGAGTACAGGTGTGGCTGGAAACAGGCGATAACCCGCGCGCCCTCGCCTTCAGCATCGACCTTCGCGCGCGCAGCGGTGAGCACCGCGGACACCTCCGTCGGGTGGTGAGCATAATCGTCAAAGACGCGAATCCCTTTCGCGGAACCGCGGTACTCGAAACGGCGGCGCACACCGGTGAAATCGGTCAAACCCGCAGCAAGTTCTGCAGGATTTCCACCCGCCAGTGCACCGGCAAGGAGCGCCGCAGCAGAATTGAGCACCATGTGGTGGCCTGGGACGTGGAGGTCGTAGGTGAGGTCCTCCGGGGGGACGTCGGGAAGCGTGAGGTGCACTCGCACATGCGCGCCCTCCGCTGATACCGTCTCCTCCAATATCTCTACGCCATAGGGCAGCGAGGACTCGTTGTGCGCACCATATCCCAAGACCTGGATGCCGCGCTCGGCCGCGCGCTCGCCGGTTGCCACGGCCTGCGCATCTTCTAGGCACACCACGAGGCAGCCGCCATCTACGACGCGGTCAGCAAAATCGTCGAAGACCTTAAAGTAGCTTTCGCGGGTCTCAAAATAATCCAGGTGGTCCGGTTCGATGTTCGTCACCACCGCTACGGAAGGGCTATAGCGCAGCAGCGAAGCATCGGATTCGTCAGCCTCCGCGACAAACGCGTCACCGGTTCCTCCATGCGCATTTGTCCCCGCACGGTTGAGCTGGCCGCCAATGGCAAAGGACGGGTCCAGACCTGCCTGCTGCATCGCGCTCACCGTCATGGACGTGGTAGACGTCTTGCCGTGAGTTCCGGCCAAAAGCACCTGGCGGTGTCCCTCCATCAGCTCTGCTAGAAGGTCGGACCGGCGAATTACCGGGATTCCGGCTTCTCGTGCGGCAGCCAGCTCTGGGTTGTCCTGCGGAATCGCTGCGAAAGAGGTCACCACCACGGTGGGTTTTTCGCCCGCGAGCTCGAGGTTCTCGGCAGCGTGGCCGATGGCGATGTGAGCGCCCATCGTGCGCAGGACCTCCACCGCGGTGGACTTCTTCACATCCGAGCCCGTCACCACCGCGCCGCGGGTAGTAAGGATTCGGGCGAGGCCCGACATGCCCGAGCCGCCGATGCCCACGAGGTGAACGCGAGACAGGTCAATAGAAGCAGGAGTTGCAGTCATGGGGGATAATCCTTCGTTCGTGGTGAAGAGAACCTAGTTGCGAGCACTCGACGCGATGCGGTCAGCAATAACGGCAGCCACGTCACCAGCGGTGCTGGCATCCGCAGCGGTGCGCATGGTATCCAGCGTGGCGGGGTTGTCGAGGATTGCGCGCACCTCACGGATGAGGCGCTCGGGACTCAGTTCGGCATCGGGAATCTGGACAGCAGCACCCGCATCCACGAGCGCGCGGGAGTTCAGTGCTTGCTCGCCGTTTCCGTGCGGGAGGGGAACATAAATGGCGGGCAGACCAGCTGCGCTCACCTCCGCCACGGTCATGGCACCTGAGCGGCATACCATGAGATCCGCCACGGCGAGGGCGCCGGCCATGTCATCGATATAGGGCACGGGGGTGTAATTGTTGCGTTCTTCTGGCCTGTCGTTCTTTTTGCCATACGCGTGAAGAACTTGGAAGTCCTGCGTGAGATCGTCGATAGCACCGGCAAGGGCAGTATTGATGCTCGCCGCGCCCTGGGAACCACCCGTCACGACGATGGTGGGGCGCTCGTCACCTAGATTCCAGTTCTTACGCGCAGAAGTTGCCTTGGAACCATCTGGATCCTCTCCTAAGCCGGGACGTACCGGGATACCGAGGACCTCGCCTGCCATGCCGGAGCCTTCCTGCGCGTTAAAGCCGATTCCGCCCAGACGCACGCCCAGCTTGTTGGCCATGCCCGCCAACGCGTTAGTCTCCAGGACGAAGAAAGGAATGCCCAGCGACTTCGCCGCTAGGTACGCGGGGGCAGCAACGTAACCACCGGTACCGAAGACGGCGTCCGCAGCCACGTCTTGAAGGACCGCGCGGGTTTCCCGCACGGACTTTATGACGCGCCACGGCAGCTTGAACGCATCTGCATTGATCTTACGTGGCACCGGAACCGGTGTAATCATGCGCAAGTCCACGCCGCGCGCCGGAACAATATCTCCCTCCAGACCACGTGGGGTACCTAAAGCGGTCACTCGCGCACCGTGGCGCTGACGCAGCTCCTCCCCCACGGCAAGCGCTGGTTCGATATGTCCGGCAGTGCCGCCACCTGCGATGACGACGGAAATTGGCGTGGCATTCATGCCCTACAGGCTACCAGCGCAGCGCGTCCCTACCGGCGCTCGCCGCGCCGACGGTCCCCGGACGCCTCCTGGCGCGGAACACGGCGGCCGGTGACCGCGCGACCAAATCGTTCTTCGCGGCTGCGCTCCGTGTGACGCTGCGTCTGCGGGCGCTGACGGCGCTGGGCGCGTTCTCCACGACCGTCGCGCTCTCGGTCTGCGCGGTGCGCACCACCGCGACGCTCGTTGGGAGGAGTGGGCTCCGGAATCAGGAAAATACGGTCAAAGAGCGGGCGGCCAAAGTTCTGCATGGCGGAAACCTGCAGTGGCTCGTGGCGCGCAACGTTGCACAACAAGCCCATGGAGCCAATCGTAATAATCGCAGCAGTACCACCGGCAGAAATCATGGGCAGTTGAATACCCGTCACCGGCAGCACACCGATGACATAGCCGATGTTGATGAAGGCCTGGACCACCACGCCAACAGACAACGTCGCCGCGAGCAGAGACTGGAATTGGTTCTGCGCTCTTTTGGCAGTGCGCAGCCCGAAGTAGCCCAAAATGGCAAAGAGCCCGATGACCAAAGCGCCGCCCCACAGGCCGAGCTCCTCGCCAATGATGGCGAAGATGAAGTCATTCTTCGCTTCCGGCAGGTAGAACCACTTGGCGCGGGACTGGCCTAGGCCGACGCCCCAGAAGCCGCCGTCGGCGAGCGAGAGGAAGCCCTGGTACGCCTGGAAACCTGTACCTTGCGTGTCTTCGATGTTGCCGCGCAGGGCATCAAAGTAGGTGTGGAAGCGGTGGGAACGGAAGCCGCCCGCCAGGAAAACCGTAGCCATGCCGATGACGCCGAAGACACCGACGACCGTCGGCACACGCCAGTCCACACCAGCAAAGACGAGGGTAAAGACCACCACCAAGGCAAAGGACACACCCATGCCCAAGTCGCCCTGCGCCACGATGAGCACGAACATGATGCCGGAAATGATGGAGTACATCATGAACGGGTCAGTCAGGCGCATCGAGCGATGAGTCTTATCCGCCAAAGCGGACGCACCATACATCCCCACGGCCACACGTGCGAACTCGGAGGGTTGGAAGGCAACGCCGCCGGGCAGCATAATCCATGACTGCGAACCGACCTCGGCACGTCCTGTACCTACGCCGGGGATCAGAACCAGGATGAGCAGCACGATGGCCAGTCCCAGGAACCACGGCACCAGCGCTCGTAGCGTTCGCGGGGAGATCCGCAAACCAATCCAGAACACGATGAGACCAGCAGCCACGAGGATGCATTGGCGCAAAGCAGCCGACCAGGGGCTGTCACTTTCCGAAAGCGAGGTCGCCATCGACGAAGAAAAAGCCATGAGCACGCCGATACCGATGAGCGAGAAAATGGCGATGCGCAGCATCTGGTAATCCAGCCCGGGGTAGGCGCGCAGGCGCTCGCGGATATCGCGCGCGCGGTGGCCCAGCGTGCGGGGTGGCTTCTGGGTAGTGGTCACGGCGAATGCTCCTGGTTAGCGGGCGAGGCGGCGGGCGGCGGCGGCAAACATGTCGCCGCGCTGGCTCATTCCGGTGTACATATCCAACGATGCCGCAGCCGGTGCCAAAAGTACGGTATCGCCGGCGTCGGCGTGTTGCACCGCCGCTGCCACGGCCTCATCCATGGCAGCCTGGGGGTCGCGGCTTTCCACCAGCACGATGGGCACGTGTGGTGCGGCCTTGGTGAGGGCTTGGGCGAGCACGTGCTTATCGACGCCCACCAGAACCGCCGCCTTCATCCGGTCCGCGTGGGTGCGCAGCAGGTCACTCACGTCTGCGCCTTTGAGCTGACCGCCGGCGACCCACACCACAGAGTCGAGGCCGCGCATGGCGATTTCTGCCGCGTGCGGGTTGGTAGCTTTGGAATTGTCGATGTAGCTTACGCCTGCGTGCTCGTGCACGATTTCGCCGCGGTGCCCGGCAACGACGTACGACTGGAGTCCTTCCGTGATGGACGCCGGATGGGCCCCTGCCCGGGCAGCGACGGCCGCAGCTGCCGCGGCGTCGAGAACGCCAGCCAGACCCGCGGGTTGGAGAGTCGTCACATCATCGATGACGGTGACCGTGACTCCGGCGAGGTCGTTAATGAATAGCCCTCCGGCGCTCACACCGACTTGGCCTGGGGCAGGCTCGGTGTGGGTAAAACCGATGCGGGGCGACTCGGCGTGACCGTAGTGAGTGCTCACGTAGTCGTCATCCAGGCCGATCACGGCATGGTCACCGCCCAGGATTTTCGCTTTGTCCGCGGCATAGGCCTCAAAGGAGCCATGCCAGTCCAGGTGATCGTCAGCCAGGTTGAGAAGCGCACCCACCTCTGGGCGCAACTGGGAAGACCAGTGCAATTGGAAGGAGGACAGCTCTGCCACGAGGATGTCCACGCGGGGAGTTGCAGCAAGGGCATCGAAGGGAGACACACCGATGTTGCCTACTGCTTGGGACCGCAGGCCAGAGCGCTGCTCATCCGCAGCCATAATGGCCGCGAGCATGCCCGTGGTGGTGGTTTTACCGTTGGTTCCGGTGATAGCCAACCAGCGGCGAGGGGCGCCGAATACCTCGGCGCGGTCTAAACGGTAGGCCAGCTCGACATCGCCGATGACGTCAAGGCCACAGGACGCCGCGGCAGCGAGGAGTGGAGAATCGGGGCGCCAGCCTGGGGAGGTCACCACGAGGGAATAGTCCGCACAATCCACCGTGTCAGTGTCCACGGTAGCTACTCCCAATTCCGACTCGAGACGTGATCGAGAATCCGCATTACCGTCCGCGACGGTGATATCGACGCCGAGGCCAGCGAGTACTACGGCGCAGCCGCGACCAGATACACCTGCACCGGCGATGAGGACGCGGCCGTTGAGGAAATCAGGACGGGGGCTCATGCGCTTAAGCCAATGCCGCTGGCGGTGAGCCAGTCACCGTAGAAGATGGCCACACCAGCCATGGCAGCCATGGCTGCCAAGAGCCAGAAGCGAACCACCACTGCTGTCTCTGCCCAGCCGCCGTTTTCAAAGTGATGGTGGATTGGAGCCATGCGGAAAAAGCGCTTGCCGGTGGTGCGGAAGACAACAATCTGGATGACCACAGACACCGTCTCAATAACGAAGAGAGCACCGATGACAATCATCAGCAGCTCCGTGCGGCTGGCCACGGAAATACCAGCAACGAGGCCGCCCAGAGCCAAGGATCCGGTATCGCCCATGAAGATCTTGGCCGGTGCAGCGTTCCACCACAGGAAGCCCAAGCAGCCGCCAAGGCCGGCAGCGGCGAGGACCGCAAGGTCAAGCGGATCACGGACCTGGTAGCAGCCGGCGGTGAACTCGGAAGCACAGGAATAGCGGAACTGCCAGAAGGTCATGAGCGAATAGGAGCCCATCACAATGGCCGTCACACCCGCTGCAAGGCCGTCGAGGCCGTCAGTAAGATTCACCGCATTCGACCACGCCGCAATGAGGATGTACATGAAGACAAGGAACACGATGGTGCCCACAACTGCTCCCCCAACCGCGAGGTCGAAGGTCTTCAGGTCGCGGGTAAAGGACAGCTTGGTGGATCCTGGGGTGAGCCCTTCTTCATTAGGGAAGCGCAACACCAAGAAACCGAAAAGCAGGGCCAGCGCGAGTTGGCTGACAAGCTTGGCGGTCTTATTAAGGCCCAGGTTGCGCTTCTTAAACAGCTTGATGAAATCATCCGCAAAACCCACGGCACCCAGGCCCAAGGTAAGACCAAGGACGAGTACACCGGATGCGGTAAAGCCCACATGGCCGGTAAGCCTGCCGTAGAACCCCACAACGAGGTAAGCCACCAGGATGCCGGCCAGAATAGCGAGGCCGCCCATGGTAGGGGTTCCGCGTTTGCGCAGGTGCGATTTAGGTCCGTCCTCGCGGATTTCCTGCCCGCGGCCGGCGTCAGAGAAGTACCGGATAAGCAGCGGGGTGGTAAAGATCGCCACGAGGAAGCTGACCACACCAGCGATGATGATCTGAGTCACGTGCTTGAAGTCCTTTCTAGCGGCTAGCTGTGGTTCAGCTCTTCCGCGACCAACCAGAGCCGCTGGGCATTAGATGCCTTCACCAAGACCACGTCCTTGACAGTGCGGTTGGCCCAGTCTTCGACCCCTCTCGGGGCCGCGCGCAGGATACCCTCGACCGCTTTCGCTGCCGCAGCGGCATCGGCGCACACCATTGTATTTATACCCTGCTCGGCCGCAGCCTCCGTCATCGCCCGGCAGTTCGCGCTTTCTCCCACTGCGATGAGGTGACCAACGTGGTATTTCGCCAGAACCTCACCTAGTTGGCGGTGCGCTGCCTCAGCGTCACTGCCGAGCTCGCCCATCTCACCCAATACGGCGATGGCACGGGCATCTGGGCGCGCGGCGGCCGTATAGGCCAGAGCAGCGATGGCAGCACGCATGGAATCTGGGTTGGCGTTATAGGAATCATCAATGATGGTGACACCATCCCGGCGGGTACGCACGTCCATGCGGTGTTCCGAGGCGTTGCGATGCCCAGACAGCGCATTGGCCACTGTCTGCGCAGACAGCCCCAGCTCAATCGCCGCGGCCGCTGCCGCTAGCGCATTGGAGACTTGGTGGGAGCCGAACACTTGGAGCTTGACGTCCACTGGTTGGGCGCCGGGGCTATGCAGGGTGAAGGAAGGGCGGGCGACGTCGTCAAGCACAATGTCCGTGGCATAGTACTGCGCCGCCGGAGCACCACCACGGCGAGTCTCCGTGGAGTAGTACACCACCTTGGCGTTTGTGCGGGGTGCCATAGCGGCAACGAAGGGGTCATCGGCATTGAGAACGGCGACGCCGCCCTCGGCTGCGGTGGGCAATGCCTCGATAAGCTCGCCTTTGGCTTTCGCGATGTTGTCTCGAGAGCCGAACTCTCCCAGATGGGCAGAGCCAACGTTGAGAACCACGCCGATGCGCGGGGCGGTGATGTCGGTGAGGTGGCGAATGTGGCCAATTCCGCGAGCCGACATCTCGGCGACAAGGTACTGGGTATGCTCATCACAGCGCAATGCCGTGTAGGGCAAACCGATCTCATTATTGAAGGAACCTGGTGGTGCCACGGTCTCCCCTACCGAGCGAAAAATCGTGGCGATAAGGTCCTTGGTCGAGGTCTTGCCGGCAGAACCTGTCACGCCCACAATGTTGAGCTCGTACTGCGTCAAACGCTGGGTGACCGCCCGGGCCAAAGCGGACAGCGCGTGGACGACCGCCGCCGCGGAGCCGTCCTCATCGTTGGCATAGATATCCGCATTGGCCCCATCACCTTCGACGCGCCCACGAGGCTCCACAATGACGGCTGGAACGCCGACCGGGCGTGCTGCTAGGACAGCAACCGCGCCTTTCTCGATAGCAGTCGCGGCAAAGTCGTGTCCGTCGACGCGCGCACCCGGCAGCGCGACGAAAAGGCCACCCGGGGTAACTTTGCGGGAATCGAATTCGACGAAGCCGGTGACCTGGGCATCCGGATTCTCAACGTGATCGAGACGGCCGCCGGTGATCTGAGCGATCTCGCTGAGGCTTAAGGCGATCATGCGTCCTCCTTGGACTGAGAATCATCGTCGCTGTCACGGTACCCCGCTAAGTCCTGATTCGCGCTGTGACGAAGAACTTCGTCGAGGGCTCGCGACAATTCTTCGCGGTCGTCGAAGTGGTGCATCGTCTTACCAATGAGCTGGCCCACTTCGTGGCCTTTGCCTACGACGATGACGGCGTCACCGGGCCGTGCCCACGCAACGACTTCGTCGATAGCTGCGGCGCGGGAGTCTGCTTCGCGAATATCGCCATCGGGGTTCGCTTCACGGGCGCCTTTAATGACGGCCGCGCGGATAGTGGCGGGGTCTTCGGTGCGAGGGTTGTCGTCGGTTACAACGGTTAGGTCGGCACGTTTCGCGGCCGCGGCTCCCATCAGCGGGCGCTTGGAAGAATCGCGGTCACCGCCAGCACCGACGACGATGCCTATACGGCCAGGCGTTCCCTCCAGCTGTCCGCGCAGGGTATCGAGTACCGCGGCGATGGCGGCTGGTTTGTGTGCATAGTCCACGACTGCTACGAAGTCCTGGCCGCGGTCAATGCGTTCCATGCGTCCAGGCACGGCGACTTTTTCCACGCCATCGAGGAAGGTCTGCGGGTCGAGTCCAATGGCTGCGGCCATGCCCGTCGCCAGGGCGGCATTAGCGATATTAAATTCACCTGGCATAGGAAGACGGAAGTCATAGGTCGTACCGCTGGCGGCAATCGTCATTTCCACCTGCTGGGCACCAGTGGCCTCGGTGCTGAGTTGGCGTGCCGTGATATCAGCCTCGCCCTGTGTTGCAACGCGTGTAAGCGGTAGTGCTGCCGCACGTTTCGCCATGCGCTTGCCCCAGTCATCATCGACGCAGATGACGGCGCGTTCGGCGGCCTGGGGGCCGTCGAAAAGCGCGGCTTTGGCTTCGAAGTAGTCTTCCATCGTGGGATGGAAATCCAAGTGGTCCTGGCTCAGATTGCTAAAGCCACCGACGTCGAAGCGCGTGCCCCGAACACGCCCCAGCTCCAAGGCATGGGAAGAGACCTCCATGACCACGTGGGTCACGCCCTCAGACAGCATGCGGGCGAACAGCTCTTGAAGGGTCGGGGCCTCTGGGGTGGTCAAGGACGTCGGCACCGGCTCGCGATTGATGCGGGTACCAGTCGTTCCGATGAGGCCCACCGAATAGCCAGCGTGAAGGAGACCGGCCTCGAGGAGGTAACTCGTCGTGGTCTTACCCGACGTGCCCGTTACGCCGAGAACGGTGAGCTTTTCGGTGGGGTGTCCATAAATCTCCGCGGCTACGAGACCGAGGATGGCGCGAATATCCTCCACCACGAGGATGGGACGAGACTCCCCTACCTCTAAAAGAAGGGCCTGTCCGTCCTCATCAGTGAGAATGGCTGCCGCCGGGGTATCCGCGGCATAACGCGCACCATGCACGCGAGTACCAGGCAGCGCCGCGAAGAGCCCGCCCGGTGCCAGCGTGGCGGAGTTAAGGCCGCACGAGTCAACGGTGACCGAGGCGTCCCCGATCACGCGGCCGCCGGCAATGTCCGCTAGGTGCTCGAGGCTGATACTGCTTGTCACTGTGTCTCCTCTGTGTTGTTCTTCTTTTTCTATCGTTTACTGACTCAATAAGGTCTACTCGGCACGCAATGTCAGCGGCGGGGCCGGTGGTGACGGTGGAATGTTGTCGCGGTTGAGCAGCCATGCGGCGATGTCGCTGAAGACTGGTGCAGCCGACTGGCCGCCAGAACCATCGTCGTTCACGCCGGACTCTGGCTCGTCAAGCATGACGGCGACGACGAAACGGGGGTCGTCGGCAGGCGCGATGCCCGCAAACGTGATCCAGTACTTGGAATTGGAGTAGGCACCGGTCTCTTCATCTACCTTCTGTGCCGTACCTGTTTTACCGGACAGCTGGTATCCCTCAATCTTTGCGTTACCGGCGGTGCCGTTATTGATGCCCTGCTCATCGGATTGGAAAACAGCGCGGAACATATCCACCACGGTGCGTGCCGTTTCGGGGCTCACCACTTGTGTCTTTTCTGGCTCCTCAAGCTCTTCCTTAGTTCCATCTGGCCCGGTGATGGAATCAATAATGCGCGGTTCAATGCGCTCACCGTCATTGGCCAGGGTCTGGTAAATCGAAGCGAGCTGCAGCGAAGTCCACGCTTGTCCCTGGCCGATGGGCAAGTTGGCAAAAGTACCGCCGGACCACTGCGACAGCGCAGGAACGAGGCCAGGTGACTCGTTGGGCAGCTCAATGCCCGAGGTTTGGCCGAGACCAAACTTCTTGAGATAGTCGGCGTATTTTTCCTGTCCCAGGCGCTCGGCCAACATGAGAGTGCCCACATTCGACGACTTACCAAAGACACCCGTGGTCGTATACGGCTCGACGCCGTGTGGCCACGCATCGCTCACGGTCACGCCGGCCATATCAATAGAACCTGGCACTTGGTGGACCTCATCAGGATCGGTCAAACCTTCTTCAATCGTTGCCGCTGCGGTAATAATCTTGGCTACCGACCCCGGCTCGAAAGGATGGGAAATACTGAGGTTATCGAAGGTTTTATCCTTGTCCAGCTGCTTCTCAATGTCCTTGTTCGGATCGATAGTGTCCGTGTTCGCCATAGCGAGGACTTGTCCGGTGGCGGCATCAAGAACCACTGCTTCAGCACTCTTAGCCTTGGAATTTGCCTTCGCCTTCTCCAGCTTCTGCTGGACGTAGGTCTGCAGGTCAAGGTCCAGGGTCAAGGTAACGTTCTTGCCGTCGGTAGTCGGCACCTGGTCGCGGAGGGTGCCCGGGATAACCTGACCACTGGCGGAGACATCCTCGGTGGAGCTACCGTCAATACCAGTCAATGTCGTGTCTCCCGATGCTTCAAAGCCGAACTGGCCCTGCCCATCCATGGACACCTTGCCGATAACGTTTTCCGCGATCGATCCGTTGGGGTACTGGCGAATCTGCTGTTCATCGGCAGCAAGACCGTGGAACCGCTCCGAAATTTCCACTGCGACATCTGGGTCCACGTTACGAACGAGCACCTCGTACTGCGTATCAGCGCGGAGCTTGTCCATAATCTGGTCGGAGTCCACATCTCCAGCATCGATACCCGCGTCCTTGAGCATCGACGGGATACCCTCCGCCATCTCGGTGAGGCGGTCTTTGACTTTGTTATCGAGGAAAGACTCCTGGGCATCGGGTGCAAGGCCGGCGTACTCAGCGGTGTTGACGGCCTCGAGCTTTTCTTGCTGGCGCAATTCATCGCGCAGACGCGTTGGCGATACTGTCAGCGAACGCGCGCGCATGGTGTAAGCGAGGCGCTGTCCATCGCGGTCAAGAATCTCACCACGGCCAGCGGTGTCGATATAGACGCGGGTTCGCTGAGCGGCCGCCTTCGCTGCGAGGTCTGGCCCCCACACGATTTGTACCCAGGCAAGACGCCCCATCCACGCCAACATGACGACAAGCAGCAGTGAAGCGACAACATGCACACGGCGGCGCATCGTCTTCTGCTGGCTGACAGCCGGTTTTCCAGTCCGCGGATGCTTGTCTCGCGTCGCGGGGATAACCCTATCGGCCTCATATCGCTGCCGGGGCTGGTGCGCTGTGCCACGTGGTTGGGAAGCACGGGCCGTGGAAGGGCGCCTCGGGCGCCGACCACCGTTGTGTGGTGGAGTCACACGTCACCTTTCTTTCTGCAGCAGATGGGCCTGGTTTGCCGCCGCGAGCGGCGGGCCTACTTACCCCCGAATTGTGCCCTATGATCACCGCGTGCCCGCGCAGGCACGCGCGGGCAGGGGTCGGAATCTAACCGCGAGCTGCGTAGGGCGCCTGTGCCGGAATATCCGGAAGCTCCACGCCGCCTTCAGCCGGAGCAGATTCCTCCCCGTGGTCCTCATGCTCCGCAGACGCATCGCGCTCTGCATTGTCTCGGTGTGGCTGGCCAGTGTGGAGGTTCGGACGGACATTAAGGTTGTCAGACATATTGGCCGTTGCGTTGGGATCACTCGACGCTCGGCCCGGGCGAACTGGCTCGCCGTTGACGTCCACGACGGATTCCATCTCAGGAGTCGCTTCACGCTTCTCTTCAGGTTTTCCCTCGCCATTTACTTCAACGATGCCCGGCTGTACTGGGATTCCCAAGTTGGCTTCGTGCGCACGGCGGGCAACATCCGAGGCTGAACGAACATTCTCCAAATCCCGGTTGAGGGTCTCCAGCTGATTATCAAGCGTTGATTCATGTGCCGTGAGCTGTTGAATCTTGAATGTTTGCGAGGTCGACAGACCCGATAGCCACATCGCTCCTATCACACCAGTGATAAGCAACGTGATGGCGATGACTGACAGCCGTGCAAAGCGTCCATTGTTCTTGGGCTTCTGAACAACGCGGCGCCCGCGGTTGCTTACAACCTGCTTCGAGCCGAGACGGCCTCCACGCAGCCCCTCTCTCTTGCGGCGAGTAGGTACGGTGCCGCGGTGCGGGGAACGGCTGGGCAGCGGAGTCGTGCGGCGGCTGCGCTCAAGCAGCGCAGTTGACTGACCAGCGTAGTCGGATCCAGTGGTGAAATCGCGGCTTGCTCCCATGGTAGGGGTCCTCTCGTGGTGGCGGGAAAGGGCTGTGCGGTCTCGAAGCGTCATGATGTTCCTCCCGGGTCATGGAACGATGGGGTTCCATCCACTCGTTCCAAGGCGCGAACGCGTACTGACGCGGCCCGCGAGTTTTCAGCAATCTCTTCCTCGCTAGCCTTTTCCGCACCACGCGTCACAATGGAATAGTGGGCGGCAGTTCCAGGAAGATCCATCGGCAAACCTGCCGGAGTGGTGGAAGTGCTGAGCTCTTTGAAGGCCTGCTTCACAATGCGGTCCTCGAGGGACTGGTAGCTCATGAACACCGCACGCCCGCCGACGGAAAGCGCATCCGTAATGACGGGAATAACCTGCTCGATGGCCTCAAGTTCCCGGTTAACCTCCACGCGCAGCGCCTGAAAAGTACGTTTTGCCGGGTGGCCGCCGGTGCGGCGAGTGGCTGCCGGAATAACGTCATACAGTAACTCGACGAGACGGGCAGACGTGGTAAACGGTTCCTTATCCCGTTCTTTGAGCACTGCGGAGGCAATCTTGCCAGCAAAGCGCTCATCGCCATAAGTTTTCAGCACGCGAGCGAGGTCCCCGTGGCTGTAGGTATTGAGTACATCTGCAGCCGTTATCCCCTGGCTCGGGTCCATGCGCATATCCAGCGGCGCATCCGTTTTGTACGCAAAGCCACGGTCAACCTGGTCGAGCTGCATGGAGGACACGCCAAGATCAAACAGCGCCCCGGCAATGCCATGTTCCCGGGCGATGGCAAAGATTTCACCCTCACCGTTTGCAATGGCGCCACCAACCTCATCGAAACGGGCATTAACTCCAACGAAGCGCTCTGGGAAGGCAGAGAGACGCTGCGAAGCATTACTTAATGATTGCCCATCCCTATCCACGCCAATGATGCGCACGGAAGGGAACTTTTGGAGGAAGTACTCGCTGTGACCACCCGCCCCCAGAGTGCCATCCACGATGACGGCATTCTCTCCTGCGGCCTCAACTGCGGGTGCCAGCAACTGCGCCATGCGCTCACGCATGACGGGTACGTGACCGTGATTATCGTTCACGTCGTAGGTGATGGTCTCATCCTGTGCCACAGCCCGCTGTCCCCCTTCCTCAAGGCGCCTGAGTTCGCTGTCTGGTTTGTTCGATAAAGATTGAGTGCGTATAGGGCCCTGTCCGAGGAAGGCTTCTGATGTCGGGGAAGTACACCAGATCATCTTCCTCGGGCAGAGTCCGTACACGCACTCTCGTTGTCCCGGCCCTTACAAGAGGCCGGCAAGCACGTCGTCGGCATCTGCTGCCGAATAAGCGTCTTCAGTTTGCGCCTGGTACTCAGCCCACGCAGCTGCGTCCCAGATTTCGAGGAAATCAACTGAGCCAACAACTACGCATTCCTTGGTGAGGTTTGCGTATTCGCGATGACCCGCGGACAACGTGATACGCCCATGCCCGTCAGGACGTTGCTCGTCCGCACTCGCAGCCAAGTTACGGATAAACGCACGCGCGTCCGGGTTGGTACGTGACACAGCCGCCGCTTTCCTAGCTCGTGCCGCGAACTCCTCCCGCGGATACACCGCGAGCGAATGATCCTGCCCCTTGGTGACCATGAGGCCACCGGCCAGTTCTTCACGAAACTTCGCCGGAAGCGTGAGCCGCCCTTTGTCGTCGAGCTTGGGAGTGTAGGTACCGAGAAACATCCCGGGTCCACCTTCCTGTCACTCGAAAACTCCGGATTCCTCTCGCGACAGGAGATCAACTCTCCTCCGCTACGCCCCACTCTACCCCACTTTCCCCCACCTTCCACACCTTGAAGGCAAAGTACACGCGCGTGTCTCACTATAATCGCAGATAAATAGCCTGTTTTTCGGTGGGGGAAATTCCCCAAAACCCTCTTGACACGTCCCCCAGATAACCCCACCTAACACTTTAGAATCACATGTAACTTAAGTAGCTTTACCCACTCTTCCCCCTACAGCTCTCTCCTTTCCTGCAGAATCACCCACAAGTTAACCCCCAAGCACCCGCCAAACACGCGCTTCAGCACCCCCAGTATCACCCTGGTGGGGCAAAGTGGGGAATGTGGGGCAAAGTGGGGCACCCCAACAAAACACAAAAGCGCCGCACCACTCTGCATGCGATGACTAACGTCATCACCGCAAAGTAGTACGGCGCTAGAAAGCTAGTGAGAGCTCTTAACGCTCCTCAAAACGACGGCGGAAGTTATCTTCCAAACGATCGCCCATACCACCATGTCGTTTCTTCGACTGCTGGGGACGGGACGAAGAGGCAGTGGAAACAGACACCAAGGAGTCTCCAGAGTTTCCACGCAGCATCCAGACACCTGCACCAAACATCACAAGGAAGCCGAGAATGGAGAGTGCGATAAACCATAGCGACTGCTGCGCGAGAGCGATACCGCCCACCATCATGCACAGGCCGACGACAACGAGTGCCACTCCACGGAGGGTAATGGCACCGGATCCCCCGCCAAAGGAGGAATCACCAGTTACAGACGCACCAAAGTCGGGGTCATTGGCCAGCAGCGACTGCTCAATTTCACGCAGTGCTTGCTGTTCTTGCTCAGAAAGGGCCACAGCGTCCTCCGTAGTGAGATTCGGGTAAATGATGTCTTTTTAGGGAATGTCTACCTCTATAACGTCAAGAGTAGCGAGATAGTTCCCGCAAAGACAGTCCGTCTCCCTGCGCCCGGCTACTACGTCACCACGATCACAAAAATAACTGCCAACTGCAGCTAATCCCACTACGCAGCCAAGCCACCGAAACCGAGTTCAGATTCGGTCGCGTCGACATATCGCGCAGCCAGCGCCAAATACTCATAGACAGCATCCTCATGAGGAACTGGATCCATTCCCGACGCCACACGAGAACGCACCCGCGAGTACTCCTTAAACTCTGCCGCCCACTGAGCGTCCGCCGGACCTACGAGGGCAACCTGCTCCCATGCAGAAGTAGGCAGACGGCGACGCCGAGACACCGACGATGCTGCTACCCGCGCCCCGGCTGCACGCAGCGACGCACGATAAGCCATCTCTAGAGCGTCTTCAAAGCGACCCTGCGCGGCACTTGAGCGGGCATCCGCCAGCAAATCAAGGGCCTGAGTTAGAAAGCGATCGCGCCGGACACTTTGCATTGACTCTCGCCTACGCCCCCGCGCTGCCGCTGTTGCTGAAATTACCTGTGCCATGACCACTCCTCCTTGTTTGCCATAACCGCACCTACTGACTGTGTGCCCGAGACACTCACCTGTGACGTTTCCCTAAGCTTCTGCGAATCACTGTAGGACCGCCTCCGTACATCCACCCCTAACATTAGTTCACGTGTTCGACTCTTGCAACGGTTTAAGTAAATTATTCCTCGTTTTTCGAACGCTAACGCGACGACTCCAACCTTCATTTTTCGGTTCCACTTTCGCCGGCTGTACGGATCTGTTGTTATTAGAACTGTGAGTTATACGCTGCGCCGTTTGAGCCCCCAAGAGTTCGCGATTGCCCTTCCACAGTTGGTAGACATCTATATCGAGGCCATGGGCTACTCAGAGGCCATGCGTGACAACTCGATCGCGCGCTGGAAGTCAGACCTCATGCGGCCAGGTTTTTCCTGCGTGGTCGCCACCACCGAGTACGGAATCTCCGGCTTTGCCTACGGTTTCTTAGGCTCCCCTGATACGTGGTGGGATAGGCAGCTCCGCCGTGCATTGATGACTATTGGCGGCCCCAGCCCGGAACAGGAGGACATCCTCCATAACTATTTTGAGCTCGCAGAAATCCACGTCCGCCCAGCAGAACAGGGCCACGGGCTTGGCCGCAGCATTCTCGAAGCCCTCGCTTGGAATCTGCCGGCGCGCTACATCCTCTTATCCACGCCCGAGCATCCAGGCGAAGCCAACTCCGCCTTCCGCTTATATCGCCGCATGGGCTTTACAGATTTCCTGCGCCAGCTCTACTACCCTGCCGATTCACGGCCTTTCGCTATCCTGCAGTCCTCCGTACCGCTCACGCCCGTCGACACCACCCAACCTGGCGCTTAACCTGCTCGCCCCTGCCAGGTATCGTGACAAGTGTGACTGAACCGAAGATTCCTACCCTGGACGATATCCCCGCTGCCGTGCGCGCTGAGCTTGCCTTCTTCCTCGACGGACAGCGCGACTCCATCGCCGCTATTGGCCAGCCGGTAACCCACGCCATCTCCTACTTGGAATCCTTTGTTCTTAATGGTGGAAAACGCATCCGCCCGCTCTATGCCTGGGCCGGCTTCGTGGGCGCACATGGTCTGGAGGGATCGGAATCGCCGGAGGCAATGCTGCGCGCTGCCTCCTCACTCGAGTTCATTCAAGCGTGCGCGCTTATCCACGATGACATTGTGGATGCCTCCGATACCCGGCGCGGGAACCCCACCGTTCACCGA
This sequence comes from Corynebacterium minutissimum, assembly GCF_016889765.1. NCBI lineage: Bacteria > Bacillati > Actinomycetota > Actinomycetes > Mycobacteriales > Corynebacteriaceae > Corynebacterium > Corynebacterium minutissimum. Next base: position 490,562 of record NZ_CP069533.1, read on the forward strand.
GGAGTCGCTGCCCGCCATCGCGAATTGGAATTGAATGGAGACGCAGATTTCTTCGGCCAATCTCTCGCCATCCTCATCGGCGATATGGCACTGGTCTGGGCAGAAGACATGCTCCAGGATTCAGGTCTGAGCCCTGAGGCACTTGCTCGCGTGCGCGAGCCTTGGCGCGGTATGCGCCGCGAGGTTATCGGGGGCCAGATGCTGGATATCTCACTCGAGGCTGAGGGCTCCGAGGATGCCTCCTTGGCGGATTCCGTGAACCGATTTAAGACGGCCGCCTACACCATCGAACGCCCACTCCACCTTGGTGCGGCTGTGGCAGGGGCATCGGAGGAGCTCATCGCTGCCTTCCGCGGCTACGGCCGCGATATTGGTATCGCCTTTCAGCTTCGTGATGACCTTCTCGGAGTTTTTGGTGACCCCGCTATTACCGGTAAACCTGCCGGTGACGATCTCCGCGAGGGCAAGCGCACCGTGTTGCTCTCCCTCGCGCTGCAGCGCACGGATGCCACTGACCCCGTCGCCGCGGCAGAGCTTCGTCGCCTCATTGGCCAAACCGAAGACCCCGATGAGATTTCGCGTATGGCTGAGATTATCGCTGAGTCGGGAGCGCCGGACGTCGTCGAGCAGCGCATCACCGAACTGACACAGTCGGGCCTGTCGCACTTGTACGACGCCCACGTCTCTCCAGATGTGACTGCAACGCTGGAGGATCTTGCCCGCAAATCCACCGCCCGCCGGATGTAGCATGGCTGCCCGCACATCCACGCGTATTGCCCTACGCATCCCCAACCCGCTTCCCTTGGGCATTGTCGCCAGCATCATTCTGGCGTTGGCGTCCTTCTCCGGCGGCGCTACCCGCAACCGGGGCGGCGTCTTGGAGGCGCTCAATATTGGCTTCCTTGCTTACGGACACGGCCGCAACATCGGCATGGTCCTGTATTGGATTGGCCTCTTCGGTCTTGTCGGCGCGTGGGTCCTGGCTGGGCGTCACGTCATTGCCCCGCAGCTCAAGGATCCAAAACCGGAGGGCGGTCTGCGCGACATCCAACGTATGTTGCTCAGCTGGATTGCTCCCTTGCTCATAGCCGCACCACTCGCGTCCCGGGATGTCTATTCCTATCTCATGCAGGGAGCCATGGTGCGTGACGGCTTCGATCCCTACACCGAAGGTGCCGCGGTCAACCCCGGGCCATTCCTCTTGGAAGTGTCCCACGACTGGCGCAACACCACCACGCCCTATGGGCCGCTGCATTTGTGGATGGGCAAGGGCGTCACACAGCTGGTTGGTGATCACGTTGCCGCCGGCATCATCGTCTACAAGATCGTTTCCGTCATCGGCTTCGCTGCCATCGCTTGGTCCATCCCGCGTCTAGCCCGCGCTATCGGCGGGGATCCCGCATTGGCGTTGTGGCTGGGTGTGGCCAACCCCGTCATGATTCTGCATCTGATCGGCGGCATGCACAACGAATCCGTCATGGTCGGCTTGGTCTCGCTTGGGCTTCTCGCGGCGGTCCACCACAAGTTTCATGCCAGCCTCCTGCTCGTGGGCATTGCAGTTTCGCTCAAAGCGACGGCCGTGTTCGCCGCGCCGTTCATCGTGTGGCTCATGGTTCACCACTGGGCACCGGAAGGGACGAAGGCGCTCAAACGAGTCGGTATTTTCCTTCTGTCCGGAATCATTGCCGTGGCTGAGGTCGCGTCAGCGGTTGCGGTGATCACGTGGGCGTCGGGAAGCTCGTGGGGCTGGCTCTCACAGATCAGCGGCAACTCCAAGGTGATCAACCCGTTGGCGGGGCCGACGCTGCTTGCCGACGTCCTCGTGCCCCTCATCCAATTCTTCTCACCCGAGACGACCTACAACGGCGTGCTCGGGGTATTGCGTTCTGCCGGCATGGTGCTCATGCTGCTCGGGCTCGTCCTCGTGTGGTGGTGGGGTCGCACCGGCGTGCGCCGCGCCATCGCCGCCACGGCTGCGGCCTACCAAGTGGCATTCGTCTTCAACTCCGTCACGCTGCCCTGGTACTACGCCTCAGTGTCGACGCTGATGGGCACGTTCCGCCCGCCGCTGCCCATCCTCAAGCTCGCTACGGGCGCCACCTTCTTCATCGGAGTTGCCTTTGCTGGTGACGGAAACCACCAGCTCTACAACTGGTTCTGGGTCATCGGCATGGTAGTCGTGGCATGGAGCGCCACGCAGTGGATCTTTGCTGGTGTTCCTGCAAGGTCGGCGTCTAAGACGCCGACGGTTAAAAGGCCGAGGCCTGCGCGCGCCGAATAACCTCGCGCGCGAGGTGACCATGCAGTCCATCAATGGGACGCCCCGGCAAAGAGTCATCCTCGGTAAACAGGTGCGCCAAGATTTCGTTATCGTGCCACCCGTTGTCCGAAAGCACAGTAATCACGCCCGAGACGTACTTGGAAATGGCGCCCTTTGAGTTAAAGAAGGACGCGGGGACTAGGCGGTTTCCCTCTGGGTCACGCCAAGCAATGAACTTGCGGGCATTGAGCAAGTCAAAGACGCGGGTGATAGGAAGATCCAACTTTTCAGCCACGTCTTTGAGCGTCAGCAGCTCCTCGCCGGCGAGCAACTCGACCAGTTCGGGATGGGAATTCTCTTCAGGTTTCGCAGAATTAGTCACAGACACAACTGTAGCGGGATCACACTTTGAGGAGAGGATCGACCATACTGGAATCCATGACAAGGCTGAACGTGGGCGACATTCTTGAGGGACGCTATCGTATCGACCAGCCGATCGCCCGCGGCGGCATGTCCACTGTGTACCGCTGCGTGGATATGCGTTTGGGCCGCGCCGTCGCCGCCAAGGTCATGGATGAGCGCTATCACGATGACCCCGTTTTCGTCACTCGTTTCGAGCGCGAGGCCCGCGCCATGGCGCAACTGAGCCACCCCAACCTCGTCGGGGTCCATGACTTCTCCGCGGACGGACTGCCTATTTATCTCATTATGGAGCTCATCACCGGCGGCACCTTACGCGAGCTTCTCGCGGAGCGTGGCCCCATGCCGCCGCATGCCGCCGCTGGTGTCATGCATTCGGTCTTGGCGGGACTCAGCGAAGTCCACGACGCCGGGCTCGTACACCGCGATATCAAGCCGGATAATGTGCTCATCACGAACACGCACCGCGTCAAAGTAGGTGACTTCGGTCTCGTGCGCTCAACGCGCGCGGATCACGATAGTTCCGGCCAGATTGTCGGCACCGTCAGCTACCTCTCCCCGGAGCAGGTCACCGGCGCGGAGATTTCACCGGCTTCCGACGTCTATTCGGCGGGAATTGTGCTCTTCGAGCTGCTCACAGGCACCGTTCCCTTCAGTGGTGAAACTCCGCTGGCCCATGCCACCGCCCGCGTTCACGCGGATGTCCCCGCGCCTTCCTCACGTATCGAAGGCGTGCCGATGCTTTTCGACGCCCTCGTGGCCACCGCCACCGCACGCCACCCTGGCGAGCGTTTCGCCGATGCAGGCGAGTTCCTCGATGCTTTGGACGATGTCTCCCGCGAGCTTCAGCTGCCGGCCTTTACAGTCCCCATCCCCCATAATTCGGCCGCTGCCCGCACCGCCGCGGTACCCACGGATTTTGCCGGCACTGGCAATACCCGAGTCTTCGAAGCAACCTCTGCGCTCAACACTCCGCGGTCTGACGCGCCCCAGCCAGTTGCACCAGACTTCGAGACACGCGTCGAACCGCCCGTGGCTCCCCCTCTGGCTGAGCCGCCGGTGCCGGTCGAGGAGTCCTACGCTCCTGCCGGTGCTGAAGAAGAACCCGAGGAACGCCCCTTGACCAACCGCAGCGCGGTCTCCCTTTTCGGGTTTCTTATCCTCGTTAGCCTCGCCACGCTCGCCGTTGCGGTGGCGGCGTGGTGGTTTGGCTCCGGAGAATACGGCACGTGGCCGATTCTCTGGAGACCGTACTAGCTTCTAGTTGCGCAGCATTTCCGCGATGAGGAAGGACAGCTCCAGCGATTGCTGGGTGTTCAAGCGCGGGTCCACGGCAGATTCGTAGCGGCCCGGCAGGTCTACGTCGGTGATATCCTCAGCGCCACCGAGGCACTCGGTCACGTCCTCACCGGTGAACTCGAGATGCACGCCGCCTGGGTGGGTCCCCAGCTCGCGGTGAACCTCGAAGAATCCCTGAACCTCATCGACAATTTTGTCGAAGTGGCGGGTCTTGTAGCCGTTGGACGCAGTGAAGGTGTTGCCGTGCATCGGGTCGGACTGCCAGACCACCTTGTGGCCGGATTCCTCCACTGCCTTGATAATCGGGGGCAGTACGGAGCGCACCTTGTCGTGGCCCATACGAGCAATCATGGTGAGGCGGCCCGGCTCACGGTTCGGGTCAAGCTTTTCCGCGTACTCCACTGCCTGCTCCGGAGTCACGCCAGGGCCCAGCTTGATGCCCACTGGATTGCCAATGATGGACGCAAACGCCACGTGGAAGTCCTCGATGCCGCGGGTACGCTCGCCGATCCACAACTGGTGAGCGGACAAATCATAGAGCTTGGTTTCCCCATTGAAATCTGTGCCGAGTCGCAGCATGGAGCGCTCGTAATCCTTCAGCAGGGCTTCGTGAGAGCAGTAAATCTCCGCCGAGCGCAGGGTTTCATCGGACACGCCACAAGCATTCATGAACGCCAGGCCGTTTTCAATCTCGTTGGCCAGAGCCTGGTAACGGGCACCCGCCGGCGAGTTCGCCACGAATTCGCGGTTCCATTCATGCAGGCGGTACAGGTCCGCGGTGCCGGAGTGCGTGAGGGAGCGAACCAGGTTCATTGCAGCCGACGAGTTTGCATAAGCACGAATCATGCGGGCGGGGTCGTGGCGGCGAGACTCCTCGTTGGCTTCAACGCCGTTGACGATGTCGCCGCGGTAGTTGTACAGGCCGTTCGCATCGAGATCAGAGGAACGCGGCTTCGCGTACTGGCCGGCAATTCGCCCCAGCTTCACTACCGGGGTAGACGCGCCATAGGTCAAGACCACAGCCATCTGCAGCAGGGTCTTGATGTTGCCGCGAATGTGCGGCTCAGTGTTGGATTCAAAAGTCTCTGCGCAATCGCCGCCCTGGAGGAGGAAGGCTTTGCCCAAGGCGACGTCGGCAAGCTTGCGCTTGAGCTCCTCAATTTCCGGGGCCACGACGATGGGCGGGACCGATTCCAGAATCTTGCGCACGTTATCTGCTTGCAGCTGGTCCCAGCTAGGCTGTTGCTTGGCCTCACGTGCAATAACGTCCTGGAACTTCTCGTTGATGCCCTCCGGCAGCGGCGGCAGATCAGGAAGCACTTCTTTGGGAATATCTACTGTCCAACTCACACCCAGTATTAAACCATCTCGCGCCTATAGTGCGTTAGTTAATCCCCCGATTGCCCCACCTTATAGATTCACGCGGTTGCCGCGGCTCAACGGCAGGTGTTGCTCGCAGGTGCGGAACTTGGCGAGGTTATGGCGGGCGTCGACAAGCGCATCGTGGTTCCCATTCGGCACGGGCGGCAGCGTGGGGCGGCCGGCAAACTCCCAATACTGCTTCAGCTCACGCGTGTAGCGCGGCAGCCCCTTGGGCAGCCCAGCCATGTCGCCCCAGAGCTGAGCCAAGACCACATGGTCGTAGGCGCCGACCCATGCCCACAGCTCAATGGGGCTGGAATGGCCGCCCATAAACTCGAGGAGTTCCTCACGGATAGTGGCGCGGGACTTCCACACCTCGTTGCCGGGACTCGGCAGTTTGTCTAGGACGTTCTCACGTACCCAGGCATTCGCCTTGGAGGGGTCGAAATCGGTGGACACGGCATAGTATTCGCTACCGTCTTCGCCCACGATGCCGATGGAGACCAACTCGATGGTCGATCCGTCCTCGATAAACTCGGTGTCGTAGAAGTAGCGCACGGTTTCGTATCCTAGCCTCTCTTCCATTCCCCATTGTCACCGGGGCCCATACTCAGCACCGATACTTCCCCTGCCGTAAACCTATCCGCTTTGTGCTGCGCTGCTCGTCGCCGCGGCATCTTGGTTCTCCAGCGGCTCGATGGGCTCTGCTTGGCGGCGACCCAACGCCGGCGGCTTCAGTGACCAGCCCAGCACCGGAATTTTGCCCAAGGCCCACAGCGCGAGCGAGGCCAGCCCCGCGTAGACCATGCACATACTCAGCCAGAACCACGTATTGTCCAACGGCCACTGCCCCGCCAGTGAGATTTCTCGTGGGTACAGCGCCATGGGGAAGCCATACAAGACAGTCAAACCAATTGGGTGTCCCAGATAGATCGGGAGCGTGTGTGCGCCGATGAATCTAAGCCCCATCGACACGGCCGGAATATAGGACACGGCCACCGCCACGGCGATACCCACGGGAACTTCACAGAACTGCTCCACCATGCGCACCAGAATGTGAAGATCATGGTCAGCCAACACCTCAGCGCCAGGAAACGGCCACGCCATCTCCATAGGTTCGGCACGCTGATCCCAGGCGCGACGGACAGAGAAACCAACGGCGTAGGCCACCATCATGCCCGAATAAGCCCACAACGTGCGCTGTTCCCAGCGTCCTTGAAATGGCGCCTCGAGGGCATCAGCAAAGGCCGTAATCACGTCACGAAAATACGCCGCTGCCACGAACACCGGCAGGAACATGACCGCCTTCGCAATGGAGTGAAACTCCGCTTGCCACGCCATGAAGAGGATCGGAAGAAAGCTCAATAGCAGACCCAGCCACCCCGGGAGCGTGCGCACGCACCACAAAAAGACATTGAAAAGAATGAGGGCATAGAGGAACCACGCCATGGAGTGGCCCACGAGAAGGCTGGCCACCATCTGGCTCGGATCAAAAATGGGATCCCCAAAGACCCAGTGATACTCCACGCGTTTTGTCTGCTGCTCAATGAGCATCCACACCACATAGGGCACAAAGAAAAACCACAGACGCCGCGTAACCAGTTCGGCAAAGCTAAAGCGAAAAACCTTCTGAGAAAAATAGCCACTGACAAGGAAGAACAAAGGCAGGCGCAGAGGATCTATCCACACGTTAAAGGCAGCCAGCCACGTATCTTGGGCCTCTGGTACGGCTAAAGTGACGTGGAGCAACACCACGCCAAGGATGGATAATCCTTTCGCTACATCAGGCCAGGCAAGGCGATGAGAGAGAGAAGAGCTCACAGATTACTGCGCCTCCGAACCGGGCTCGGCCCCTTCCGGGTAGCCGTGTCCAGCTTGCAGGGATGCTTTGACATCAGAGGCGTAAACATCCACATATGGCTGCCCGGTCAGCTCCGCCAGCTGCTTCATCACATAGTCCGTGAGAGCGCGGGCAGTGTCGTGATCTTCTGGATCAAGGCCGCGTTCTGCTGCCCACGCGGTGGGATCAATAGGCTCGCCCACGCGCATGCCGACGCGCACCGGACGCGGAATCCACGAGCCAATAGGGTTGGCTTTTCGGGTATTGATCATGGCAATCGGCAGCACCTTTTCCCCTGTGGTGAGCGCAATGCGGGCCATGCCGGTGCGCCCCTTGTAGATGCGGCCATCCGGCGAACGCGTGCCTTCGGGGTAAATGCCAAACAGATCGCCGCGCCCCATGATGCGCTGCGCGCTGGCCAACATGGCATCGCTAGCGTTCTTATCCACACGGTCAATCGGCACCTGGCCCACGGAGCTAAAGAACCACTTCTGCACTCGCCCCACCAGTCCAGGGGTGGTGAAGTATTCGCTCTTAGCCAGGAAGGTGATCTGCCGCGGGCACAACAGCGGAAAATAGAAAGAATCCATGACCGCTTGATGCGAAGACGCCAAGATAGCCGGGCCCGACTCTGGAATGCGTTCCATACCCTCAGACCATGGGCGGTTCCATACCCGCAAGGCAGGCCCAAAGAAGATGTGCTTAAAAGCCCAATACCACTTGTTTCGCATCGCTTATAGTCCTATCTCTGGTTGTGCCGGCCCCGCGGATGACTCCACGAAGGGCAAGTATACGGTGTTAACCTCGGCGCTCCTGACGGGCGAGATCTGCGACACCGATCATACCTGCCGCCGAGCCCAACTCGGCGGTCGCAACGCGCGCCACGGGGCGGTGACCGGCACCGACAATCTGTTGTGCCATGCGCTCACGGGCTACATCGAGGAACAAATCTGCGTCCTGCGAGACGCCTCCACCGATGATAATGAGCTCTGGATCGAGCACGTCCGCCACCATGGACAGACCCTGGCCGAGCCACTGCCCGAAGTCCTCCATGACGGCTGTGGCCAGCGGATCTCCTTGACGAGCCGCAGCCGTGATGTCTTCACCGGAGGGCTTGTTAGGAAGCGCGGTCTCATACTTCCCACGCAATTCTGCGAAGGTGTCCGGCAGCGCCGTGCCGGACGCGTAGCGCTCCAGGCAGCCGCGCTTGCCACAGGAGCATAAGCGTCCGCCGGGGTTGACAACAAGGTGCCCGAACTCGGGGGCAGTTCCGAAGGCACCGCGGTAAATGCGGCCCTCGGTAAACAACGTAGCTCCGATGCCAGTGCCCACGGCAAAGAAGACCCACTCCTTGGCACCGCGGCCGGCACCGAAACGCCACTCGCCCCATGCAGCCGAATTAGCATCGTGCTCCAAGCGAACCGGTACATCTACTCGTTTGCTCAACGTCTCGCGCACAGCGGCGTCACGCCACGGCAGGTGCGGAGCAAAACGCACCACTTCGCAGTCAGGATCCAGGAACCCGGCGAGGGCGAGTCCTACCGCAGTGATGTCATGTCGAGCTGAAAGTTCCTCTACGCACCGAACGATGTCATCTTCCAGCTGGCCAGCATCGGTGGCTGTGGGCACGCTTGTGGAATCTACAATCTCTCCAGCTGCATCGATGACTGCAGCACGAAGGTTGGTGCCGCCGATATCGAAACCAATGGTGAGGCCAGCGTCGTCGCCTTCGACAGAGGGAGAGTGTTCAAGCATGACTAGTAGGATATACCTCCGACTTAGCTCCGGTCACATTCAAGAACCTCGCGCAGACGCGCTCCCATAATTTCCCACGTCCAGTGCTCCTCCACGTGGCGGCGTCCGGAGGTTGCCATGTGGTGCCTCAGGGGGACGTCGCCAAGCAGCAGCTCCACCGCTTCCTCCACCTCCGCGAGGACCGACCCCCTGACGACAACGCCTGACTCTGGGGTGATGGTCTCTGGAGCGCCACCGGAATCCCCCGCGATGACCGGCAATCCCGCCGCCTGCGCCTCTAGATAAACAATCCCCAGCCCTTCGACATCGAGCCCTCCCCCACGGGTGCGGGCTGGCATGGCAAAAATATCGGCCGCATGCAGTGCCATGAGCAGCTCGTCGGTGTCCCGCGCCTCTTTAAGCACTGCATCAGGACAGTACTCCTGCGCAAGTACCCGCAGTGTGGACTCATAGCTTCCACGGCCGATAATAAGCAGCTGGGCATCCGGATACGCCTGCCGTACTCGCGGCATGGCGCGCAAAAGTTGATCTTGGCCTTTGCGGGGCACCCATCGTGAGATACACACGATGACCGGCCCCTCACCCAAACCAAAATGCTGGCGCGCTTCCGCCTTCTGCGCCTCCGTTGCGGGCACAAAGTCCTCGAGGCTCACCGCCGACGGCATATGTACCCACCGCGGGTGCGGGCCAAACGCCCGTGTCAGTCGACGGCGAGTGTACTCCGAAATATAGGTAACAACATCAGATGTGTCTCCAATCCGGCGCAGTGCTTGTCGGGCCCCAGGCAGCATGGACCAGCCCACCTCGTGACCGTGCGTCGTCGCCACGATGTGGCGCGCCCCAGCTTTCCGTGCCGCTGATGCCATCAGCGCAAGAGGCGCTGCTGCACCAAACCACACGGTCTCAATACCGTACTCACGGATGAGGCGCTGCATCTCACGGGCCGTAGCCGGGGTCGGCAGCATCACCTTACGCGGCCACCGCACCACCGTATAGTCCACCGACTTGTCATATTCAGCAGCGGCATCCACATCCTGTGTTGAGGCAAAAACGACGACGTCCTGCGGGGCGAGAGTGCGGAGGAAATCTCGCAGGTAGGACTGAATTCCCCCAATGGTAGGCGGGAAATCATTCGTGACCAGGAGCGTCCGTGCCATGCGCTAGTACCGGACAGCGCCCTGAACCGGCATCGAATTCAGCGGAACCACAGCAACCGGGACACCATACGTCGATGCATGAACGACCTGCCCGTCGCCGATATACATGCCCACGTGGGTAATGCCCGGGTAGTAGCCCACAATGTCACCAGGCTGCAGCTGATCCAGCGGCACCGGCGTGCCACCAGCGATCTGCGCCTGCGACGTGCGCGGAATACTCTTGCCCATTTGCTGGTAGCTCCACACCATCAGACCAGAGCAATCGAAAGTGTCCGGCCCTGCAGAACCCCAACCATACGGTGCGCCCAGACGCGTCATCGCGGCTTGCACGGCAGCAGAGCCGGAACCATCAGCGAGTGCAGCAAGGTCAATATCGGAGGAGCCGCCAAAGTGCTCAACCCATGCTTGACGTGCCTCAGGGCTTAAAGCATCAATTTTTTCTTCCAGCTCCTGTTGCTGCTCTTCGAGCTCCGATTGCTCATCCATGAGCGTCTCTCGCTGGCGCTCCAGTTCATCACGGCTACGGCGTGCCTCTTCAGCGGCATCGACTGCTTCCTGGTGGGCAGCATCAGCCGCTGCGGAAGCAGCCACCATAGCGTCTTCTTCACGCTTCGCTGCCTTTGACAAAGCGCCAAGGTACCCCATGCGTTCCACTGCACTAGCGACATCCTCAGCGTCGAGCGCCGCTGCGATTGGTGACGCCGCATCACGCCGATAGCGCTTTTGCGCCAACGCATCAATTCGCTTCTGTTGTTCGGCCAACGCTGCGGACGCCTCGTCAGCGTTGCGCTGAGCCCCGGCTGCCTGCTCATCGAGTTCGCCGATTCGCTTCTCGGTCTTCTCGATCTCATCCTCGAGGCCCTTGACCTCCTCCCCCTTGGCAGACACGCGCTGGGCGACGTCCGCCATACGCTCGATGAGTCCAGCGAGATCCTCCGGCGCGTCCTCCTGCCCGACCTCTTGAGCAACAACCGAAGGCGCGACAACGGTTGGTGGAACTGCCGCCACCGCACACGCAGTGATAACGGAAGCAAGACGGCGACGCGACATGGACACCCCAGAATCCTAAGAGAATGGCAATAGTTGACTGAAGTATAGCCTCAGTCAAGGGAAACTAAAATACTTCCGTTTAACAATAGCGGAACCCCTCCCCCACACTCATCTTCAACGCGACGAGAGTGGCGGAAGGGGTCAAAATTATCATCTGAGACGCCTCTTAGAAGCGAACAGCAGAGTGGATCGGCATGTAGTTCAGGGAACGCTCGCCCACCGGGGTGCCGGTGTTCAGCGCGTCAATGATGGTGCCGTGACCGGTGTAGATACCAACGTGGGATGCGCCGGAGTAGTAGACAATGATGTCACCCGGCTGCAGAGCATCCAGGGACACCTGGGTGCCGGCAGATGCCTGTGCCTGAGAGGTGCGCGGAATCTCCACGCCGGCCTGGCGGTAAGCCCAAGAGGTCAGACCAGAGCAGTCAAAAGCGCTCGGGCCGTTGGCGCCGTATACGTACGGGGAGCCAACTGCGGAACGAGCAGCCTCGAGGACCTTCTCGCCAACAGTCTTAGCCGGGGCAGGTGCCGGAGCCTCCTGGGCTACCGGTGCCTCAACGGAGGCAGCGTAGCCGGAGCCCTGGTTGGACTTCAAGGACGGGACGTACTTCTCAACGTTCGGAACCTGCTTGATGTTCGGAACGTTCTCCAAGCCAGCAACCTCGAAGCGAACGTCCGTGTTCGGGACGACGACCTCGGCGGCATTGGCGGCAGCAGGTACGGTAACGGCTGCGGTTGCTGCGACAGCAGCGGTGGTTGCAATACGACGGGTGTTCAGGTTGCCCTGACGACGGTGCTTAGCCACGAATTTAAACTCCAAATCTTCCAGCGCGCCTACCTTCGATGCTTGATGAGAGAACCTTGATCTCTCGGTACACAACGAAAGCTCTAACCCATGGGCGGGCCTAGCGTTCGATGGTGGCCCGTTCCTGTAGGACCACCTCCGCTCGGCCCCCGAATTTTAGGAGGGGCCAGACGCGGCGCATAAATCTTCAGTTCGTATTGAGCACCAGTGCTTGGTACACCGTGTCGGTAACTCAATGTCTCGAATAGGTTACGAAACCATCACAAGCGATGTCGAGTTAGAAACACGATTCGCACTCCGTTACCGTCCTGTTACCAAACGTCAACCCTAAAGAGACCAACGCACACTTTCAGGAACCAATAGCCAAGGAACACCGAATCTCACACACCCTCACCTGCAGCGACGCGACAACAATAGGTTCGCTGAAAACTGGACCATTACAAGCCCCTTCACATAGAGACGGTAAGAAAAATTTAGACTGTGAGCTTCGTCACCCCACTGTAGTGCGGAGTATCAGAAGCCCCATATAACCCTTTCAGCACAGGTTTCCCACGAGGAAAAGTGCTGTCTTCCAGCGGTTTTCCTGTCGCCCACGTCACCCCGCTCAGAGATCTGGCCCTCAAAAATTCAAGCCCGCACACTCACATCGCAAAGGTAATGCGCAGGTAAACAAAAGGTTACGCGGTTCTTCCAAGGAATTTACCTCTTTCCCACTGGCAGCACTCAAGCATAAACACGTCAAATGACGCCCTACGGACGCCTAGCAGCTCTGCACCATGGCCAGCCGCCACACCCAGGAAGGCACGGCGAGCTGGAAGGAGACGGCGCCAAACGCTGCGCGTCTCGAGAACGCAAAAGCCCGCTCCCCTCCTCTGATGAGGAAGGAAACGGGCTCGGTGAGCGTGTTTCAGAGGCAGGCGCTAAATGCGGCCGTTCTCTTCGTCGTCGCGACGGTTTGCCTCGTTGAGCTGACGGAACATCTCCGCCTCCTCAGCGTGGTTCTCCTCGCGGATTTCCTGTGCGCGGGACATGATGCCAGCGTCATCCGGGGAGAAGATGCCCTGGGTCTCGGCGTCAGCCAAACCAAGCTGGTTAAGCTGCTTCGGAACCTGAGCACCGGCGTACTCGAGCGGAATCGGGTGGCCGTGATCATCGACGGGTCCAAGCGGCTGGTGAACCTCGATGAAGGCACCATTCGGCAGCTGCTTGATAACACCAGTTTCGATACCGTGCTCCAGGACCTCACGGTCAGAGCGCTGCAGACCAACGCAAATACGGTAGGTCATGAAGTACGCAATCGGAGGCAGAACGATAAGACCGATACGGCCGACCCAGGTCATCGCGTTCAGCGAAATCTGGAAGAAGTTTGCCACGTGGTCGTTACCACCAGACAGCGTTACCAGCAGGAAGAAGACGATGGCAGCTGCACCGATAGCGGAGCGAACCGGAACGTCTCGTGGGCGCTGCAGAAGGTTGTGGTGGGCGTCGTCTCCAGTCAGCTTCTTCTCAATGAAGGGGTAGGCGAAGAGCAGGATAACCATAAGGCCACAGAGCAGCGCGACCCAGAATGCGGACGGGATGGTGTAGTTGCCGATGTAGAGCTCCCATGCCGGCATGACACGAGCAACACCGTCAGTCCACAGCATGTAGATATCCGGCTGGGAACCGGCGGAGACCTGGGACGGGTTGTACGGTCCAAGGTTCCAAATGGCGTTAATGGTCATAAGACCAGAGATGAGAGCAAGAACGCCAGCAACCATCATGCCCATACCAATTGCCTTGGTGGCAAAGACCGGCATAATGCGGACACCGACAACGTTGTTCTCAGCGCGACCCGGTCCAGGGAACTGGGTGTGCTTCTGGAACCAGACCATGATGAGGTGAGCTGCGATAAGGCCCAGGATGATGCCCGGGATAACCAGCACGTGCAGGATGTAGAAGCGGTCCAGCATCAGGTCGGACGGGAAGTCGCCGCCGAAGATGGCCCAGTGCAGCCAGGTGCCGATAATCGGCAGACCAAGGATGATGGCGGACATAATTCGCAGACCAACACCGGAGAGCAGGTCATCCGGGAGGGAGTAGCCGAGGAAGCCCTCGATCATGCCCAGCAGGATAAGTGCACAACCGATAATCCAGTTAGCCTCACGCGGGCGGCGGAACGCACCGGTGAAGAAGATGCGCAGCATGTGGGCAATCATGGACATCATGAACATGAGTGCTGCCCAGTGGTGCATCTGGCGGATGAAGAGACCACCACGCACCTCAAAGGAAATGTCCAGTGCGGTTGCGTAGGCGCGAGACATCTCGACGCCATTCAACGGGGTATATGCACCGTCGTAGATGACCTTCGTAATGGAAGGGTCAAAGAACAGTGCCAGGTAGATACCGGTCAGCAGCAGGATGATGAAGCTGTACAGCGCCATCTCACCAAGCATGAAGGACCAGTGAGTCGGAAAGACTTTGTTGAGCTGGGTACGCAGGACGCCGGCGGCTGAATAGCGCTCGTCCATGTTGTTGCCCATCTTGGCAAGTTTGTTACTCATTATGACTTACGCTCCCAGAATGCAGGTCCGACGGGCTCAACGAAGTTGCCCTTGGCAACCATGTAGCCTTCGTCGTCCACCTCGATCGGCAGCTGGGGCAGTGCACGGGCAGCCGGGCCGAAGACCGGCTTACCGTAGTGCAGTGCGTCGAACTGCGACTGGTGGCACGGGCAAAGAATGCGGTTGGTCTGTGCCTCGTACAGCGAGGTCGGGCAACCAATATGGGTACAGATCTTGGAGTAGGCGTAGTAATCGCCGTAGTGGAAGTCCTCTTGGCCCTTACGCTCGATGGCTTTCTTAGCGTCATCGTTGCGCAGGCGAATGAGCATCACAGCGTTGCGGTTTCCGTGAATGGAGTGCATGTGATTCTCGTAGACGTCCTTTTCCTCGGACCACTCAGCGCCATCGTTGACGTCCTCCGCTGCGAGCGGGAAGACGGTCTCCATGCCGCCAGCGGCAAGGTCCTCCGGACGAACACGCACTAGGCGTGCAAGGCCGCGGGTGGTGTAGTGCTCACCAGACTCGCCCACGTGCTTCTCAGCGATGGTACCGGTGTCACGAGCGAGGTAGAGCTTTACGCCCTTCTCATGCATGGTCCAACCGGAGGTCCACAGGGTGCCGTCGCCGGTGTAATCCAAGTCGTGGCGCTTCTTCCACGGGTTGTTGATAGCACCGCAAAGCGGAGCGATAACCGCCAGGCCGAAGAGGACGCCGGCGCCGCCGAGCAGACCCTTGATGGTCTTACGGCGACCCAGAGTCGACGTGTTCCACGAGTCATTCAGCAAAGCAGTGAGGGTACGGCGGTCAACCTCGTCGGAAGGACCGTCGTGACGACGCTGCACGGAAATCTCTTCCGGCAGAATCTTCTTCACGTACTGAACGATGGCGAAGCCAAGACCCAGAATGCACAGACCGGAGGTCAGACCGAGAAGCGGGGTGTACAGAGTGTGCCACCACAGGCCGTCCTCACCCAGCATCTTGTAGTTCCACGGCCAGAACAGGTAGACGCCGAGGAAGGCGATGCCCATCAGCACG
Source organism: Corynebacterium minutissimum (assembly GCF_016889765.1). Classification (NCBI taxonomy): domain Bacteria; kingdom Bacillati; phylum Actinomycetota; class Actinomycetes; order Mycobacteriales; family Corynebacteriaceae; genus Corynebacterium; species Corynebacterium minutissimum. The sequence continues at coordinate 506,088 of NZ_CP069533.1, forward strand.
GAGATAACGAGCCAGATGGTGATGCTGGTAGCGGCGCGCTTCTCAGCCGGGTCGCCGTCCACCGGGAAGCGCTCCTTACGGAACGCAACGGTGACGTCATCAAGCTCGGTACCGAGAGCGGCGAGCTCGTCGTTGCTCATAGCATCGAGCTCTTTACGAGAGTAATTCTTCTTTACGTTGCTCATGAGCGAGATCCAATCCACATAGCGGCAACGCACAGAAGGCTGATGCCGATAATCCACATTGCCAGGCCCTCAGCCACCGGACCGAGACCGCCAAGGTCCCAACCTGCCGGAGACGGGGTTTCCTTCGCAGACTTGAGGTAGGCGATGATGTCCTTCTTCTCATCTGCAGTCAGCTGACGGTCAGAGAACTTCGGCATGTTCTGCGGGCCGGTCAGCATTGCCTGGTAGATCTCCTGCTCATTAGCCGGTGCTAGCGGCGGAGCAAACTTACCGGAGGACAGCGCACCGCCCTGACCGGTGAAGTTGTGGCAAGACGCGCAGTTCATGCGGAAGAGCTCCGAGCCCTTGGCAACGTCCTCAGCCTGAATCTGACCGTTGTAGTTGGTACCGCGCAGGGACTCCTGGGCGATGGAGCCATCGTCGTTGTAGACAATGTCGGGGCCGCCACCGTTGGCAGCGACATAAGCCGCGAGAGCCAGAGTCTGCTGCTCGGTGTAGCGCGGGGTCTTACGCTCAGCCTGTGCGTCGTTGGACATCATCGGCATACGGCCGGAGTGCACCTGGAAGTACACAGAGCCGGCGCCGACACCGGCGAGGGAAGGACCGCGATCCTCGATGCCCTGAAGGTTCGCACCGTGGCAAGTAATACAAGCGACTTCGTAGATGTCCTTACCCTCTTGAACGAGAGCTTGGTCATCCTTGGCAGCGGTAGCCACCTGAGCGTCCGGAGTCAGGGCGGAAGCCAAGACACCGGCGCCGGTGAGACCGATGCTCAGAGCGAAGACGCCAGCAAGCGTGCGCTTCGCCTTACGGCGACGGCGGGTCTTCTTAGCCGCGGCAGTGGTCTCCTCCACTGCGGCGGGCTGCTGGATGTTATCCATCATTTTCCTTTAGATAACTCGTACATGGAAGTGAATGGCTGTAGGCCGGAAGGTCCGGCGCTTACGGCCTACTGAACTAGGTAGATGACTACGAAAACGCCAATCCACACAACGTCAACGAAGTGCCAGTAGTAAGACACTGCCATCGCTGCGGTTGCCTGTGCCGGCGTGAACTTGGAGCGGGCAATACGCGCCAAGATGATTCCGAAGGAAATCAGACCTGCAGTCACGTGGGCCGCGTGGAAACCGGTGAGGATGTAGAAGACCGAACCAAACACGGAGGACTGGACAGTCACACCTGCCATGATCAACTCTGTCCACTCGAATGCCATGATGCCCAAGAAGACAACACCCAACGCGAGGGTCACCGAGTACCAGAGTCGGAGCTTGTATACGTCACCCCTTTCTGCTGCGAACACGCCGAACTGAGAGGTCACGGAGGAGAGAACCAGAACAGTCGTGATGACAAAGCCCATCGGCACGTTGATGTGCGCGGTGTGCTCAGCCCAGTCACCCTCCTGGCCGTTCGCACGCGAGGTGAACCACATCGCGAACAGTCCAGCAAAGAACATCAATTCCTGAGACAGGAACACGATGGTGCCGACGCTGACCATGTTGGGTCGGTTCAGCGCGGCAACACGTGGTGCTGCCATACCTTGGTTAGAAACTACGCTCGTCACGCATAACAGTATGGCCGGTTGAGACGCATAAGTCATCTCAATTCCCCCCGATTTTTTGAGGCAACGAACTAGACCTTCCCAGCCTTCGCGCACCTGCCCCACATTTATTCGGTACATAAAGATGCGGGAACTTTGTGCCACGCTTTCCGACGTCCTATTGATGCAGGTAGCGCGACCCCTCGCCTATCGACCATCACACACGCCCCTCGAAATAGTGCAGTGCCAACTCGATTCGCAAGCACTTAGCGCGATTCCTTCAATGAGATAAATCACAAGGGCGAAAGCGGCATCAGTGCAGGTTTGCAACTTTCGGTTGACCCCCGAAGAAAATAGGCTTTTACGTGCTAAAAGTGGCATTGAGAAGGTGCAGTTCCACGAAAGACACTAGGCACATCTACCCCAATGGAGAAAATTTTACGGAACCGAGGGAACTTTCTTGCGCTTTATCCGACTCCGCGATCGACAAAGCCCCCGCCCGGTTGATATCGGGCGAGGGCTAGAGAAGTCGTGGCGCTTATCTGCGCGGCAGAAGAAACCTCTTAGTGCTTTTCCTTCGGCAGGCCGTACTGCAGGGACAAGCCGGTGACAGAGGCAACCAGCAGGACTGCGCCTAGGGCGATCAGCCACAGATACATGAAGATGATGCCAAGGCCGAGAACTGCAATAGAACCGGTCATGGCCAGCGGCCAGATGGAGTTCGGGGAGAAGAAGCCGAGAATACCGGCCTTATCCTCGGTCTCTGCCTCTTCCCAGTCTTCCGGAGCCAAGTCGACCCGGTTATCGGTGAAGTGCAGGTAGCCGCCGAGCATGAGGCACAGGAGCATGGCAAGGACCATGCCCACGATGCCGACCCACTCAGGGCCATAGAGGTAGCCGTCATCCTTGACGTAGTTCACACCGATGACGTAGACGATGAGCGACACGAAGAGGTAGGTCGCAATAGCGTAAAAGACCTTAGATGTTGCACGCATTGTGTATCAGTTCCTTTTCTTATGCCGCTTCGGCGGTGTCGACGAAGTTGTCGGCATCGCGGGTATCGCGCAGGGAGTTGAACGGTGCCGTGGTCACAGCGTAAGGCTCTTCACCGATGTGCTCAAGAGCTTCAGCGTTGGTAGCCTCCGGGTTCTCTTCGCGGAACTTGAGGTACTCATTGAAGTCAGCGCGGTCAACGACACGCAACTCGAAGTTCATCATGGCGTGGTAGGTACCACACATCTCGGCACAGCGGCCGACGAAAGCGCCCTTCTCCTCAATCTTCTCTACCTGGAAGCGACGCTCCTGAGCGTTAACCTCCGGGTGAGCGTAGACGTCACGCTTGAACAGGAATTCCGGAACCCAGAAGGAGTGGGAAACGTCACCGGATGCAAGACGGAACTCAATCGGGGTATCGACCGGGAGAACCAGGACCGGAACTTCCTCGGTGGAACCTACGGTCTCAATCTTGTTGAAATTGAGGTAGGAGATGTCACCGGTGGACTTGCCGTGAATCGGGTTCGGGTTCGGGGTGCCCTCCGGGTCGGTGGCGGATTCTTCCGCGAGCTTCTGACGCTCAGCGTCAGCACCGTCGTAGTTCTCGCCGTCTACCTTGTTCTCGGCGTAACCAAACTTCCAGTTCCACTGGTACGCAGTGACGTCAACGGTAACCTCTGGATTCTTATCCAGTGCGGTGACCTTCTGCTGAGCCTGAACGGTGAAGAAGAACAGGCCCATGATGATGAGAATCGGCATGATGGTCAGCGCCAGCTCGAGCGGCACGTTGTACTGCAGCTGCTTCGGGAACTCGCCCTTGCCAGCCTTTTCTGCCTTCTTCGCGTTCCAGCGGAAGATGGCGGTGAGGAAGAGACCCCACATGATGAAACCGACAATCCAGGCTGCAACCCAGACCCAGATCCAGAAGTTGTACATCGATTCAGCCTCAGGGGTAATACCCTTCGGCCAGCCGAAACCGAGGAGGTTCTCCACGGCGGTCGGCGCTGCGACATCACAACCCGCCAGAGCGAGGCCGCCCATGGCGATGACGCCTGCTAGACCAGCCTTGCGGGCGAGATTGCGTTCTTTACGCTGTCCCACGTGTGTTCTGCCTTTCTGTGCACACAAACTTCTCGAATACTCATAGAGCATTCCTACCCAATTAGGATAGAGCATCACGCTCGAGTTTCAGACCTTTTCACTGGCCTGATGAGGAGATGATTCCGCTCCATAAATAGTGAACGAACGGGATGTTACAGGCCCACCTGCACAAGATCACTCCCGCTCCCCCACCCTCCCCCTGCCCCTTATGACTCAATTCACAAGGTTTACTCTGCCCCATCATCCGAAAGTTCGCACCCTAACGGGGAGCGCGGCGCGGGGTTCGCAGATCCTCAACACACGGCCGTAAAGTGTGTCGCAGATGAACCTTCATATATAAGGAGAAACACGTTTATGTGCGGACTCTGCACGCTGCTTAGCGCCGATCGCAACGCCGCCGAGCATCTCGAAGCCCTCGAACAGTCCCTGCAGTGCATGCGCCACCGCGGCCCCGATGCCGCCGGCACCTGGCACGACGAGGATGCCGCTTTCGGCTTCAACCGCCTGTCCATCATCGACTTGGAGCACTCCGACCAGCCTTTGCGCTGGGGCCCAGAAGATAATCCTGAGCGCTACGCCCTGACTTTCAACGGCGAAATCTACAACTACGTCGAACTTCGTGAAGAGCTCACCGCCGCAGGTTATTCCTTTAATACCCAAGGCGATGGTGAGCCCATCGTCGTGGGGTACCACCACTGGGGCAAGGACGTTGTCGAGCATTTGCGCGGCATGTTCGGCTTCGTTATTTGGGATACCGAAACCCGCACCATGTTTGCTGCGCGCGACCAGTTCGGCATCAAGCCGCTCTATTACGCGACGACGAACAAGGGCACCGTATTTGCCTCCGAGATGAAGTGCATCCTGAGCATGGCAGATTCGTTGGGTCTAGACCTGAACCTTGATAAGCGCGCCATCGAGCACTACGTTGACTTGCAATACGTTCCAGAACCGGAGTCTCTGCATGCCAACATTCGCCGAGTAGAGTCCGGTTGCACCGTCACGCTACGCCCGGGCGAAGAAGTAGTGGCTGAGCGCTACTTCTCACCCCGCTTCCCCATCCAGCCTGTTAAACAGGGCGAGGAGCAGCAGTTCTTCGATAAGATTGTGCGGGCGTTGGAGGATAGCGTCGAGAAGCACATGCGTGCCGATGTGACCGTGGGCTCCTTCCTCTCTGGAGGCATTGACTCCACCGCCATCGCTGCTTTGGCCAAGCGCCACAACCCGGACTTGCTCACCTTCACCACGGGTTTCGAGCGTGAGGGCTATTCCGAGGTGGACGTCGCTGCCGAGTCCGCTGCCGCCATCGGCGTGGAGCACATCGTCAAGATCGTTTCCCCGGAGGAATACGCCGACGCGGTGCCAAAGATCATGTGGTATCTGGACAACCCGGTGGCAGATCCGTCTCTAGTCCCCCTCTACTTCGTGGCCCAGGAGGCCCGAAAGCACGTCAAGGTGGTGCTCTCGGGCGAGGGCGCCGATGAGCTTTTTGGCGGTTACACCATTTACAAGGAGCCGCTGTCCCTCGCACCGTTTGAGAAGATCCCCTCCCCTCTTCGACAAGGCCTGGGCAAGCTTTCGCAGGTGCTTCCCGACGGCATGAAGGGCAAGTCCCTACTCAACCGCGGCTCCATGACAATGGAGGAGCGCTACTACGGCAACGCGCGTTCCTTTAACTTTGAACAACTGCAGCGCGTTCTCCCTTGGGCCAAGCGCGAGTGGGACCACCGCGAGGTCACCGCACCGATTTATGCCCAGTCCCAGGACTTCGACCCGGTAGCCCGTATGCAGCACCTAGACCTTTTCACCTGGATGCGCGGCGATATCTTGATCAAGGCCGACAAGATGAACATGGCCAACTCCCTTGAGCTGCGCGTTCCTTTCTTGGACAAGGAGGTCTTCAAGGTAGCGGAGACAATTCCACACGACCTGAAGATTTCCCACGGCACCACCAAGTACGCGCTGCGCAAGGCCATGGAGCAGATTGTTCCGCCGCACGTACTACACCGCAAGAAGCTCGGCTTCCCCGTGCCCATGCGCCACTGGCTAGCTGGCGACGAGCTCTACGGCTGGGCACAGGATCAGATTACGCAGTCCCAGACCGAGGACATCTTCAATAAGAAGGAGGTCCTCGAGATGCTCAAGGAGCACCGCGATGGCATCTCCGATCACTCCCGCCGCCTGTGGACCGTGCTGTCCTTCATGATCTGGCACGGCATCTTTGTGGAGGATCGCATCGATCCCCAGATTGAACAGCGCGATTACCCAGTGAAGCTCTAAAACACAGGAAAGCCCTCGCCACTGAATAAACTGGCGAGGGCTTTGCTGATCCCTACAGCATTGATGTCTACTAAGAATCAGTTGAAGGAATCACCACAGGCACAGGAGCCTCCGGCGTTCGGGTTATCAATGGTGAACCCCTGAGCCTCAATGGTGTCAGAGAAGTCGATCTTGGCACCGGTGAGGTATGGGATGGACATCTTGTCCACGACGAGATTGACGCCACCGATGGTGTCGACCTTGTCGCCATCGAGGGTACGGTCATCGAAATACAGCTGGTAACGCAGGCCAGCGCAACCGCCCGGCTGGACGGCGATGCGCAGGGACAGGTCGTCACGGCCTTCCTGCTCAAGCAGGGACTTTGCCTTGGCGGCAGCGGCGTCGGTCAGGATAACTCCGGTTGCAGACGCGGGAGCAGTCATGGTTTCTCCTCTTAATATGTACGGAATTTTCTGGAGCCCACCCTACCCCCTCACGCGGAAGGAATAAAGGATGTCTCGCTAGCACTGGTGTCGTGTCACTTAACCCAACAACAATGAGGGCGGGCCTATTCCCAGAATGTCGTGACAACCTTGTACGCTTAACAACGTGAAACTTCCGTGGCAAAAAGACGATCAGACCCCTTCCCCGGCCGAGCAGACCCCGGCGCCTGAGGAGAAGGCCGCCGCCGAGAAAAAGTACCCCAAGGGCTACACGCCGCCGAAGGGCCGTCCTACTCCTAAGCGCGATGCGCAGGAAATTGCGCGCGGCGTCAAGCGCGATCCCGCGGGCATGTCTGAGGCCCAGCGCCATCAGCACCGCAAGGAGCTCAAGGCCTCCATGTCCAAAGAGGAGTGGAAGGACTACAAGCGCAAGGAACGCCAAGAGTCCCGTGCGCGCAACAAGGAAGCCCAGGAGCGCATGGCTGCCGGCGATGAGCGCTACCTCCTTGCCCGCGATAAAGGTGAGGTCCGCCGCTACGTGCGTGACTGGGTAGACTCGCGCCGCTTCCTCAACGAGTGGGTTATGCCCTTCGCCATCGTGCTCTTTGTGCTTTTGTTCGTCAGCAGCAGGAATCCGAACCTGGCCAACATCATCTCCATTGGTTCCATGGCGGTCATCGCGGTCTTCGCTGTCGAAGGTATCTGGCTGTCGCGCAAGTGCAACAATGCTGTGCGTCTGAAGTTCCCGGGCACCACCGAAGCTGGCTTCGGCTTGGGATTCTACGCGTATTCCCGCGCTTCCCAGCCGCGCAAGTGGCGCACCCCGCGCCCGCAGGTCGAGCGCGGAGCCGCCGTCTAGTTCGGAGGACTCATGCCTGATTTCACCGCCGTTCCGCAGCTGCGCAGCATGCCCCCTCAACAAGCCCCTCAACACACAGGGAGTCTTGCGGAAATCGCCGCGTGGCTTGCTGCCGCGCAGGATTCTGAGAAGGCCCAGCCTCTCACTCACGTACGTGCGATCATCTTTGCTGGCGCGCACGGTATTGCCGAGCGCACTATCGACGGCGTCGGAATCGGGCCATGGAGCAGTGCTGACGAAGAGTCTTGGCGCGAGGATCTCACCACCGCAGCTCACCGCGCGGAAGCCAGCGTGGAGTTCATTGAGTGCGCGGAAGCAGCGGCTATCGACTCCGCCCCTGCTATGTCTGCTGAAGAACTCGAGCGTCACGTTGAGCTCGGCAAGAAGTCAGCGGATCGTGAAGTGGATTCCGGTTCAGATCTCCTTCTTACCTCCGATTTCGGCATTGGTGGCGAGACCGTCGCCGCTGCGGTCATGGGCCGCATTACTCGCACAGAGCCGGTAGCCATTCTGGGCACGCGCACCAGTGGCAGCGTGACCGATCAGATGTGGAAGACCCGCGTCACGATTGTGCGCGATGCTATGTTCCGCGCCCGCAATCTTGAAGGCTGGGAGGTCGTGCAGACCATTGGTTCCCCGAGCCTCGCAGCATTGGTGGGCTTCATCGCGCAGGCCACAGCGCGGCGAACGCCCGTGCTTATCGACGGCCCCCTGGCCGCCACCGCAGCCGTCCTCGCCGAGCGCAGCGCCCCCGGTGTCAAAGGGTGGCTGGGTGCGGGAAGCACGTCCCTCGAACCAGCCCAGGCCCTCGCGTTCAAGGAGCTGAGCCTTAGCCCACTCCTCGACCTCAAGCTGAGCGCCGGATACCCCCTAGGCGCGCTCGCGGCGCTACCGCTCGTGCAGCTGGCCGCTGAGCTTGGCTAGACAGCGACGTTATTTCGCTTTCACGAGCGTGTGCAGCCAGCCGTGGGTATCCTCCACGGCGCCGCGCTGAATCCCGGTGAGACGCTCACGCAAGGCCATGGTGGTCGCACCGGCCTCATCATTGTTAATGCGGAAGTCCACATCATCACCCATCACATGTCCCACCGGGGTAATGACGGCGGCGGTACCGCACGCAAAGGTTTCCTTCATCGCACCGGAAGCAACATCGTCGGCCCATTCCTTGTAGGTAATGCGGCGCTCTTCGACCTTCAGCCCCATATCCTCGGCCACCTGCAGCAGGGATTTGCGGGTAATACCCGGCAGCAGCGAACCCGACAGTGCCGGAGTAACCAGGGTCTGATCGCCCTCTTCACCGTAGATGAAAGCTAGGTTCATGCCGCCCATTTCCTCGATGTAGGTGCGGTCGATGGCATCCAGCCAGACCACTTGGTCGCAGCCCTTCTCCGCTGCCTGAGCTTGCGCCAGGAGGGACGCGGCGTAGTTGCCAGCGAATTTGGCAGCACCGGTGCCACCCGGGGCGGCACGGACGTAGTCGGTGGATAGCCAGACAGATACCGGCTTGATGCCGCCGGAGAAGTACGCACCTGCAGGCGAAGCGATCACGACGTAGCGGTAGGAGTTCGCCGGATGCACGCCCAGGGATACATCTGTAGCGATCATGAAAGGTCGGAAGTACAGGGCTGCCTCTCCGCCGGCTTCGGGGACCCAGGCCTGGTCGACGTCGACAAGCTGGCGCAGGGACTCCACAAACTCCTCCTCCGGGAGCTGCGGCATAGCCATGCGCTCAGCAGAGGACTGCAGACGCTGCGCATTCTGTTCCGGGCGGAAAGTAGCGATGCTGCCATCCGGCTGACGGTAGGCCTTGATGCCCTCGAAGATGGCCTGGCCATAGTGGAATACGGTGGACGCCGGTTCCATGCTGAACGGTTCATAGGGGCGCACCTGTGCATCGTGCCAGCCCTTGTCCTCAGTCCAATCGATGGTCACCATGTGGTCGGTGAAGTACGTGCCAAAGCCCGGGTTCGCCAGAATCTCCTGCAGACGCTCCGGGGAGGTGGGGGTATCAGTTCGCGTCACGGTGTAATTCAACATGCCACACAGCGTACTCCCTACTTGCCTATTGAGGTACAGAAATACAAGAGATTCGCCCCTGAGCGGCACCAGCCACTACCACGGGTAGGGTGTGAGGAGTATCCCATTGTCAGTTTTCTCAAGGAGGACATCGTGGCTTCTTCCACGTTCGAACTGCCCGCACGCGGCGCTTTCCCCACCGTTGAGTTGGCCAAGAAGGCCCCCAAGCAAGCAGACGCCCTGCTGATCGCTACTTTTGCTGGCGAAGAGGGCCTCGAGGTTCCCGGCACATCCCTGCTCGGTTCATCTGCGTTGCGCTCGACGTATGAGGCTCTCGCCGCTGTGGGCGCGACCGGCAAGGCCGGGGAGATCGTGAAGGTCCCCGCCCCGCAGAAGGCCGGTGCTGCACAGGTCATCGCACTGGGCCTGGGCGATGTTGAAGCGCTCGACGATGAAGCTCTGCGCCGCGCCGCCGGCAGCGCTGCCCGCGCCACCACAGGCGTAGGCACGATTGTGACGACTGTGGTGGACTTCGGCGTATCCGCTGCAGTTGAGGGCCTCATCCTCGGTGGCTACTCCTACCGCGGCATCCGTTCCACCGAGCTCAAGGACGAAGAGCAGCCGGCCACCTTCGTCGTCGTGGCCGATAAATCCACCGCCGAGGAGTTCGAGGCTGCCCGCACCGTGGCAGAGTCCGTCCTGTTGGCCCGCGACCTGGTCAATACTCCGGCCAACGAGCTTTACCCGGAGTCCTACGCCGCCTTCCTGTCTGCCCAGGCGAAAGATGCGGGCCTCGATGTCGAGGTGCTCGATGAGAAGCAGCTGGAGAAGCAGGGGTTCGGCGGCATCCTCGCCGTGGGCAAAGGCTCTGCCCGCCCGCCGCGCCTAGTTCGCCTGAGCTGGAAGCCGAAGAAGGCCGCGAAGCACGTGGCTCTCGTGGGCAAGGGCATTACCTTCGATACCGGCGGCATTTCTCTGAAGCCGGGCAACGGCATGTGGGACATGATCTCTGACATGGGTGGCTCCGCTGCGATGGCGGCAACCATCATCGCAGCGGCGAAGCTGAAGCTGCCGGTCCAGATCACCGCTACTCTGCCACTGGCAGAAAATATGCCGAGCGCGAACGCTACTCGCCCGGGAGATGTGATTACCCACTACGGCGGCCTGACCTCCGAGGTCCTCAATACCGACGCTGAGGGCCGCCTCGTACTCTCGGACGCGATTGCCCGCGCCAGCGAGGACAAGCCGGATTACCTCATCGAAACCGCTACCCTCACCGGCGCGCAGATTGTGGCGCTGGGCGCGCGCACCTCGGGCATCATGGGCTCCGAGGTCTTCCGCGATCGCCTCGCCGAAATCGGCCGCGAGGTCGGCGAGAACGCCTGGGCCATGCCACTGCTGGAGGAGCACGACGAGGAGATCAAGTCCCAGGCCGCGGACATCCGCAACATCAACGCCAAGCGCGAAGGCGGTATGGAGTTCGCCGGTACCTACCTCAAGCAGTTCGTGGGCGAGGGCATCGAGTGGGCTCATATCGACATCGCCGGCCCGTCCTGGAACGGTTCTGCTCCCCGCGGTTACACCCCGAAGCGCGCCACCGGTGTTCCGGTGCGCACCGTGGTGACTGCACTGCGCGAGATTGCAGAAGCCTAGAGTGATTCGCCGGCGATGACGTAGTCCTCCTTATCCGCCAGCGGCAGGACCGTACCGTCGGACATGGCGCGGTCGGTGACGAGCCCGTTGTCATCGACCAGCGCCACCTCGTTGCCGCCCTCCCGCAAGCGGCGCAGGCCCTCCTTGAGCATGCGGCGGCCCACCGTGTGGAGGCCGGAGACCTGCGAGAAATCAAGCGCGAGGCGCTTACCGGAGAACTGACGCTCCTCCAGCTCGTAGAGAATAGCTTCGGTGGCGGTGAAGTTGATGTGACCTTGAAGGCGGATAATCGCGGTCTCGTCGTCCTCGTCCACGCTGCGCACTGGGTGCACACCAAAGCGGTTATCAGTAGACATCAGGTGCAATCCCATGTCCGAGGACAGCTTCTGGAAAATAGCGGTGCCCCGCACGCTATTGCCCTGCTCGTCCAAGCGTGGGGAAAGCGTGGCCACGCCGAGCTGGCCAGGCAGGGTACCGATAAGTCCACCGGCCACACCAGATTTAGCGGGGATACCAACCTCCGCCATCCAGCGACCAGCGCCGTCATACATGCCGCACGAGCTCATCACTGCCAGCGTGAGACGGCAGACGTCGGCATCAAGAATCTTCTCCCCCGTCACCGGCTGGCGCCCGCCATTGGCTAGCGTGGCGGACATGACGGCCAAGTCGCGGACATCGACAGAAAGTGCACACTGCGAGGTGTAAGACAGCACAGCGTCGTGCGCATCATCCTGGATGATCCCGTAGGAGCGCAGCATATGGGCAATCGAGAGGTTGCGCTCGGCATGTTCGAGTTCGGAATCACACAGGCGCTTATCGACGTTCACCTCACGCCCCGCCAACTTCGAGACATAGCTGCGGATGCGCTCCACGCGGTCTTCTACGGAGGAGTCCACGCCGTTGATCAGCTGGTTGACCACGATGGCGCCGGCATTAATCATCGGGTTGACGGGGCGGTGGTCCTTGGCCAAGGAGAGCTCGTTAAAGGCCTGGCCCGAAGGCTCCAGTCCCACCACCTCACGGACCTCACTGAGGCCGAGCTCCTGCAGGGCAAGCGCATAAATGAAGGGCTTGGAAATCGACTGGATAGTAAAGCGGTTCTCCGCATCACCGGCGCTGTACAGGTGGCCGGTGACGGAGCACAGGGCGACGCCGAGTTGGTTCGGGTTGGCGTCGGCAAGCTGCGGAATATAGTCCGCTACTTCACCGCTGTCTTCGTCGCGTACGGAGTTTAGGATCTTCTCTAAATAAAAAGGAATCGGAGTTTTCATCCAGACCCAGCGTATAGAATTGTCATGCATGAAGCCCGCACTCATCATCGTCGACGTCCAACACGACTTCTGCCCAGGCGGTGCTCTCGCCACTGGCGAGGGCAACGACGTAGCTGATCGCATTGGCGCTCTCCAGCCCAGCTATGACACCGTGGTAGCTACCCAAGATTGGCACATTGACCCAGGTTCACACTTTTCGGAGAACCCGGACTTTATCGATTCTTGGCCCCCGCACTGCGTGGCCAGTTCCTTCGGCGCGGCTATGCATGAATCCATCGGCTCCGTGCAGGCCTACTTCCGGAAAGGCGAATACACCGCGGCGTACTCCGGTTTCGAAGGCGCGGCAGATGGTGTTTCATTAGCGGACTGGCTGCGCGAGCATGACATCACCGACGTAGACATCGTCGGAATCGCCACGGATCACTGTGTCCGCGCCACGGCTGCTGACGCTGTGGCGGGCGCAACCATTGTGAGGGGATAGCCCCCGTTAACCCTCGTTCTGCTGGCGGCGCTGCTCGAAACGCTCGCGGCGTTCACGCTGTTCTTCCCTTTTGCGCAAGATGCGCTCACGTTCGATGCGCTCCCGCATACGCTGTGGATAGCCGGTTTCCTCCACGTCGTAGATATCGCAGCGCAATAGCTTCGCTACTGCATCTATGCCCTTCGGGCCACCAATGCGGCGCCGGATGAAGGCACCGTTCTCATCGACGACAACCACGGACATCTCGTTGACCACGGTTTCGGGCTCCACAAAGGCCTCGATATACGCGCGGCCTTGTGCCCAGCGCTGAAGCTCCTGGGCGTCCTCCGCGCGAATGGTCTCCCCCGGTGCGCGGGGCGGGCGCAATTGAGATCGGGAACTGTTGCGTCGGAAGGGGTTGAACATGACTCCCCAGCCTACCCCGTGGTGAGGGTGCCCCAATTCACCCCACCCATGCGCACTGTCTGCGGGCACGCTGTAGAATCGAGCATTAGCGTTTCACTACTTTCAACTTTCGAGGAGTCTTATAACTTATGGCACACTCCGTTGTGATGCCCGAACTGGGCGAATCCGTTACCGAAGGCACGATTACCCAGTGGCTTAAGTCCGTTGGTGACACCGTTGAGGCTGACGAGCCTTTGCTCGAGGTTTCCACCGACAAGGTCGATACCGAAGTCCCCTCCCCGGTCTCCGGCACCATCCTCGAAATCAAGGCTGATGAGGATGACACCGTCGATGTAGGCGAGGTCATCGCCATCATTGGTGACGAAGGCGAGTCCGCTCCGGCCGCTGACGAGTCTGACTCCGCGGATTCTTCCGAGAAGGCTGAGGAGACCCCGGATAAGCCTGCTGAGGACGCAGAGTCTGAAGCTGCTCCGTCGGGCGATGCTACCGACGTGGAGATGCCGGAGCTTGGCGAGTCCGTTACCGAGGGCACCATTACCCAGTGGCTGAAGTCCGTCGGCGACACCGTCGAGGTCGACGAGCCACTGCTCGAGGTCTCCACCGACAAGGTCGACACCGAAATCCCCTCCCCAGTCGCCGGCACCCTCCTTGAGATCCTCGCCGATGAAGACGACACCGTCGACGTCGGTGCCGTCATCGCCCGCGTTGGCGACGGCTCCGCAGCAGCCTCCGAGAAGCCAGCCGCTAAGGAAGAACCCAAGGCAGAGGAGCCGAAGACAGAGGCCAAGGAAGAGAAGACCCAGGACAAGCCGGCTGCTTCCGGTGATGCTACCGACGTGGAGATGCCGGAGCTCGGCGAGTCCGTCACTGAAGGCACCATTACCCAGTGGCTGAAGTCCGTCGGCGACACCGTCGAGGTCGACGAGCCACTGCTCGAGGTCTCCACCGACAAGGTCGACACCGAAATCCCCTCCCCAGTCGCCGGCACCCTCCTTGAGATCCTCGCCGATGAAGACGACACCGTCGACGTCGGCGCCGTCATCGCCCGCGTCGGCGACGGCTCCGCAGCAGCCTCCGAGAAGCCAGCCGCTAAGGAAGAGCCGAAGGCAGAAGAAAAGAAGGAAGAGCCCAAGGCTGACGAGAAGGCAGAGGAGAAGAAGCCTGCCGCTTCCTCCCAGTCCTCCGAGCCGAAGGCATCCGAGACCTCCACCAAGGTCAACAACGGTGACAACGTCCCGTACGTCACCCCGCTGGTACGCAAGCTGGCTGAGAAGCACAGCGTGGACCTGTCCACCGTGTCCGGTACTGGTGTGGGTGGCCGCATCCGTAAGCAGGATGTTCTGGCTGCCGCTGGCGAGGGCGAGGCTCCGGCATCCTCCACTGGCACCGGTTCCTCCAACCCGCGTGCTCGCTGGTCCACCAAGTCTGTGGATCCGGAGAAGCAGGAGCTCATCGGCACCACCCAGAAGGTCAACCGTATCCGTGAGATCACCGCCTCCAAGATGGTTGAGGCTCTCCAGATCTCCGCTCAGCTGACCCACGTCCAGGAAGTCGATATGACCGCCATCTGGGACCTGCGCAAGCAGTCCAAGCAGGCGTTCATTGATAAGTACGAGGCCAACCTCTCCTTCCTGCCGTTCATCGTAAAGGCCACCGTTGAGGCACTGGTGTCCCACCCGAACGTCAACGCCTCCTACAACCCGGAGACCAAGGAGATGACCTACCACGCTGACGTGAACGTGGCCATCGCCGTGGACACCCCGAAGGGCCTTCTGACCCCGGTCATCCACAAGGCTCAGGAGCTCACCCTCCCGGAGATTGCACAGCAGATTGCGGAGCTGGCTGACAAGGCCCGCAACAACAAGCTCAAGCCGAACGACCTGACCGGTGCCACCTTCACGGTGACCAACATCGGTTCCGAGGGTGCCCTGCTGGACACCCCGATCCTGGTTCCACCGCAGGCCGGCATCCTGGGCACCGCAGCTATCACCAAGCGTGCAGTTGTGGTGACCGAGGACGGCCAGGACGCCATCGCTATCCGTCAGATGTGCTACCTGCCATTCACCTACGACCACCAGGTGGTCGACGGTGCCGACGCTGGTCGCTTCATTACGACCATCAAGGACCGCCTTGAGACTGCAGACTTTGACGCAGACCTCAACCTCTAAGCCCTTGGGCAAACCCTAAAGGCAGCTCCCCCGCCATTGCGACGGGGGAGCTTCGTCGTTTTGTCTACTTTTCTCCCCGCGGCACTGCGCAGGCTTCCTGCAGTACCGCACAGCAGTGCTGTTCCCACCCTCGCCGATAGGCACGAGCGCTAGCACCCCGCCGATCTGCCAAAAGTCGGCACCGATCCTGCAGGCGAATGAGGAATCTTTGTCAGTTTTGCGCCTACCGTACGCACCTGACTCCGTCATTAAGGCACTGCGCTGTGATTCAGCACACTAGACTGGTCTGCATGATTTCTCAGAAGTGGTTCCGAGTAGCCCTCGGCATGTTTCTTGTTGCCTGCGGCGCCAACCTCTTCGCACCCATGGTGGTGGTTTACCAAGTCACCACCGACTTAGGAGTTCTGCACACAACCTTCCTCTTCGGCATCTATGCCCTCGGCATCATGGTGGCGCTCTTTCTCGGCGGCCCCTTGTCTGATTCGCTGGGCAGGCGCGCCATCATGCGCCCAGCCGTTCTAACCACCACGGCGGGCTCACTTATTTTTCTGCTGGGTTTTGAAGGCGCTTTCCTCCCCCTGCTGATTGGCCGCCTGTGCGCTGGAATGGCTGTTGGACTCGCCATGTCCTCCGGTGCCGCCTGGATCAAAGAGCTGAGCACTCGTCTTACCGTCGGCGCCAAGCGCTCCTCCATCGCCTTGTCTGCCGGCTTCGCTCTTGCCCCGGGTGTTGGCGGCATATGCGCACAGTTTCTGCCGTGGCCCACAGTCGTGCCCTACCTCTTTCACATTGGCTTAGCGCTCGTAATTGTTCCTCTTGTGTGGACGGTTCCGGAGCACAAGAATGCTCCTTCCACCCGCCGCGCCTTGTTTCCGCGCAGTGTGCTCACGCCGCGCTATCTTCGCGTCGCCACCTATGCGCCCTGGGTCTTTGGAACGCCCACCACCGCTTTTGTGTTTCTACCAGCTCAGTTAAGCGAACATCTTCACCGGCCGATCCTGGTGGCCGGCCTGCTTGCCATGCTGACGATGGGAAGCGGAGTCATTATCCAGCAATTCGCCGGACGGGTGACTCTTACTCCCGTGCACGGAATGTTCCTGGCTGCCTGCGGTATGGCCTTGTGCCTTGTCATCGTGGCAACTGCGCAGCACCGATGGGCCGTGTATCTCCTTCCCTTGACTGGCATCGTGATGGGGTGTTCCTACGGAATTGGAATGCTCAGTGGCCTTGCCGAGACCCAAGCAATCGCTGACCCTGATGAGCTTGGCGCGGCAACGGGGGTGTTCTATTCTCTGACCTACCTTGGGTTCTTTGCTCCCTTCATCCTCTCCCTTTTGGGCCCTGCCGTGGGCAATGCCACCGCTTTTGTGATTGGTCTGAGCGTCGCCATTCTCACCGCCGCGTGGCTTCATCTCTCAGCCAGGGGTAGTCAGAATTAATGCCATAGGCCACGCTTTATACTTGAGGACGGTTTAGGCCACACTGACTAACGCCACGAAGGAGTTCAAACACATGGATTTCATCTCTCGCCACCTCGGACCTGATGAGGCCGAGCGCGCGACGATGCTCAAGGCCGTGGGCTACGACAGCGTTGAGGCGCTTGTCGATGCCGCCCTCCCCACCCCCATCCGCGCCACCGGGGCCCTCCATCTCCCGGATGCGTTGAGTGAGGACGATGCCCAGGCCAAGCTGCGCGAGTACGCTTCTCAGAATGTCGTACTGAAGTCTTTCTACGGCCAGGGATATTCCGATACTCTGACCCCGGCGGTCATCCGCCGCGGTCTGTTGGAAGACGCTGGCTGGTACACCGCGTACACGCCCTACCAGCCGGAGATTTCCCAGGGGCGCCTGGAGGCTTTGCTCAATTTCCAGACGATGATTGAGTCCCTCACCGGCCTGCCCATCGCAAACGCCTCGCTTCTCGACGAAGCCTCTGCCACCGCCGAAGCCGTCGGCCTCATGGCGCGTGCGGTGAAGAAGGGCCGGCGCGTTCTGTTGGATTCCCGCCTGCATCCACAGGTCCTTGCCGTGGCTGCTGAACGCGCCCGCGCCATCGAGCTCGAGGTCGAGATCGCCGATGTTCGCGACGGCATCGTGGGCGAAGACCTCGTTGGAGCCATCCTCGCCTACACCGGTACCGAAGGTGACATCGTGGATCCGCGCGCGGCCATTGAAGAGCTGCATACCCGCGGCGCCCTGGCGGCCGTTGTAGCGGACCCGCTCTCCCTGCTTCTGCTCGAGGCCCCGGGTGAGATGGGCGCGGACGTTGTCCTCGGCTCCTCCCAGCGCTTCGGTGTGCCCCTCTTCTTCGGCGGTCCGCATGCCGCCTTCATGGCAGTGACGGAGAAGCTCAAGCGCCAGATGCCAGGTCGCATCGTGGGCGTGTCCAAGGACGCCGCCGGACGCCCGGCCTACCGGCTCGCACTCCAAACGCGCGAGCAGCACATTCGCCGCGAGCGCGCGACCTCCAACATCTGTACTGCACAGGCCCTGTTGGCCAACGTAGCCTCCATGTACGCCGTCTACCACGGACCGGAAGGCCTCAAAGCCATTGCGCAGCGCGTGCATGACCGCGCTTCTGCTTTCGCCGCTGCAGTAAGCAGCGCCGGTAAGGAGATTGTCTCGCGCGACTTCTTCGATACCGTCACCGTCACCGGTGTCGATGCCGCCGTCATCAAGTCCCAGCTGCAGGAGCAGGGCTACCTGGTTCGCGCAATTGGTTCGGACAAGGTAGCGGTCTCTTTCGGCGAGTCCGCCACCAGCGAGGACGTGACGACCCTTGCCGCCGCCTTCGGCTCCGCTGCGTCCGAGCCAGCCTCGTCTGGCTCCGCCGCCTCCTTCGAGATTCCGGCCTCCGTCCAGCGTGCCGAGGCCCCGCTGAAGCACGAGATCTTCAACTCCATCCACTCCGAGACCCAGATGCTGCGCTACCTGCGCACCTTGGCAGACAAGGATCTGTCCTTGGACCGCACGATGATCCCGCTGGGCTCGTGCACGATGAAACTCAACCCCACCTCCGCCATGGAGCCCATCTCCTGGCCGGAGTTCGCTGGCATCCACCCCTTTGCCCCGGAGGAGACCACCGCGGGTTGGCGCGCGCTCATTGAGGAGCTGGAGGCGTGGCTGTCGGAAATCACCGGCTACGCTCAGGTGTCTATCCAGCCCAATGCTGGCTCCCAGGGTGAGTTGGCAGGCCTGCTCGCCATCCGCCGCTACCACGTGGCCAACGGCGATCACGGCCGAGATGTCATCCTCATCCCGGCTTCTGCGCACGGCACTAACGCCGCTTCGGCGACGTTGGCCAACCTACGCGTCGTCGTGGTCAAGACCGCTGACGACGGCTCCATTGACGTCGCCGACCTTGACGCCAAGATTGAGCAGCACGGCGAGCACATCGCCGGCATCATGATTACTTACCCCTCCACTCACGGCGTCTTTGACCCGGAGGTACGCGAGGTCTGCGATAAGGTTCACGCGGCCGGCGGCCAGGTGTACATCGACGGCGCGAACATGAACGCGCTGGCCGGTTGGGCCCGTCCGGGTGCTTTCGGTGGCGATGTGTCCCACCTCAATCTGCACAAGACCTTCACCATCCCGCATGGTGGAGGTGGCCCGGGTGTGGGCCCGGTGGGCGTCGCCAAGCACTTGGTGCCCTTCCTTCCTACCGACGCCAACGATCCGGAACTTGACCCGTCCCAGCCCGCGCAGGATGGCACCGGCGTGCCGTCCACGGCTACGCGCTACGGCTCCGCCGGTGTGCTGCCGATTTCTTGGTCCTACCTGGCCATGATTGGTGCCCAAGGGCTGCAGGAGGCCACGAGCCACGCCATCCTCGGCGCGAACTACCTGGCACAGAGCCTTAAGGATTCCTTCCCGGTGCTCTACACGGGCAACGCTGGCCTGGTGGCGCACGAATGCATCTTTGACCTGCGCGCGCTTACCGACGCCTCCGGTGTCACCGCCGCCGACGTGGCCAAGCGTCTGGTGGACTACGGCTTCCATGCACCGACCCTGTCCTTCCCGGTGGCCGGCACCCTCATGGTGGAGCCCACCGAGTCCGAGGACCTAGGTGAGCTGGACCGCTTCATCGAGGCCATGCGCTCCATCCGCGCTGAAATCCAGGAGATCATCGACGGCCAAGTAACTTACGAGGATTCCGTCATCCACCACGCCCCGTTCACGGCCGAAGCCGTTGCGGACGATGAATGGGAGTTCACCTTCACCCGCCAGCAGGCGGCCTACCCGGTGGCTTCCCTGCGCCGCGGCAAGTACTTCCCGCCGGTGCGCCGCATCGACGAGGCTTACGGTGACCGCAACCTCGTCTGCTCCTGCCCGCCGCCGGAGGCTTTCGACTACACCGACAACCAGGAGGATTAATCAATGACTGAGTACCTGCACTCCCCGCTGCATGCTGAGCACGAGAAGCTCGGCGCCACCTTCACGCCTTTCGGGCCGTGGGAAATGCCACTCAAGTACGCCAACGAGCTGGAGGAGCACCGCGCGGTACGTAATGCTGCCGGCCTCTTTGATCTGTCCCACATGGGTGAAATCTGGGTCAACGGCCCGGATGCAGCCGAGTTCCTGTCCTACTGCTTCATCTCCAACCTGGTCCCTCTCAAGGAGGGCAAGGCGAAGTACTCCATGATCTGCGCCGAGGACGGCGGCATCATGGATGACCTCATCACCTACCGCCTAGAGGAGACAAAGTTCCTCGTCGTGCCGAACGCCGGCAACGCCGACACCGTGTGGGAGGCACTCAACGAGCGCGCTGAGGGCTTCGACGTGGACCTCAAGAACGAGTCCCGCGACGTGGCCATGATTGCTGTCCAAGGTCCGAAGGCGCTAGAGATTCTCGTCCCGCTGGTGGAGGACACCAAGCAGCAGGCCGTCATGGACCTGCCCTACTACGCCGCGATGACCGGCAAGGTTGCGCGCAAGTACGCCTTCATTTGCCGCACCGGTTACACCGGTGAGGACGGCTTCGAGCTCATCGTCTATAACTCCGATGCCCCGGAACTGTGGGAAGAGCTGCTCAAGGCCGGCGAAGAATACGGCATTAAGCCCTGCGGCCTGGCAGCGCGCGACTCCCTGCGCCTAGAGGCCGGTATGCCGCTCTACGGCAACGAGCTCACCCGCGACATCACTCCGGTCGAGGCCGGTATGGCCCGCGCCTTTGCCAAGAAGGAACAGGACTTCGTGGGCGCTGAGGTGCTGCGCCAGCGCGCCGAGGAGGGGCCCAAGGCTGTTGTTACCGGCCTGGTGTCCTCCCAGCGCCGCGCGGCCCGTGCCGGCTCCGAGGTATATGTGGGCGAGCAGAAGGTGGGCACGGTCACCTCCGGCCAGCCCTCCCCCACTCTGGGACACCCGGTAGCACTCGCGCTCATCGACACCGCCGCTGGTCTCGAGCCGGGAGCTGACGTCGAGGTAGATATTCGTGGCAAGCGCTACCCCTTCGAGGTTTCCGCTCTCCCCTTCTACAAGCGTGAGAAGTAAACTCTACTACTGAATTCAACTACCGAAAGGACATCCTTCACATGGCTAATCTTCCTTCCGATTTCTCCTACTCCGAGGACCACGAGTGGGTCAACGCCACCGCTGATTCCGTCGCCGGTTCCACCGTTCGCATCGGCATCACCTCCGTTGCTGCTGACCGCCTAGGCGAGGTTGTCTTCGCCGAGCTGCCGGCCGTCGGTGACACCGTTGAGCACGGCGAGACCTGCGGCGAGGTGGAGTCCACCAAGTCCGTGTCTGACCTGTACTCCCCGGTCACCGGCACCGTCACCGCAGTCAACGAGGACGTGCACGATGACTACGCCGTCATCAACAACGACCCCTTCGGCGAAGGCTGGCTCTTCGAGGTTGAGGTCACCGAAGTTGGCGAGCTCATGACTGCAGAGGAGTACGCCTCCGCTAACGGAGTCGCTTAAAAGTTCTAGCTTCGCGGGGACTACCATGGGTTGCCATGACTGCTCCCCGCGAACCGTTTTTCCCCGCTGATCGCTCCATCCGCGCCTCTGCCGAGCCACTGGAGATCCGCCGCCTGGGCCGCATGGGCTACCAGGAAACCTGGGATCTCCAGGCTGAGCTCGCTGCGGCCCGGGCAGCGGGCACGCAGGGAGATGTCATCCTCGTGGTGGAGCACCCCAATGTTTATACCGCCGGCAAGCGCACGCAGCCGGAAGATCTGCCAGACAATGGCCTGCCCGTCATCGACGTCGACCGCGGCGGCCGCATCACCTGGCATGGCGAAGGTCAGCTGGTGGTCTACCCCATCATTAAGCTCGCAGAACCTGTTGACGTGGTGGATTACGTCCGCCGCCTCGAGGAAGCCATCATCCAGGCCGTGCGCCAGTTGGGTGTGACCACTGCCGGGCGTATCGACGGCCGCTCCGGTGTGTGGGTTCCCTCCACCACCCAGGCTGCCGACCCAGCCGCCCCGAAGCGCGACCGCAAGCTCGGTGCCTTGGGTATTCGCATCACCCGTGGGGTGACCATGCATGGCTTGGCGCTCAACTGCACCAATACCTTGGAGTACTACGAGCACATCGTCGCCTGCGGCATCGACGACGCCGACGTCTCCACGCTCTCGTTGGAGCTGGGCCGCGAGGTCACCATGGAGGAGGCGGAAGCCCCGCTTCTCGACGCCCTCCTCAAAGCCCTCTCCGGTGAGCTCACCGTGGCTGATCACACCTTCGCTTCGGCTCCCGATCCCATCAAGGTGGCCAACGAAAAGGCACGTCAGGCTCGCCGCGCTCAGCAAGGTTCTACCCCGGTGGAATAAAGCTTCGAGCGGCTTTGATTGTATTAGGAAGAGCACTAACCGACGCGTAAAGTGAGTTTTTGTGACTGTAAAGCCTGAAGGACGCAAGATGCTCCGCATTGAGAAGAAGAATGCGGAGTCGCCCATCGAACAGAAGCCACGTTGGATCCGCAACCAAGTCCGCACCGGACCGGGCTACGAAGACATGAAGTCCCGCGTTTCCGGCGCTTCCCTGCACACCGTGTGCCAGGAAGCCGGCTGCCCCAATATCCACGAGTGCTGGGAATCCCGCGAGGCCACCTTCCTCATCGGCGGTGACAAGTGCACCCGCCGCTGCGATTTCTGTGACATCGCCACCGGCAAGCCGGAGGAGCTGGACCGTGACGAGCCGCGCCGAGTTGCAGAGAACATCCAGGAGATGGACCTCAACTACACCACCATCACCGGCGTGACCCGTGATGATTTGCCGGACGAGGGTGCCTGGCTCTACGCCGAGGTGGTCCGCAAAATCCACGAGCTTAACCCACACACCGGTGTAGAAAACCTCACCCCGGACTTCTCTGGAAAACCGGACCTGCTCCAGGAAGTCTTCGAGGCCCGACCCGAGGTCTTTGCCCACAACCTTGAAACCGTGCCCCGCATTTTCAAGCGCATCCGCCCGGCCTTCCGCTACGAGCGCTCCCTCGACGTCATCCGTCAGGCCCACGAGTTTGGTCTTATCACTAAATCCAACCTCATCTTGGGCATGGGCGAGACCGCTGCGGAAATCGAAGAAGCTCTACGGGACCTGCGCGAGGTCGGCTGCGACATCATCACGATTACGCAGTACCTGCGCCCGGGCCCGCGCTTCCACCCGATTGAGCGTTGGGTTCGCCCGGAAGAATTCGTCGAGCACTCCAAACTGGCTAAGGAACTCGGCTTCGGCGGCGTCATGTCCGGTCCGCTAGTCCGCTCCTCTTACCGTGCTGGTCGCCTCTATGTTCAGGCTATGGAGGCCCGCGGCCTCGAGCTGCCGGAGAATCTCAAGCACTTGGCTGAAACCTCCCAGGGCGCTACTGCGCAAGAGGCCTCCACCCTGCTGGAGAAGTACGGCCCGTCTGAGGAGACCCCGGTGACCACCCGCATGGTCAAGACCCCGGCTGGTGCAGCGAACCCGAACTCCGCGGCCTCCACCATTCGCTAGTTCGATTCTCTTTTTCACCCTCTGACCTTTAAAGTAGGAGCCATGGCTAACGACGACAAGGCATCGCTGAAGGAAGCGAAGAAGCAGGAGCGCGCGGCGAAGCGCGCTCAGCGCAAGCAGAACTGGTCACAGATGTGGCAAGCGTTCAACATGCAGCGCAAGCAGGACAAGGCGCTCATTCCCATCATGCTGGCCGCCTTCCTGGGCATGGGCTTGCTCTTCTTCCTCATCGGCAAGCTCTTCAACGGCCAGTGGTTCATGCTCATCCTGGGTCTGGGCATCGGCGCCATCTTGGCCATGTTCCTGTTCACTCGCCGCCTCGAGCGCGATATGTACAAGAAGGTCGAGGACCAACCAGGCGCTGCCGGCTGGGCACTGGAGCAGCAGCTGCGCAACACCGTGGGCGTGGTATGGAAGGTCAAGACTGGTGTGGCAGCTACCCGCCAGCAGGATCTCATCCACCGTGTCATCGGTAACTCGGGCGTCATCTTCGTCGTCGAGGGCGACCGCAAGCGCGTAGGCCCCACCCTCAACCGTTTGAAGAAGCGCGTGGACCGCTTGGCTGGCGGAGTGCCGGTGTACGAGGTCTTCGTTGGCAACGGCGAGGACGAGGTTCCAGTTTCCAAGCTGCGCAGCCACATCATGAAGCTGCCGCGGAACTACAACAAGAACGAGACTTACGACAACATCCGCCGCATTGAGGCAATGGATGATTTGCCCGGCACCACCCCTGGTTTGCCGAAGGGCCCGATGCCGCGCCAGGCTCAGAACATGTCCGGCATGAACCGCCGTATGCGTCGTATGCAAGAGCGCAAGGGCGGCAAGTAAGCTAAGCTCCCTGCGCTAACCCGCTCACGTTCAAGGGTCTCTTCCGACAAGCTCGGAAGAGACCCTTTCTCATTGCAGATTCTCTGCCCTCAAACAAACCTTTTCACTAGAACCATCTGCGGTGCCCTTTAAGAGGCCACCAT
The DNA here is from genome assembly GCF_016889765.1 of Corynebacterium minutissimum. Classification (NCBI taxonomy): domain Bacteria; kingdom Bacillati; phylum Actinomycetota; class Actinomycetes; order Mycobacteriales; family Corynebacteriaceae; genus Corynebacterium; species Corynebacterium minutissimum. The sequence goes on from NZ_CP069533.1 coordinate 530,370, forward strand.
ACTGAGCAGCTGAGGTTGTCACCTAAGCCATGATGACGGCGGTGCCCGTTGCACGGTCGTGGAGGCCGCGGCCATCCGCGTCAACCATCGCGGCGGGGAACAGCACGCCGGTGAGTAACGTGCGAACGGCGGCGCGCCAGAAGCCCACGGGTTTGCCCGGCTCATCGAGGCGCGCTACACCCATACCCAGAACGAGCATGCCCGGTGTGCGGGCAAAGAGCCAGCCACAGACAATGCCCATGACGGCCCACACCGCATAACCCAAGAACGCAGGTCCGCCGAGCGCGCTGGTGTAGAGCTCGAGGAGATTGGCAATGAGCATGGCTAGTAGCCAATCAATAAGAACTCCCCCGGTGCGGCGCATCACTGAAGCGAGTGAGCCGGAACCCTCCTTCGGGAGACCAAGTTTCTGCCCGGGCCACTCCCCCGGCCCAAAGCCATCTTTGTTGTCTGCCATGCCCACCAATCTAGCGCCCCTACACTGCAGCAAGAAATTTCGATCTGACTCCCCCGCCTTCGACGGTGGTGGAGTCAATACCTGTAAACTAGTCGAGAGTAATACAGGTCAACCAACAGGAGACTACCGTGTCCTTCGAGACAATCCAGGACGTCGTCAAGTACATCAAGGAAGAGGACGTCAAGTTCGTTGACATCCGCTTCACGGACGTTCCCGGCACCGAGCACCACTTTTCAATCCCAGCCGATGAGTTCACTGAGGAAGCGGCCGCTGAGGGCCTCGCTTTCGACGGCTCCTCTATCCGCGGCTTCACCACCATTGATGAGTCGGATATGACCCTCCTGCCGGACCCGTCTACCGCGTTCGTAGATCCCTTCCGCACCGCGAAGACCTTGAACATCAAGTTCTTCGTGCACGATCCGTTTACGCTTGAGCCGTTCAGCCGCGATCCGCGCAACATCGCCCGCAAGGCTGAGGAGTACCTGACCTCCACCGGCATCGCTGACACCTGTTACTTCGGCGCTGAGGCTGAGTTCTACATCTTCGACTCCGTTCGCTACGGCACCGAGGTGCACAACGGCTTCTACGAGGTCGATACCGATGAGGGCTGGTGGAACCGTGGGTCCGAGACCAACTTCGATGGCACTCCGAACATTGGTTTCAAGACTCGTGTGAAGGGCGGCTATTTCCCGACTGCCCCCGTGGACAAGCACGGCGAGGTCCGTGATGCCATGGTCGAGCAGCTGCAGAAAGCTGGCTATGTCATCGAGCGCTTCCACCACGAGGTAGGCAGCGGTCAGAACGAGATCAACTACCGCTTCGATTCTCTACTCCACGCGGCGGATGATATCCAGACCTTCAAGTACATCATCAAAAACACCGCTGCCGAGTACGGCAAGAGCGTGACCTTCATGCCGAAGCCGCTGGCTGGTGACAATGGTTCCGGTATGCACGCCCACATGTCTCTCTGGCAGGACGGCAAGCCACTTTTCCACGATGAGGCTGGCTATGCAGGTCTGTCCGATATGGCTCGCTACTACATTGGTGGCATTCTGGCCCACGCACCGGCCGTGCTGGCGTTTACGAACCCGACCTTGAACTCCTACCACCGTCTGGTTCCGGGCTTTGAGGCTCCGATTAACCTCGTGTACTCGCAGCGCAACCGCTCTGCTGCTATCCGTATTCCGATTACCGGTTCCAACCCGAAGGCCAAGCGCATCGAGTTCCGTGCACCGGATCCGTCAGGCAACCCGTACTTCGGTTTCGCTGCCATGTTGATGGCTGGTCTGGACGGCATCAAGAACCGCATCGAGCCGCACGCCCCGGTAGACAAGGATCTCTACGAGCTTCCGCCGGCAGAAGCTGCTTCCATCCCGCAGGCACCGACCTCCCTGGAGGCTTCCCTTGCTGCGCTGGAAGAGGACAACGACTTCCTGACCGAGGGCGATGTCTTCTCCGAGGACCTCATCGAGACCTACATCGAGTACAAGCGCGACAACGAGATTACGCCGTCGCGTCTGCGTCCGACTCCGCTCGAGTTTGAGATGTACTACGACTGCTAAGAATCGAAGCAGCACACTCCGGCCCCTCTCCGCTTCTACGGTGGTGATGGGCCGGTTTCATTTTCAACGGGTTTCTCCGAAAGGGGACGCCGGTCACGCTTGTCCCCTCTAAGCCGCGCCCCACACACGGCATTGTGCCCTCAACAACTGCGCCCAACAATTCAGTGAAAACTCACCACGTTTTCGCTCTTCAGGATGAGGCATGCGCAATCGAAAGAAACTACCATGCCATCTGTGTCTGATAGATTCCGCCAATTGCCGCCGCCTGGCCCCGCATGGGGAGGCAGTCTCATGGGTACCTCGATCGTATCCCGCCTCCTTGTCGAAGACGGTTTGATGATTGGCTCCGCCGTGTTCGCTGGCATTGCCTGTGTCATCTTCCTGGTGCTTACCATCGGCTTTGCGCGCTACCGCCAGCCCAGCTTTGCACGCACCACCATGGCGGAATGGTCGATGTACTTCATCGGAATCTTGGCGCTCGGCGCAGCGCTCTCTGGTCTAACGGGCATACCTGCCTTCCGACTCGTCGCATTTTGGATCGGCGCACCCGTTACTGTCATCACGTGGGCTATTCAGCTCACCCGTTTCGACGGCCAGCCACGGTTCACCTGGGGTTTGCCACTGGTGGGCCCCATGATTTCCTCCTCCGTCGCTGGGTTCTGCGCCCGCGATTACGGCCAGTTCTATCACTTGTTGGGCACGGGCTTTTTCGCCATGTCGATTCTCACGGCCGTCCCAACCTTTATCCGCGTGTACTGGGCAGCGTGGCACGGCAAAGTGGATCTCAGTGGCCCGAACTCCGCCACCGCCTGGGTGCCGCTGGGTGTGGTGGGACAGTCCACCACTGCCATGCAGATCCTCTACCCAGGTAAGTTCTCCGTGTACTACGGTCTCACCGCGATGATTATCGCTATCCCCCTTGCCCTGTGGGCGATGGCGAAGTTCTACCCCAACGTCGTACGGTGGGCGGAGTACACACCGGCCTGGTGGGCGTGCACGTTCCCTCCGGGAACGGTAAGCATGGGAGGCCACCAAGTTGCTCTCGTCAACGGCTCTGAACTTTTAGATCTCATCTCCCTGAGCCTGCCTATCTTGCTCATTGTTCACTGGACAGCCTGTTCCAGCCGCTTTGTCAGCTGGGCAATCGAGGGCCGCCGAATTGCTGAACGCGCAAAAGAAAGTGGCCAGCCCGTTGCGGGCTAGCCACCGTGCAGCGCAGTTTGTTTACTTTATTTACTCCGCAGCTTTGACGAACTGAATGACCTGTCCCTGGGTGACGAAGGCAATGGTCGAATCGTCGATGGCGTAGACGTGTGGCTTGGCGTAGACAAGATCGGTGAATGCCTTAGCATCCTCCATCACGGACTTTTCGCAGCCCTTTTTCGTGGTCATCACGTCCTTCAATTCCACGGTGCCGTTCTTTTCGTCGACCGCATAGGTGCCGCTGCCGCCATTGCAGCCGTCATCAACGGCAACGGTGCCGTCTTCTTGGAAGCCGATGGTGATGTTCTTGTTCTTCTTGGCTTCAAACGGGCCGTCAAGGAGAACCTTGTTGGCCTCATCGGCGGAGAGTGGTGCCTTCAGGCCCTCGACGTCATCGATCTTTTCGACAACGCCGGAGCCCTTCTCATCATCTTGGCCGCCAAAGATCTTGGAGCTCAGCTGTGCGAACTGGCTGGAGCTGGAGGCGAAGGGGTTGGTGGGGGCAGATTCCACAGCACCAGCAACGCCGGTGCCAAGGGCGCCGCAGGTCAGTGCTGCGAACGCGGTTGCAATGGTCGCTTTCTTGAATGTGTGCGTCAACATGGTTTCACCCTAAAAAGCATCACGCTACAAACACAAGGCTTTTCATGGGTTTGTACTACAGCTTTATACTTTCTCCAAGGAAACCATTTGTCTCACAGCTTTGACACACACCGGCAAGCTTCTACTTGTCTTCAGACTTGACGAACTGAATGACAATACCCTGGGCACCCAGAGCGTAGGTGGAATCGTCGATAGGGAAGACGGCAGGCTTCATGTCCAGAATCGACTTGAAACCCTGGGCATCAGTCATCACCGGCTTATCGCATGCCATCCTGGTCTCAGCGAGATTATCAATGACAATCGCATCAGTCTGGTCGAAGTGGTAGGTACCCGTACCGTGGTTGCAGCCATCGTTGAATGTCAGGGTGCCGCCCTCCTTGAAGGTGATAGATACGGCATTGTTCTTCTTAGCCGTGAAAGTGCCGACAATCGCCTTCTTCGCTTCATCGGCAGGAAGCTTGTCCTTGAAGCCGTCGACCTCCTCATACTTCTCGATGAGGCCGGAGCCCTCCTCGTTATCCTTGCCGCCATCGTTGTTGCCGTCCTTGTCCCCCTTGTCACCAAGGAACTTCGAGCTCAACTGCTCGAGCTGGCTGGAGCTGGAGGCGAAGGGGTTGCCGGAGGTCGGTTCCGCAGCACCAGCAACGCCGGTGCCGAAGGCGCCGCAGGACAGTGCTGCGAGTGAAGTTGCAATGGTCGCTTTCTTGAGTGTGTGTGACATCATGGTCCCGAAGCTATCGGGCACCACCGCCTACATCAACCCATTTCATGCGTTTCCGATGATATTTTGAGACAACTCTACAACTCCCCCATCCCCCTTACAGTCCGCGGACTAAAACACAGAAAGTGGCCGACCTCCTGCTGGGGTTGGCCACTGATAAGGAATGGTTAGTTACTTCTCTTCAGGGGTATCGACCTTGACGAACTGAATTGCCTTCCCATCTTTGACCAATGCGATGGTGGTGTCATCGATGGAATAGACCTGTGGCTTCTTCGGAACGATGACGTTGAAATCGCGAACATCGACCATCACACCTGGCTCGCAAGCCCTCATAATGGTTACGACGTCGTTAATCTCTAGGACACCAGTGTCTTCCGCGACAGTCCAGGTACCCTTACCGGGGTTACAACCATCAGAAACTCCTACGGTTCCATCCGGCTGGAAGGAAAGTCCGATTTTATCGTTCTTCTTCGCAACGAAGCTGCCGTTGAGAACCTCCTTGGCTTGTTCTGCCGTCAGCGGTTCCGTGAGGCCCTCGATGTCCCCTACCTTTTCAATCAGGTCAGAACCTTCCGGCGCTTCTGGGTCTTCCGGGTTTTCCGGAGCAGGCTTCGAGCTACCAAACAGTGTGGAGCTCATATGTGCCAGCTCACCGGAGCTGGAGCCGAAGGAGATTCCGGAGGAAGGTTCTGCTGCGGAGGCAACCCCGGTTCCGAGTGCCGTGCCGGCGAGTGCGGCGAAAGTTGTGGCGATGGTTACTTTCTTGAATCTGAGTGACAACATGGTCCTGAAGCTATGTAGGATAGTTTCAGATAGCAATGTTTTTCATGCATTTCCCATGATATGGACATATTCTCCCAATGTCGCCGGGGGCCAGCTTTCCCGCTTGCCACAGCCAGGCTGGCAGCAGAAAACACCTGGTTGAAGCACTAAAACCAGATCAAGACGTGCGCTTGACGCATCCCATCCGCGGGCAGAACATGATGAGAAGGGCGATCGAGCCCCACAAGGTGGCGGGCACGCTCACAGGTTTTGGTGCAGTCATCTAGCGCCGCGGTTACAACTGGGTTAGCTCAAATTCCACTTGCTCGCCTTCGCGGCCGTTAATCACCAAACTTAAGGCCTGCGTACCCGGATAGTAGGTGCGTGTGCTGGTGACCCGAAACGGGTGCGTCTTGGTCACCACTCGGGTTTCGCCCGGATCAAGCGTATATTTGCCGAGGCGAAACACACTGGGCTTCCGGGTTCCGTTCTTCTTAAGGAAGTGCACGCGATACTCTGCAAGCACATGTGCGGGCGCATCGCCGGTGTTGGTGAGTGTCGTTGAAAGAGTCGCCTTTTCACCAATGGCCACAGTGTGGGGGAACTCGGGGCGGGTGGCGGTGACGGCGGTGGACGGAGAAAAGCCAACAAGCTCTAGGGCCTCCCTCTTGCCGCGCTTAATCAACCCGCGCAACCCCTGTTCCACCACCCACGCTGCGCGCGACGATCCGCTGTCTGCCCATCGCGAGGCGGTAGCAAGAGCCAACTCGGGGTGCGTACGGCCTATGTCGTTGAGGTTGTTGGCTACGGACTTGCGCACGAACAGCGACGCATCGTCGTACAGCCGGTGCAGGACCGGAAGGATCGGCGAGGGGTCCGCCACAAACGGCGCGTGCACCTTCGCCCACGGCAGACGCGGACGGATGCCCTCGGAAGCCAGGCGGCGCACGTTGTGGCTGCCCGAACCAGCCCACTCATGCACCCGGGCCATGGTCAGCTCTGGGTAGCGCTCTAAGAAGGGACGCACCGCAAACTCACCGGTGAACACCCTGGTGAGCGCCTCAATTGCATCTAAAGAAACCTCCGGCTCATCTATCCCGTATAGCTCGATGAAACGGCTCACCGGCCACAGGTGGAATGCATGGTTGAAGTAACCTTCCCCCTCCGCAAGCTCGGGCCCAAGCTTATCGACGATTCCGCCAATCACCCTGACATAGTCCCCGCCGAGCTGCTCCCGAAGCCCTTGTGCAAACACGGTCACGCGGTCCAAGATCTCTAAATCCTCGACTCGCGGTGCTACCCACGCGGCGTATTCTTCGCCGTCAATTCCAAGCTGTGCACCGAGTTTTTGCGCCGTGTCAGCGTTGAAGTAGTCCTTCATTTTGGGAGCCATAGCTGTGCATGTTACCGGCGCGGAGATACTTTGTCGCAGCAGGATTGAGGGCTGGCGCATCGATCCGCCACTTAGATCCAGTGCCCTCACGTCGATGTCCAAAGAGAAAGCCTGATTAAGACGAACGCTTGACGTAGCCCATGCGGGGCCGGAAGCCCTGCGGGTGCTTCATCTGCGCCACAGCATCGCCGATAACCATGCGGTGGCGGGCGCTGACGGACGTCGGCATCTGCGCCACGGAGAACCACTGGGCATCCAGGTTTTCCTCGTCAGAAACGACGGGTTCAGCATCGTCCGGAACAGACACGCGGAGGGTGGTGTCCATAAACATGCACTGATCCCCATTGGGGAAGGTAACGGGGCCGACCTGACCCACGCCAAGGAGAGCCTCAATGCGCCCATCGAGGCCGATTTCTTCCTTGACTTCGCGCAGCGCTGTGGTGGTGATTTCCTCACCCGGCTCGCAGATTCCAGAGACCGGAGCCCAGGCACCATTATCGGCACGCTGCGCCAACAGCACCGAAGGCAGCTCCCAGATAGCGGAGCCGGTAGGCACCGCGCGCACAATTACCGCGGTAACAGCGGGAAGAAAGAGCTGGTCGTGGCCGATTTTCTCACGCAAGGACACAATATACTCAGGAGTGGGCATGGCCCTTATCCTACTGGTTTAGAGGGGGTCCAGAATCTTCGGGAGGACGGCATTGATATCGGCTGCCACGGTAAAGGACATTTCCGCGCCGGCATCCTGCGCGCACTCGGCACCGTCGATCGCCTTATCCGTCGTACCGGAGAGCACGCCCACGATGACCCCTTCCTGCGGAGTGCCCGGTGCGCCATACACCGGCGCGCCGGAGTCGCCGCGGGCCGAGCAGGCCTGCGCCCGCGCGGACATCGTATCCACCGTGCGCTCGTCATACGTGAGCTTGCCAGGGCCCGCGCGGTGTGTAAGCTCCCCGCACGTCTCTCCTGTGATGCGCCCCAGCTTGCACACCTGGTCAGGCAAGGTACTCTCCCCCGCTGCGGCGACGGAGGTCAGCATGTCCTGCGGTGTGTAAAAGTCAACGTCGCGGGTAATCTCCACCAACGCGAAGTCGAGCTCGTGCGTCTCCGGCGCCGACAGATCGGAATAGATGATGGTGCCCACAGGCTCCGCCGGGTACGTGAATTCCCCTTCGGCGTTGCCGGCCCACACGGTATCCCCAGGCTCACCGCAATGGGAGGCGGTGACGGCGATCGTGCGGCCGTCGCCAAGCACAAAGCTCCATGCCACCGTGCACAAGTTGAAGTCGAAATTCTCCCCTGGAACGGGCTCACCGGAGCTGACGTCCAGGGCGGCACCTGGCGGCACCGGGGATGCCTCCGGTGTTGTTGCCTGTGGTGGTGCGGCCACCACGGTCGAATACGGCGCGCTGCCTGCCGCAGAGAGGGGTTCCTCCGCAGGTATGCAGGAGGCCGTAGCGAGTCCCACGGCGAACAGGAGGCCGGGGAGGATGCGCCTAGTCATCCTGCTCGGGGCTAGCCTCTTCCGTGTTCTTGGCCTTTTCTTTTTCCATCTCCGCGACCTGTTTCATGTCACGGATGAACTTCTCTGGATCAAACTCGGTGTAGTATTCCGGTCCTGAGAACTGTTCCTGTGCCATGGTTTAGACCTCCGTTGTGCTAATCGACGCCATAATGTAGTCCTTCACCGCCGCCGCATCATTCGGCAGGTCCTTGACGTGGCGCTCAGCGTCGAGGATGCCTTGGAAGCGCTCAGGAACCTCCGGTTCTTCACCGATGGCTTCCACGATGGTCTCGGAGAACTTCACCGGCAAGGCTGTCTCCAGACACACAATGGGGCTTTCCACCCCGTATTCTTCCTTCACCGCACGGGCTACCTTGATGCCGTCCGCGGTGTGCGGGTCCACGAGGACATCGTACTTCTCGAGCACATCCTTGATGGTGGCCAGGCGGTCGGCGTGCGTCGAGGCCCCAGACAGGAACCCATAGTCCGCGTGAGCAGCGTCGAGCACGTGCTTCTCGACGCTAAACCCGCCTTCCTTCACCTTGACCCCAAAGAGCTCGTCCACCTGTGCAGCATCGCGGCCGAGCAGGTCGAAGACGAATCGCTCGAAGTTGGAGGCGCGGGAAATATCCATCGACGGCGAGGAGGTCTTGTGCGTCTGCGCCGAGGAACGCGGACGGTAGTTGCCCGTGCGGAAAAACTCATCCAAGACGTCGTTCTCATTCGTGGCCACGATGAGACGGTCAATCGGCAGACCCATCTGGCGGGCAATGTGCCCGGCACAAATATCACCAAAGTTTCCGGTAGGGACACTGAAGGAGACCTTCTCGGTGTTTTCCACGGTGACCTTGAGGTAGCAGTTGATGTAGTAGACAACCTGCGCCATGAGTCGGGCCCAGTTGATGGAATTCACCGCACCAATGCGGTAGTTAGCCTTGAAGTTAGCGTCGGCGGACACAGCCTTGACCACGTCCTGGCAATCATCAAAAACACCATCGAGGGCGATGTTGAAGATGTTGGGGTCATCGAGGCCAAACATCTGAGCCTGCTGGAACGGAGTCATGCGCCCGGCAGGGGTCAGCATAAACACGCGAATGCCCGAGCGACCGCGCATGGCGTACTCGGCGGAGGACCCCGTATCACCCGAGGTAGCGCCCAGAATATTGAGGCTTTCACCCCGGCGCGCCAGCTCGTACTCGAAGAGCTCCCCGAGCATCTGCATCGCCATATCCTTGAACGCAGCGGTGGGCCCCTCAGAGAGGTGACCGATGTACAGGCCCTCTCCCAGCTCGCTGACCGGGACGATCTCCTCGTTGGCGAACTTCGGGAAGGTGTAGGCGCGCTGCGCGATTGCCTCAAGATCCGTGTCCGGAATATCATCCACAAAGAGCTTCAGTACCTCCGCAGCCAGCGCTGCGTACCCGCCCTCTGCGAGCGTCTGGCGCCACGCAGTCAGAGTGGCATCGTCGATGCGCGGGTAGGATTCCGGCAGGTACAGGCCTCCATCAGGAGCCAAGCCTCCCAGGAGGATATCCGTAAAGGAAGCCGGCTGGCGGTCGGTGTCTCGGGTCGAAATGTACTTCACTCCCTGCATCTTAGTGGGTTGGGCGTAAAGTATCAGCCATGTCGGCTCCTCATCCCCGCGAAGTCATCACCACCAAAGCCCTATCTGTGTGGGTTGCCGCAATGCTCGTGTACATCGTGGCGATGACTGGCCGAACCTCCTTTGGTGTGGCCGGGTTGGAAGCTATCGACCGCTTTGAGGTGGACGCCTCCCGCATCGCGGTTTTTACCTCGGTTCAGCTGGGCGTTTATGCTCTCGCGCAGATTCCTACTGGGTTGCTCATTGATAAGTTTGGGCCTCGGCGCTTGCTCGTCATCGGCTCCGTCATTATGGGTATCGGCCAAGTGGTATTGGGTTTTACCGCCAACTATTGGGTTGCCATCGCCGCGCGCATTTTAATCGGCTTAGGTGATGCCACCGCCTTCCTCTCGGTGATGCGCATCCTTCCGTATTGGTTTCCGCTACACCGAACTCCTATGTTCACTCAGGTGACCTCATCACTGGGTCAGCTGGGGCAATTTATGTCCGCCATCCCGTTCTCCCTCGTGCTGGGGTGGGCTGGGTGGACCACGGCCTTTGTCACCCTGGGCGCGGTGGGCATCCTTATCGCTGTGGCCGCTGCGGTAGCGGTGGCTGATTCCCCCGAAACCCTGGGGATTGTGTCCGCCCCGAAGGAGCGCCCCAATGCCCAGCCACACCGCCTGGGTACTCTGCTGGCCACGGTGTTGCGCTCCCCGGTGGCCTGGCAGGCTTTCTTTATCCACTGGGTCGGGCTCGTCGCCACCAATGTGTTCGTCATGCTGTGGGGAATGCCGATGATGACCGCGGGCCTCAATTTTTCCAAGACGGCGGCGGGATGGGTGCTTACCTGGTTTAGCGTGTGCATGGTCCTCGTCGGCCCTCTCCACGGCAAACTTTCCTCCCGCGCCAGCGGCTATCGCCCGTGGCTCACGCTTGGGTTCGTCGCGGTTAATATCACTGTCTGGGTTGTCTTTTTCCTGGCAGGCGGCAGTTACCTGTCTTTGTTTATTCTCATCAGCCTGGTGGCGTTGTGCACGCCCGTGGCGAATTATGGCTTCGATATCGTGCGGGAAAACCTTGATCGCACCGTAGTGGCCACCGCGACTGGCCTGGGAAATATGGGCGGGTTCATCTCTTCCATGCTCGGCGCACAGCTGTTTGGCGTGGCGCTCGACCACTTGGGCCATGGCCCGGACTATCCCATGGCGGACTTCCGCCTCGCTGCATTCGCAGTGCTAGGAGTGTGGTGCGTGGGAATCGTGGGCGTTATCATTACCCATTTCTTGCGTGGCAAGGACTCCGGCCCACGCGCCACCATCGTGCAGGTGGGTTAACCTGCGGGCAAAGCGCTTATCGACGCCTCCAAGGGCACCCCATTAGCCACCGCGAACATTCCCAGTCCCCCGCCGATAGGAACGAGGATAGCGAGGCTTACGCCGCACACGGTTCGCAGGAACTCTCGCAGTTGTCGCCGTTTCTCCACGTCAACGCACCAACCTTTATCGTTTCGTTATCTGTGCGTTTGAGAATAAGGCGCCCTCCTGCCAGTAGCGTGCCGGGTCTCTGCCGACTACCTGCCAGAAGCTGGGGGTTTACTGCGCCGGGTTAGATTCGGCGACGATGGGCCCCACCGCAGGGGTGACGAGGCCGGCGTCGAAAGCAGCGAGCGTACCCGCGGCATCCTCCTTGGTTATTTTGTTGTTGGCCACGGCTTTATCCAGCTCAGCTTTGAGAATTTGGCGGGAGCGGTACACATCTGAGGACACCGAGAGGATTCCGCGCGGTACTGATTCCGCAGGGATGCCGAGCGCTTCTGCCAACGCCACGATGCGGTCTTGCTCCGCGGGATCTACGTACGCGTTAAGCGATTGGTCTTGGGGCACTCCACCATCGACGACGTCCTTGACGGTGAGGGTGCCGTCCGGGGTTTGCTGACGCTCCGTCACCCACCAGCCGGTGACGATAGCGGCGATGATCGCCAGCACCACCGCGATCCACACAGCGATGATCTGCTTGGACTTCACGCCCATCAGTCTAGTTCTCTTTCATCCGCACGGTTTAATCCGTGTCGGGACCAAAGGATCCAAAGGAGCCACCACGTGGTGGATACGGCGGGTCAAGACGCTCGGAGAGGGCATCAATGATGGAACGGATGGTGTGTTCCGCGACGGGACGGTCGACGTGTGAGCGCTGGCGTGCTCCCGTCTGCGGTTCAACGGGGCGCACGCGTGGGTTATCGACGTCCACCCGCATCACCGTTCCGTCCACAATGAGGGCTGCGTGCGGATCACTATCGGCTGCTCGCGCTGCGGCAAGAAATGCTTCGAGGTCGGCGAGGGTGGCATCTTTCAGGTCAAGGGAAAGGTTAAGGCTCATGATGTAGTGTTCCTTCTCGGCGGATTGTATGGGGAGAGGTCTGTGGTTCTGTGGGTCTCTGGTTTTGCACGGAGGGAAAGTCTTTTCCTAGTACTAAGGATATAGATTTTTAGCGACTCGGTTTAGTCATGTTCAAAGGACTCCGCTTCTCCCCAGAACACCTCATCCACCACTTTGCGGGCATGGCGCGTGACTTTGAGATAGTGCTCGAGGAAATCTTGGTTATTCTCTGGCGCCCATCCAGCAGCACCGGCGACCTGTGCCAATTGCGGCCCTGGTGCCGGTAGTTGGTCCACGCGTTTGCCGCGGACAAGGACTAAAGCATTACGGGCATCGGTGGCCAATAGCCAGGCTTCACGCAGGTCCTGGACTTGCTGCACCGGAATAACTTCATGTTCCTCCAGCGCATCCAGCACGCGGAGCGTAGAAGGATCATGTAACTCCGGTACCTCGTGTGCATGCATCATTTGCAGCAGCTGCACGGTCCACTCGATATCGGTCAGACCACCTCGCCCCAGCTTGGTGTGGGTATTGCGGTCAGCACCGCGCGGCAGGCGCTCATTATCTACGCGAGCCTTCATTCGGCGAATATCGCGCAGCGTTTTCTCGCTCGCTCCTTTGTCTGGATAGCGGAACTCATCAATCATGGTCATAAACCGCTCTCCTACGCCCTCATCGCCGGCAACGAACGCGGCGCGCAACAGCGCCTGCATCTCCCAGGATTCACCCCAACGCGAGTAGTAGCGCTCGTAGGATTCAATCGAGCGGGCTACTGCACCTGACCTTCCTTCAGGCCGCAGGCCCAAATCGACCTCTAGCGGTGGGTCTCCGGAGGGCTTAGCCAGGCGGCGACGCAGTTTGTCGATCATGCTAATGGCCCACGCCATAGCCTCTGATTCTTCGTTTCCTTCTTCGGGCTCAGCAACGACGATGACGTCAGCGTCCGAACCAAAGCCCAGCTCCATTCCGCCTAGACGCCCCATACCGATGACCGCGATGCGTGCAGGAGGTTCCGCGTCCTCGTTGTCTATCCGCCACGCGCGAACTTCAGCCCTCAGTGCAGCCTCGAGGACGGCATTCCAGATCGTGGAAAGCTCGTGGCACACCTGTTGCACTGGCAGGAATCCGAGGAGGTCAGCTGATGCAATGCGGGCAAGCTCCACGCGGCGCAATGACCTGGCCACTGCCACGGCCTTATCCGGATTGGCATGGCGTTTGGTCGAATTAATGAGTGCCTTCGACACCTGCTCCGGCTTAGTCTCCAACAGCTTTGGCCCGGCTGCGCCATCAGAAAGCTGCTTGACCACATCCGGCGCCTTGATGATGAGCTCCGACGTAAACGGCGAGGTGCCCAAAATCTTCATTAGGCGTTGACCCACGACGCCTTCATCACGCAGCATGCGCAGGAACCAGTTTCGGTCATAGGCCGCTTCCGAAAGTTTGCGGTAGTTCAGCAGCCCCATGTCAGGGTCTGCAGTAGAGGAGAGCCATTCCATCAGCGTGGGCAGCAAAATGGCTTGGATACGGGCCTTGCGTGAGCTGCCCGCCGCCAAGGAGGTAAGATGCTCGAAAGCACGCTCTGGGTGCCGGTATCCCAATGCTGCCAGCTGCAGGAGTGCGGCTTCTCGGGAAAGTTTGAGCTCATCCGCGGACATCGACGCCACAGAGTTGAGAAGCGGGCGATAGAACAGGCGCGAGTGCAGTTCCGAAATGAGCAGGCGGACTTTGCGCAGATGCTCATTCATCCTGTCCGCGGCTGACTGTTGGCCATGGGAATGGAAGCCTGCATTAATAGCAAGCCACTTCAGCGCAGCGGCATCATCGTTGGCCGGCATCGTGTGTGTACGACGGAATCGCTCCAGCTGCAGGCGGTGCTCCAGCAACCGCAAGAACTCATAGGCTTCGATGAGCTGCGTGCCGTCTTCGCGGCCCACATAACCCGCGCGTACAAGTGCTGCGAGTGCATCGACCGTGGCCAACGAACGTAGCGTTTCATCAGAGCGCCCATGCACCAACTGAAGCAATTGCACTGCGAACTCAACATCACGCAAGCCACCTTCGCCGAGTTTGAGCTCACGCTGGCGCATATCCTCTGGCACGTTCTCGAGGACGCGACGACGCATGGCTTGGACATCTTCAACAAAGGACTCTCGCTGGGAGGCTGTCCAGACCATGGGGCCGATTTCTTTGAGGTAGTCCTCCCCGAGCGGGAGATACCCGGTCTGCGGACGTGCCTTGAGCTGTGCCTGGAACTCCCATGTTTCTGCCCATCGCTTGTAATAAGCAACGTGCGAATCCAGGGTTCGTACTAGTGCTCCAGACTTTCCCTCAGGCCGTAGGTTCGCGTCGACTTCGAAGAAGCAGGCCGAACCGATGCGGTTGAACTCTGATGCCAGGCGCGTCACCCGGGGCGCGGCGTCCGAACCGACAAAGATGACGTCAACGTCTGAGATGAAGTTGAGCTCCCCCGCTCCACACTTACCCATTGCCAGAACGGCCAGTTGCGCATCGAGTGGTTCATCACCATAGACAGCGCGAACTGCGCAGGCCAGGGCAGCTGTTAGTGCGGCGTCTGCCAGCGCCGTCGTAAGCCGCGTTACCTCGCGGAAACCGACGCGGGGTTGCGGTCGCGACTGCCCCTTTCGCGAGTGAAAAGTACCGGCGAGGTCGTGCGCGGCAATGCGCATCATCAGGGTGCGATATACCGTTTTCAGCTGCGCCTTATGGTCCCCTGGCTGGGCGCGATAGGTTCCCGGAGTCGTCAAGTCTTCGCTCGCGGTATCGGGACGCTCTGGTGCATCAACGAAGGTTGCGGGTTCTGCTCCCACCGTGGTGAGAAGGGTGTGAAGCATCTCAGTAGGCGTAGGCAACGCTCGCTGCAGTTCCTTCCACGTCTCCGGGTGCGCTGCAAGATGGTCACCAAAGGCCGATGAACCGCCAAGTAGTGCGATAAGACGAACTCGAAAGGTTTCATCTTCCCGCATTGCGGTAACGACCTCTGGCGCTCCGTCAACGACCCGCATGAGAGTATTGAGCGCCATGTCTGGATCGCCTGCTGCAGCCAAAGTCCACAGCAGATCGAGTGACTCGGCGTTATCCCACCCCAAGTGAGCAAGGTCTTCAGCAGCGGTCGGTCTCGTCAGACCAAGAGTTGCTGGTGACGGTACAGATGCAGGGCGCATGCTTCTCCTAGAAGTTCAGGTTGTGGCGAAGTTCAAAGGCCGTAATCTGCTGCTGATACTCGTGCCATTCATCCCACTTAGCGCGCAGAAAGTACTCGAAGACATGCTCACCTAAGACTTCCGCCATAAACTCAGAGCGCTCAAACTCACGAAGTGCCTGATCCAAGCTGGTTGGCAAATCCTTGTAGCCCATTGCAAGGCGTTCCCGGCGCGTCAGCTGGTGGACATCGTCTTCTGCTGGATCTCCGAGCTCGTAGCCTTCCTTAATCCCGCGAAGACCTGCGGCGAGCAGCACCGCGTAACCCAAGTAGGGATTCATTGCCGAATCCAGCGAACGGATCTCTACTCGGCGCGACATTTCCTTGGACAGTCGGTAGGTGGGAACACGCACAAGTGCAGAGCGGTTTGAAACACCCCAGGTCACTGACCCCGGTGCTTCGCTGCCGAACATGAGGCGCTTGTAGGAGTTCGTCCACTGGTTGGTGATTGCAGTCATTTCGACGGCATGCTCGAGAATTCCCGCAATAAACTGCTTTGCCGTTTCCGACAGAGAAATTTCGTCATCCGGATCGTGGAAGGCATTCGAGTCACCTTCAAAGAGACTCAAGTGCGTATGCATACCGGAGCCCGAACGATGCTCAAAAGGTTTGGGCATAAAGGTGGCATGCACGCCTTGCTGGGAGGCCACCTCCTTGATGACGTATCGGAACGTCATAATGTGGTCTGCCATCGTCAGTACATCCGCATGGCGGAGGTCAATTTCCTGCTGCCCTGGGGCGGTTTCATGGTGGCTAAATTCCGTAGCGATCCCCATGGACTCCAATGCATACATGGAGCGACGACGAAAGCTTGGCGCGTTGTCATGAGTAGCTTGGTCGAAGTACCCGCCATTGTCAGTTGCAACGAGGTTATTGATATCGCGGGCATCTTCGAGAAGATAAAACTCAACTTCTGGCGAGGCCATGCAGGTGAAGCCCTCGTTGGCAGCCTCAGTGACCTGACGGCGCAGAATATGGCGTGGATCCACCATCGAGGGTTGGCCATCAGGCTGGGCAATATCGCAGAACATGCGCGCCGACGAGAGCTCTGGTTCGCCCTTATCGAAGGGCATGATCTGGAATGTCGACGGGTCCGGCATCGCGATGGTGTCTGCCTCAGAGATACGCGAGAACCCCTCGACCGATGAGCCATCGAAGCCAACACCTTCCTCAAACGCAGATTCCAGTTCCGAGGGGCTCATCACCACGGATTTCAAGGCGCCCAGGATGTCGGTGAACCACAGACGGATGAAGCGGATATCGCGTTCTTCAACCGTGCGGAGGACGAATTCGTGTTGGCTGTTCATGATTTAAACCCTACCGGCGGGTGCTGCACTCCAGCCGTAAGTTGCCGTGATTGCCCCCGCGCCGCCAAACGTTCTTCCTGTTCGCAAGAGTAACTCGGGGGCAAAGCTTTTCGAACCAACAAACGCTAATCCAAACAGCATGCTTGAATGGCACCACATCACGAACACATGTACCAAAAAGAAGGGCAATCATGAACTCTTACCACTCAGCTCTCAGCGACCGAGCTATCGAACTCGTCATTAACGCCGCTCAACGGGGCTGGTCTCCCAAGGACCTCCTCCATGTACTTGGAAACTACTGCTACCCCACTATCTACCGCGCCGCTGGACGGATACCGGCCCACATTACGTCTACGGTTCTCCGCAAAGAGTGGCTAACCCTTGAACCCCCGACATCCATGAGTATGAGCACTCAAGAGGTGGAAACACTCGTTGAAGAGGTAACGAGGCTTCCTTGGTTGCGTGACGTCGACGTTCTCGCGGAAGAGACCACTTCGAGACCTTCACGCGATAGCAAAGAAGAGAAGATACGAGCCAAAATCATCAACCTCCTTAAGAAGGCAGAGTCGACTCCGTACGAGCAAGAAGCCAGTGCGCTTATCGCCAAAGCTCAAAGCCTTCAGCAACAGCACCGCCTCAACGGACTGTGCGGCGATTCCCCTCTGAAATTCGCCTCCAAACGAATTCACATCAGCGCGCCATACATTAACCATCAAGCGACGCTGCTCAGCGTCATCGCTGACAGGAATGGTTGCTCCGCTTTACAACTTCACCCTAAAGGGATCATCACGATCTTCGGCGCTGAGGATGACCTCGACCATGTCATTGATCTCTTCATGTCACTTCAGCGCCAATGTGATTGGCATATGCGCCACGGTGAGCACGCCGAGATTGCGCAGCAGTTAGGAAATCTTGCTTCATACCGCCGAAGCTTTATTTTGTCCTACGCTTCCCGTATTGGAGAGCTGCTCGATGAAGCAAACCAGTCTTTTACGGCCCAGAACTCTGATGAAACTTGCGCAGGAAGGGCTGCCGAGGAAGATGAACAGGCAACTTTGGCTCTGACACGTCGCACCCTTAACGCTCTGGATCAGCGAAGACTCGACGCAGAGGCAATCCGTGACCGCTACTTCCCGCACGCGCGGACTATATCTTTGGCTGTGGGAAGCCGTGCAGGCATGTCCGCGGGGGCGTCTGCAGCTGAAAAATCTCATCTCAGCGGTGATTCCGCAGGGGTGAAGGGGCGCCGGCAGCTAACACGCTAGGCAAGAGGAAGGACACACAAATGAGTCCCGTACCCAGGTAAACTAGGTGCATAAGACAGGGCCATTTCCGCCCGACAATAAACAATCCATTCTGCCGACGAAGGTGTGTGTATGTCTCCGAAGACGTTCTTAGAAGTCGAAGCCAAGTTCGCCGTGGACGAATCCACCCCGGTACCTGATCTCACTCAGCTCGAAGAGGTCGCACGAGTCGCGGAAACTCGCCATCACTCAATGTCCGCGATTTACTACGACACCGAGGATCTCCGTCTTACTCATGCGAAGATCACGTTGCGTCGCCGTACAGGCGGCAATGATGATGGCTGGCACATCAAGATTCCAAGCGATGCGGGACGCACTGAGATTCGTGCCGAATTGGGCGAACCGGTTGATGGGCGCTACGAGGTTCCGGCTGAGCTCATCCACGAAGTCCGCTCTGTGATCCGTAATCACCCTCTGGCGCCCATCGCGCAGGTAGACAACAACCGTACGGAGTTGTTGTTGGTCGACGAGGCTGACCAGCCTGTCGCGGAGTTCTGCGATGACCACGTCACCGGTTTCTCCTTCCTTCCCGGCGGCGTGCAGTGCGCGTGGCGCGAATGGGAAGTTGAACTCGCGGGAGAACTTCCTGCTACTAAGAAGGGCGGATCGCTCTTGCGTCACGCTACTTCGTTACTTATTGGCTCTGGAGCCCGCGTGTCATCTTCCCCGTCGAAGCTGAAATCAGCTTTGGGTGACTCCATCAATAATGTTGAGCTGCCGCCGGCTCTCGCTGTGTCGAATCTCGATCCGGACTCCCCCGCTGCTGCTGTTGTAAACGCCCTGAAGGCTAACCGTGACAAGCTCGTGGAGTACGACCCACGTGTTCGCCGCGACGAGTGGGATTCCGTCCACCAGATGCGCGTTGCTACTCGTGAGCTTCGCAGCCACCTCCAAACGTTCCACGGAATCGTTGTCGGTCCGGAAATTGAACGACTGGAGTCGGATCTCAAGCAGCTGGCCAGCATGTTGGGCGTAGCCCGCGATGCAGAAGTCGTCGAAGAACGTTGGCAGAGCCTGCTCGCATCTGAGGATTCGGATGTACTAGATGCGGCCACTCGTGAGCACATCGCGCATGACATGGGCCGTGACTACCGCCGAGCCCACCGTCGCGTCATTGCCGCTCTAGATTCCGACCAGTACCTTGATCTCCTCGATGCTCTCGATGCGTTCCTGGCCAACCCGCCAGTCGCGGGTGAGGACACCGAGCTCGAGGACAACGCAATCGATTCTGAGGCGGAGTCTGCAGCATCCGAATCGACAGAAAAGAATGAGACTCAAGAGCAGAAGGAGCAGCCGAAGGAATCCAAGCCGAAGCATGCTAAGAGCGAGGACGCGGAGCACCATGACCTCGATACGGTTATGGCGCTGCACCTCAACCAGGCGTATGACAAGTTGGTGAAGCGCCACAAGAAGGCGGTTAAGAACTGGGATAACACTGAGTTGACCTTGCATGAGCGTGAGGAGTACTTCCACGACATGCGTAAGGCTGCCAAGAAGCTGCGTTACGCCGCTGAGGCTGCGGGCTCTGCAACCAATCTCAAGACTAAGGGCCTCTACAAGGCGTGCAAGAACATGCAGTCGGTCTTGGGTGACTTCCAGGATTCCGTCACGTCCCGAGACAAGCTCATTGAGCTTGCAGAAACGGCACGTCGCCGCGGCGAAGACACCTTTGGTTATGGTCTGCTCTACCAGCGTGAGCGCGCCATCGGCTTGGAAGCACTCGACGCCTACGCAGAGAGCTTCAAGGCGATTAAGTCGGCCTTTAAGCCGCTGCGTAAGAAGCTGGATAAGTAACTCTGCTTAGTCGAACGGTGTAGAACGACACTGACCCCGCTGTTTCCCCTATCACCCAATGCACAAGGCACACGGTGGATGGGAATCAGCGGGATCTGTTCTTTGTCAGCAGTTGTGCTCAAAGGCGCTGCTTTAGTAGTCGTCTTCGGCTGCGTCCTCGGCATCGGCCGCGGCAGTGCGGGCGTTGGCAATCTCGATGGCCTGCTCGGCTTCCTCACGGGAGTCATAGGGGCCCATACGGTTTTCCCAGCCGGAAACCTTGCCCTGGGATACCTCACCGGTAGAGGGATCGTAGAACCACTTCTTGTCAGCGTCAGCCATTGTCTTCTCCATTCTGGGATGCTCATCCCTCATTCAGTGAACCGCGGGAACTGGCTTACTTCTCTGGCACGGTGGCCAGAAAGGTGAGCTTTCGGTTCTCGGTGCACCCCACACTACAGACCGGCAGCGCATCGTGCGGCTAGAATAGACAGGTCACTCTCTTCTGCCCCAGCGCAGAGAACCTATCGCCACCTGCAAAGGAGTACCTCCCCGATGCCCCAGTGGACTGCCCCTTCAACACCGGTCGTCGACCGCGCACGCACCGCTCACCGCGACGCTATCGGTACCGAACCAACGCACATCGCGAGCGCCCCGGCCACGTGGTCGCTCATCGGCGAGCACATCGACCACTTCGGCGGCATCGCCATCATGGGCCTGGCAGATCTGCGCGCTGCAGTTGCCGTCAGCCCCCGAGACGATGGCACCGTGTCCGTTTGCTGCCTGTCTGCTGATGGCAGCACCACCAAGGATTTCATCGCCTTGGAGAAGGTGTCTGCTCTTGCCGCCGAACAGCAGCCCAGCGTTGACTCTGAGGGCCAGCCGATTGCGCCCCCTGCGCCGAAAGGTGGCCTCGCAGCCCGCCTGGGCGGAGTTGTCTACACGATGATCAACCGCCAGTTGCTCTCCCGCGAGACTGCCGGTGCAGATATCACGGTAGTCACGGACATCCCCGACAATGCCGGACTGGGCGCTGCCGCAGCCATCGATACTGCGACCGCTCTTGCATTGCTGGGCGGGGCTGATGAACCGTTCGATGCACCTTTGCGCGCACGTCTGGCTGAGGTCTGCTCACAGGCCGTAGGAACCTTCGCGCGCTTCCCTGCCTTGCGTGCCCGCCACTCCGCCGCACTGCGCGGAACGGGTGAGTCCGTCACCATCATCGACTATGCCGATGGCTCCGTCACCCAGGCACCACACGCGGTGAACCAAGACCTCGTAGCCTATGCGCTTGCTGTCCCAGGCGACTTTGACTGCGAGGAGACGATCAGTGATATTCGTGCCCGCGAGCGTTTCATCGATGATGCCTGCCATGCCTTCGGCACGGAATCGCTGCGTCTCTTGCCGGATGCGCCGCAGCGCGTCCTTGATTGGTTGGCAGCCGTCCACAAAATTCATGGTCCTGACAACCAGCCCACCATTGCCCAGGCCACGGCGTGGTTGACGTTCTACGCGGAGGAAACCCAGCGTGCCCAAGGCGTGGCCCGTGCACTGCGCTCACGCCGCGGGACAGAGCTTTTCCCGCTGCTGACACAGTCGCAGTCCGCCCTGGCTACGGTTTATGGTTTTGATTCTGCAGAGAAGCTCGCGCAGTTGGCAACCGCCCGCGGTGCTGCTGCCGCACGCTCAGCGCATGCCGGTACGTCAACGGCGGTCATCGCATATGTCCCGAGCACCAAGGCCACCAACTTCGCCGCGGATTTAGCGGAGGATGGCTTGCTCGTAGTTCCGCTGAATGCCGGCGCACCAGCGGCGACCGACAGCTAGTCGGCGGGCCAGGCAAAGAGCACGTCGCGCTCAGCGACGTCAGCCTTGACCAGCGAGACGGTGGTCTCACTACCCGTGGGAGGCTGGCCCACAGCCTCCCCTATCACCGGCGGCTCAAGGATAAACAGGCGTGCCTTGTCGCGCTTGTCGCCGCCATCGACCACGACTGAGTCGAAGTTGGTGCCCACCCAGGGAGCGAGCACGGTGGCCTCAGTGAGCTTGAGGCAGGCTCGGTCCACCTGGGAAGCCAACTGTGAGGTGGAGCGCATCGTGGAGATGACATCCCCGGCGCGGTTGCGCACCCACTCCGGGACCTCGTAGCCGCCACTCAACGCGAGGCAAACCTCGGTGGCGAAGCGATCAACGAGCCGGCGCAACGGTGCTGTGACGTGGGCATAATAGCCGCCGATGCCCGCATGAACGTCGGCTGAGGACTCTTCGAGCCACACATAATCTGCGCCGCGCAGCAGGCGCTGCGCCTCGCGCATGACGGCCATGCCGCGGGGAGAATCAGCATCAACTGAATGCAAGAACTCTGAGATTGATTGTCCTTCCAACGAGAAACCCAGTGCTTGGGCTTCGGAACGGAACTCAGCCTCAGCTTCCGGGGTAGCAGCTGCCAAGGTGCGCAAGAATCCAATGCCATGGGATTCCATGAGGCGGCCAGCGCACATGCCGGTAAGCAGCGAAATTTCCGAGTTATAGTCCATAACTTCGTAGCGCGGCTCCATCACGAGCTCGTAGTGGCCCTCACTCCCATCACTGCTCTCTGATACGCGCTGCGAAGGAATGCGCAGGTTAATGGCATCTCGGCGCAAGGAGGAGGCTTGACGTAGCTTGCCTACCTCCGGCAGCAGAGCAATGGAGGAATGCAGGGAGCCATTCTCCAAATCCTCGTGGACCTGGTCATAGTCCAGCCGTGCGCGGTTGCGCACGAGCGCGCGCTCCACCGAGAAGTCCTGCACCTCACCGGCTGAGTCGAGGTCGAAGGTCCACAGGACGGCGGGACGGTCGACGTCGGCAAGCAGCGAGGCTCTATCTTCTGACAGCTCTGCCGGGTGCAGCCGCGCTGGCTCATCCGGAAGATAGATGGTCTGGCCGCGCTTGAGGGACTCCTCTTCGAGGACAGAACCGGGTTCGATGAAGGCAGCAACGTCAGCGATGGCATACAGCACGCGGTAGCCACCATCGCGGGCTTCGATGAAAACTGCCTGGTCCAAGTCCATAGAACCCACCGGGTCGATGGAGACGAGGGGGATATCGCGGGCATCGCGGCGCTGATCCGCGTAGCGGTCCTGCGCCGAGGCGGCCTGGGCAGTGACCTCTTCCGGGAAGGTGGTCGGGACGGAGAATTCCTCCGCGATGGGACGGAAATCCAGGGGTGCGGCATACAACTTCATGCCGCCCCATTGTTCCAAAAAATAAGAATGTGGGTGCGAATGAGCCAACCTATAAGCCGGATTCTGTACCGCGCGCCAAGGCGCGGTGGTAAACATCCATCCAGGCCAACCGTTGCCGGGTGGCTCAAGCAGCTACCTTCAGGCTTCGGCGAGCAGCCTACTGACGCCTGATCGGGCCCGCTGTCGAGCGGGCCGTGATGCCTTGCTCCCAGTGGGGTTTACCCAGCCACCGCCATCACTGACGATGCTGGTGCGCTCTTACCGCACCCTTTCACCCTTACCGCTCCACCTCGCCGCGCCGAAGCGTAGCGGAGTGCGCGGCGGTTTACTTTCTGTTGCACTTGCCCGCGGGTCACCCCGGGTTGCTGTTAGCAACCACCGTGCTCTGTGGAGTCCGGACTTTCCTCGGCCCGCGCCTAGCCCCAGGAAGAGGCCGGTTCGACGGAACGCGTTTACCCGGTCGGCTCATTCGCGCCTGTTAGTTTATCGCAGCGCGCCCAGATGCCCCACATCGTTAAATCGGTGCAGGGTGCTACCGCCATCGAAGAACTCAACTTCGCTCAACGAAGCCAGCTCCAGGAACAGGTGGTTAGGGGTCTGCGGGCCGGAATCGAGCGCCTGGCGCACGAAGGACTTAATCGGGTTGACGTGGGAGACCACGAGCACAGTTTTGCCTTCGTAGCGCTTTTGCAGGTCACGCCGAGCAGCACTGACGCGGCGGTGAACCGCGCGTAGGGACTCACCACCGGGGCAGGACACGGAGGTATCCTGCAGCCAGCGCGCGTGGAGCTCAGGGTCGGCGGCGTCGGCTTCGGCGAAGGTTTTGCCTTCCCAGCGGCCAAAGTCCACCTCGATGAGCCCCTCTACGGTCTCCACCTGCAGGTCCCGGCCCTCCACTACCGCGGCGGCGGTCTGCTGGCAGCGGCGCAACGGGGAGCACACCACGGCGTCGATGTGGGTATCCGCCAAGGCCTGGGCGGCAGCGAGTGCCTGCTTCTTTCCCAATTCGGTGAGCTCCGGGTTCGCGCGTCCGGAATACTGTTTGGCAGCAGACATAGCGGTTTGTCCGTGGCGCAGCAGGATAAAGCGCGTCACGGGGCCGGTCTCGAGGCGCCAATCGGAGGCCTTCCAGGAATCGGTTGCGGTTTCGGCAGGCGCAGTGCTTGGCGACGTCTCCCCCGCCTCCCCACTACCCATATCGAGGATGCCAACGGGCTCGCCCTTCGCGGCGGCGTCCATGGCGACGTTGGAGAGTTCATCGGCCACCGAGTTCTGGGCGCGTGGGACCCACTCGAGGGTGTAGCTGCCAATCTGGTTGAGTAGGCCACGAGCCTCAAGGGCGAGTTTTTGCATGTCGGGGTGCTTGATTTTCCAGCGACCGTTCATCTGTTCCACCACGAGTTTGGAGTCCATATAGAACTCCACCTCATCCGCTCCCAGCTCCACGGCGGCTTCAAGGCCACGGAGGAGCCCATGGTATTCGGCCACGTTGTTGGTGGATTTCTGGCCTACGACGTAAGCGATTTCCTTCAGCAGCTGCGAGCGGTCTTCGTTGTAGACCGCGGTACCGGAGCCGGCAATGCCGGGGTTGCCGCGAGAGCCGCCATCAGCGAAGATGACGAGTTTCATGATGCCGGGCGCACCAGGTAGGAACCGCAGTCGCCGCACTGCGGGAGGACGTCGGCAGCCGCGTTGCGCACCGCGTTCTGCTCAGCCGGCGGCAACACAATGAAGCAACCGCCGCAGGCACGGCCGGTAAACGCCGCTGCACCGACGCCGTTTTCTTCACGCACGGTCTCATACTCGTCGAGGACATCCGCCGGCAGCTGTTCGCGCAGCTCGTTGATGCGCACCTGCGGGTCCGGCTGGTTCGCTGCGGCTTCCTGAGCAGCTTCCGCCGCACGTTTGAGCACCTCGAGCTTGCGCTCAGAATCAGACAACTTCGCGCCATGCACATCCAAGTTGGCGCGCAGAGCGTGAATTTCGTTGTGGGCTTCCTGCAGCTCGCTCATCAGGTCTGCAATGCGGGACTTGGCTGCATAGAGATCGTGCTCAAGATCCTTGCGCTGCTCTGGGTCGGTAGCGGCGCCGAGCTGGGCTTTGTCGTCGCGCTCGCGCTGGCGCAGCTTGCGCTCATCGGCCTGGATGCGCAGGATTTCCAGTTCCATGTCGTCGACGGCGAGTTGGGCGGAACCGGAGGCGTCGACAAGCCGGGCGTGTGCGGCCTGGGCCTTCTCGTATTCCTCTTGTTCAGGAATGGTGGCGGTACCACCCAGTGCCTGGGTGCGCTCCAACGTGGCCAGTTCAAGCAAGGTCTGCTGCAGGTCCTGTGACAGCTTCATTTAGTTCTCCTTCTGCGCAGAAATCGTCCAAGGGTCGGTGCGGATATCAATAATCTCCGTCTTCACGCGCACTACGCTCTCCACAATATCGCGCGCCTGGGCGGTCCAGGGAAATTCGCTGGCCCAGTGCGCGGTATCCACCACCGCCGGGCCTTCCGGCTCCATGAGGTGGGCAGCGCGCAGGTGCTCATCCACCGGGTGGTGGCGCAGGTCAGACGTGACATAGACGTCCACGCCCAATGCAGCTGCCTTATCGAGGAAGGAGTCTCCCGAACCGCTAGAGACCGCCACGCGCTTGACCATCCGCTCCGGATCACCGGCCGCACGCACGCCCCACTCGGTCTTCGGAAGGGCCTCGGCCACGCGCTGAGTGAACTCCCGCAGAGTGATGGCTTCCGGCAGCTCTCCAATGCGACCGAGCCCGAGGGCTTCATCAAGGTTGTCATACGGCTCCACCGGCACGATGGGGCGGCCGGGTTTAATTCCCACAAGTTCCGCCAGCTTGTCATTAACGCCGGGGCGAGCCTTGTCCGCATTGGTGTGCGCGGAGAGCAACGCCACCCCATTGCGGATGAGAGTGTGGATGACCTTGCCCTTCGGAGTATCCGCCGCGACTGAGGTCACGCCGCGCATGAGCAGCGGGTGGTGCACGATGAGCATCTGCGCGCCGAGTTCCACGGCCTTATCCGCCACCTCTTGCGTGCAATCAAGAGCAAAGGCCACGGTGCTGACGTCATCCTGCGGGTCCCCACAGACCAAGCCCACCGCGTCCCATGATTCGGCCAATTCTGGTGGGTAGGCCTCATGGATCACGCGGCGAATTTCGCCGACAGTCGTGCGTTCTGCCATCTCGTATGCTCCTTAGTTGAAGGTGGGTTTCACGTCAGTCGCGTTGCTGCTATATCCTAGCTTTCGTTCGCCAGCGCACCCTCGAATTTGTAAGGAGTCCCCTTCCATGACGCCTCCGGAGAACGACAATCAGCTCCACATCGTCTTTGTGTGCACTGGCAATATTTGCCGCTCACCAATGGCGGAAATCATCACCCACGATGCCATGGAGACCGACATGCTCGATCTTCTGGCGCGTGTTTCCTCGTGCGGCCTCGGCGGCTGGCACGTGGGCCAGGGAGCCGATGAGCGCGCTGTGGCTGAGCTACGCCGTGGCGGCCACGATGGTGCCCACCACCGCGCCAGCCAGCTCGGTGAAGAGCACATGGACGCCGATCTCTTCGTGGCCATGGATACTGGCCACCGCGATGCCCTTCTTGAGCGCGGCATTCCTGAGGAGAAGGTGCGCCTCATGCGCAGCTTCGATCCGAACTCCCCGGAGGATGCCAGCGTAGAGGATCCCTTCTACGGCACCGAGGAGGACTTTGAGCGCACCCGCAAAGAGATTGACGCGTCCGTGCCGGGCCTGCTCGATTGGATTCGCCAGCAGCGCGACTAGACTGGGCCCCATGCTCAAGACGTTCCTCAAGCCTGGGTGGGTACTCCTGCTCATCTTTGTCGTCGCTTTTAGCTATCTCACCTTCACGGTGCTCGCGCCGTGGCAGCTGGGCAAAGACGACCAGATTGTGGAACGCAACCACCTCATTGAGGAAGCCTACGACTCCGATCCGCAGCCGATTGAGGAAGTCTTCTCTGCCGACGGCACTCTCAACAAGGAGTGGACGCGAGCTGAGCTGACCGGCCACTACCTCCCCGACCAAGAGGTGTTGCTGCGCCTGCGCCCGGTGGGGTCGAGTCCCGCGTTCCAATCGCTCGTGCCTTTTGAGACCACCTCGGGCATGACGCTGTTGGTCAACCGTGGATGGGTACCCACGGACGAGGGCAACGCCGTGCCCCACATCGACAAGGCCCCGAGCGCGGAGGTCACTATCGAGGCAATGGCCCGCGCCAATGAGCCCCAGCACTCCTCCGCCCCGACTGAGCAGCAAGGCTACATGCAGGTCTACTCCATCCATACGGAACAGATCGCGGAGCTTACCGACGTCCCCCTCGCCCACGACTACCTCCAACTCACTCCCGATCAGCCCGGTGAGCTCAATACCCTCCCGATCCCGAAGCTGGACCGCGGCAACCACCTGTCCTATGGCTACCAGTGGATTGCCTTCGGCATCATGGCGCCGCTGGGCTTCGCATATTTCGTCTGGTCTGAAATCAGGGAACGCCGCCGCGCCCGCGAGGAGGAAGCTGCACTTGCTGCGGCTGCCGCTGCCGTCGATGGCCCCACCACCGACGAGACTGACCCTTCCGTGACAGAGTCCTCGCAGTCTCCTGCACCACAGCAGGACGAGCCCGACACCACAGCGCCCTCCACCGAAGCTGCTCCGGCCTCCTCGCGGCGCACCCGCTCGCGGTACGGCGGCTCTAAGCCGGACTTCTACGAGAAAATCCGCGAGCGCGGCCACGAACGCTTCTAGCCTCGGCCCTTAAAACGCAGAGAAGGCAAGGACAAGGCCCCTTGTCATGAGCTGAACAGGTCAACAAGACAAAACGTACCTGTTGACCTGTTCATATTCCGGACGCCTGTTATACACCGCACTAACAGTGCTAGTCCCGGTCATCCAATTGGCTAAAGCAGGATCGACACTCCCCACTAGAGCAAAAGCATCTTTCACCCAAGCGCAAAGGCTTCCTTCTCATTCACGCCCGACGCTACTAAATATGGGTCAATGCGGATACCGATGCATCTTCCTGTGCTCGAACCAGGCCCAAATCAAAGAAGCCAAGAACAACAGTGGCGTAACCCACGCCAGACGATGCCACCAATGTGCTCCAAAGTATGATTCATCAGCACTTAGTCCTGCTAGATAATTGATTACAAGCGTTGCGATGAACAGCACTACAACGACAGTAACGCTCCACCAGTAGGCTGCGCTTTTCTGTTTACGCATCAATGCCATCCTCTTCAATACATGTTTGCTGTTTTAGCGCGGGTTTGTGTGGTTAGTCGTCTCCCCCACCCAGATTACATCGTTCGGCTATAAACCTACGACTAATGAAAAATGCAGTCAATAACCATTTGCTAACAATGATTATTCATCTGCATAAACGGCCCCAGCCTTCACCCTAG
Organism: Corynebacterium minutissimum; assembly: GCF_016889765.1. Taxonomy (NCBI): domain Bacteria; kingdom Bacillati; phylum Actinomycetota; class Actinomycetes; order Mycobacteriales; family Corynebacteriaceae; genus Corynebacterium; species Corynebacterium minutissimum. The sequence goes on from NZ_CP069533.1 coordinate 558,785, forward strand.
AGCACCCGCCCTCCGAGCACGACGAAACCCCTCTCCGACTTAACGGAAAGGGGTTTCATTTGGTGCGGCCTGAGGGGATCGAACCCCCGACCTACTGGGTGTAAACCAGTTGCTCTTCCAGCTGAGCTAAAGCCGCAGTGCACTTGGTGCGCTCGCACAAGATTAGCCTATAGGCACCCGCAGCAACAAATCAGGGTCCCTCTTGTTGCTACGAATACCACCTGAGCAGGGTTTTCTTCTTAACCCTTAAGGCTTCTTGGTGTAGCCGCGAGCAACGAGGCAGGAGCCCTGCCACTCGCCGAGGCGCTCAGCCTTGGTCTGCACGAGGCCAGCCAGCTGAGCGGATTCAGAAATCTCGCCCGGCTCCAAGTTGCCTGGCTTTCCAGCGCCCGGAGTCATCAGCCAGATACGGCCCGAGTCCCCGAGGGGACGGGTAGCGTCTACAAGGCCATCAACCAAGTCGCCATCTTCAGCGCGCCACCACAGCAGCACAACGTCACACAGCTCGTCGGTTTCCTCGTCAAGGAAGTCATCTCCCAGTACGTCCTCAATGGACTCGGAAATCGTGGAATCGCAGTCCTCGTCCCACCCGAGCTCGAGGGCAATCTGTCCCTCTTTGATGCCGAGCTTGGCTGCCGATCCGGTCACGTGTTGAGTTCCTTCCGATGGAGTTGTCGTTGTCATGCAGAGTATTTTAACGTCTGCGGTGCACTTTTTCGCGTCGAACCTCCCCCGAATCTGCCTAGAAGTGGACATTTTCCCCCGTAAAACCACCCGTGGGGGCCTCGACGTGTCTCCCCAAAAAGAGGCGCGTATCCTTGTGACAGATCTTTGTACCACGAACCAGGAGGATTCCATGGCCGACTTGGACGCCAAAAACGGCGACTCCAACTTCCCCATCGTTCGCGATGGCGTAGCCGCGTACCTGCACGATAACGACCCGGAAGAGACCCGTGAGTGGATGGAATCCCTCGACGGTCTGTTGGATTCTTCCGATCCGGAACGCGCCCGCTACCTCATGCTGCGCCTGCTTGAGCGCGCCACGGCAAAACGCGTACCGCTGCCGTCCCTGACGTCCACAGACTTTGTGAACACCATCCCCACCTCTCTCGAGCCGGAGTTCCCGGGCGATGAGGAGTTGGAGAAGCGCTACCGCCGCTGGATCCGCTGGAACGCAGCCATCATGGTGCACCGCGCACAGCGCCCAGGCATTGGCGTGGGCGGCCACATCTCCACCTACGCTGGCGCTGCCCCGCTCTACGAAGTGGGCCTGAACCACTTCTTCAAGGGCAAGGACGATCCGTCCGGCGGTGACCAGATCTTCTTCCAGGGTCACGCTTCCCCGGGTGTATATGCCCGCGCCTTCATGGAAGGTCGCCTAACCGAGGAAGATATGGACAGCTTCCGCCAGGAGCACTCCCGTGGCGAAGACAAGGGTCTGCCCTCCTACCCACACCCGCGCCTTATGCCGGATTTCTGGGAGTTCCCGACTGTATCTATGGGTCTCGGCCCGATTAACGCTATCTACCAGGCTCGCTTCAACAAGTACCTGGAGACCCGCGGCATCAAGGACACCTCGAAGCAGCACGTCTGGGCCTTCCTGGGTGACGGCGAGATGGATGAGCCGGAGTCCCGCGGTCTGCTACAGATGGCGTCCCTCTACGAGTTAGACAACCTCACCTTCGTGGTGAACTGTAATCTGCAGCGCCTCGATGGCCCTGTGCGCGGTAATACCCAGATCATCCAGGAGCTGGAGTCCTTCTTCCGCGGCGCTGGCTGGTCCGTCATCAAGGTCGTGTGGGGCCGTGGCTGGGACAAGCTTCTCGACGCCGACAAGGAAGGCGCCCTGGTCAACATCATGAACACCACGTCGGATGGTGACTACCAGACCTTCAAGGCCAACGACGGCGCCTACGTGCGCGAGCACTTCTTCGGCCGCGATGAGCGCACGCTCAAGCTGGTCGAGGACATGACTGACGATGAGATTTGGGCACTGCGCCGCGGTGGTCACGACTACCGCAAGATCTACGCCGCGTATGACAAGGCTCTGAGTTACGCCGGCACCGGCCGCCCGACCGTTATTCTGGCCCACACCATTAAGGGCTACGGCCTGGGCCACAACTTCGAGGGCCGCAACGCTACCCACCAGATGAAGAAGCTGACCCTGGAGGACCTCAAGCTCTTCCGCGATAAGCAGGGTATCCCGATTACGGACGAACAGCTGGAGGCAGATCCGTACCTGCCGCCGTACTACCACCCGGGTCCGGAGACTCCGGAAATCAAGTACATGCTGGAGCGTCGTAAAGAGCTCGGCGGCTTCCTTCCGGAGCGCCGTGAGAACTTCACTCCGCTGACTACCCCGGATTTGTCTAAGCTGCGTTCGGTGCGCAAGGGTTCTGGCAAGCAGGATGTGGCTACCACCATGGCGCTGGTCCGTACCTTCAAGGAGCTCATGCGCGATAAGGAACTGGGCAAGCGCGTGGTGCCGATCATCCCGGATGAGGCCCGTACCTTCGGTATGGACTCCTGGTTCCCGACGTTGAAGATCTGGAACCCGCGCGGCCAGAACTACGTGCCGGTGGACCACGACCTCATGCTCTCCTACCGTGAGGCCACGGATGGCCAGATCCTCCACGAGGGTATTTCTGAGGCCGGCGCTGCCGCCTCCTTTACTGCGGCAGCAACGTCCTACGCCACGCAGGGCGAGGCCATGATTCCGCTGTACATCTTCTACTCGATGTTCGGCTTCCAGCGCACTGGCGATGCCTTCTGGGCCGCCGCCGACCAGCTGGGCCGCGGCTTCATCATCGGTGCTACCGCCGGCCGCACCACCCTGACCGGTGAGGGCCTGCAGCACATGGATGGCCACTCCCCTATTTTGGCGTCGACCAACCCGGCCGTCGAGGTCTACGATCCTGCCTTCGGTTACGAGATTGCTCACCTCGTTCCGCGCGGTATTGAGCGCATGTACGGCGAGGACCACGAGCCTGTCATGTACTACCTCACCGTGTACAACGAGCCGGTGAAGCAGCCGGCTGAGCCGGAGAACCTCGACGTTGAAGGCCTGCACAAGGGTATCTACCATTACAACACCGCTGAGTCAGGCTCCATCCCGGCCAACATCCTGGCTTCCGGTGTCGGTATGTATGAGGCACTGCGTGCCCAGGAGATTCTGGCTGAGCAGTTCGACGTCAAGGCGGCTCTGTTCTCCGTCACCTCCTGGGTCAACCTGGCCCGCGATGGTGCTGCCCGCAACCAGGAGGCCCTGCGCAAGGGTGAAGCCCCGACCGAGGCCTTCGCCACCACTCAGCTTAAGGGCTTCGAGGGACCGTTCATCGGTGTCTCCGACTTCGCCACGGACTTGCAGGAGCAGATTCGCCCCTACGTCCCGGGCGAGTACATCGTCTTGGGCACAGATGGCTTCGGCTTCTCCGATACGCGCGAAGGCGCTCGCCGCTTCTTCAACAACGATGCCGAGTCCATCGTCGTCGCTGTCCTCGAGGGCCTGGCTCGCGAGGGCAAGGTCGAGCGCAGTGTCGTGCAGCAGGCTGCTCGCGACCTGAAGCTCGATGACCCGACTGCCACTACCTCCAGGTCCTCCGATGAGGACTAAGGCTTAGGGCTTCAAAGCTTCTAGCCCTCCAGCCCCTTCTGCCCCGCTTCGGGCAGAAGGGGCATTCTCATGCTCAAAGCCATAAGGGCAACTGCCCTAGGTGACAATTTTGGCTCCAGAAATCGAGTCAGAGGCGATAACTTTGGCAGATCGGGCAGTTCGGTCACCGCGCGTGGCTCGGCGCCACAAGCAAAAGGGTCGGCGCCATCAGCAACGGGCACGACCGACATCAGCAAACGGGCTCAGCCACGGTCAACCAAGGTCTCAGCCAATATCAGCGGGAACTAGCGAGCACACGGTCGAGGACCCGGCCCAAAGCTTTGGAGACCTCGCTAGGTTCTTCCAAGATGACCATATGCCCAGCACCATCGATAGCGGTGAGGTTGGCGGAAGGCCAGTGGCGGGCAATGACCTCAGATTGGCGGTGTGGGGTGACAATGTCTTGCTTGCCCACCACAATTTCGCCCGGGATATCGCGCAGACGAGCGGCGGCACCGAATTCGGAGTGCCTCACGAGGTCATCGAAGAAGCCAGAGTAGCTCGACATCGGGGTATCGAGAAGCATGGACACGTGGAACTGTAGCTTGTCCATCTGGGGAAAGCCTTGCAAAAGCGCCGCAAAGGCTGGGGCCACCACGGCGGCTATCTCAAAGCGCGCGTTGTTTGCGCGTTCTGGAAGCCGCAAGCAAGTCCGGTACACCGCTTTCATAAACTGTGTTTCGAGGATTCGCGCAACCCCCTCTGCGGCAAAGCGCTGCATGGAGGTCGACACCAGCACCATGCCGTCAATGCGCTGGGCCACCTGTCGAGGTGCGCGCCGAAGGAGATTGAGGGCAATCATCCCGCCCATGGAATGGCCCAGCACGACGAGAGGTCCGGAAGCGGCACGCTCAGCAATCACGGCTAGCACGTCGTCGGCTGCGCCCCGAACCGTGCACTCGGAGGGGGTGACGTGGGTGGTGAGACCGTGGCCGCGGACGTCGACAAGCAAGCAGCGCACCGAGGGGTAATTCGCGCGGACGTCCTCGACTTGGGAGTAGAAGCTCCCCGCAGACAAGCAGTATCCGTGAATAAAAACAGCGGTCACCGCGGCATCGGAAGGCCCGACTTCATACCAGGCCACGCGCACGCCATCGTTGTCCACGAAGCCGTGGTCACTGACCTGCGTCAGCCCTGGTTCCGTGGTGAGATCGTGCAATTGCGAATAGACAGTATGCTCGACGCGACGCATTTGTGGGCGGACCCGGCGGGTCCAGCTGCGGGCGATTGCGGAGGAGCGTGCTCGATAAACCATGACATTTCAATACTAGACTGATGCACATGGCTAACGACCTTTCCGCACAACTCGCAGCCCGCTTCGGCTCAGCACCGGCCGAGAACACCGATTCGGCACCTGCCGGCGACACGTACGGCGAACTCACTCGCCTCATCACGAAAGTCACGGGCATCGAGGAAGGCTTGGAGCGCGATGCCCTCTTGGAAGACCTTGGGGTGGAGTCACTGGAGCGCATTGAGCTGGCCGTTCGCCTCGAAGAGGCCTGTGGGGTGCGCCTTGATGAAGAAACCATGCTCTCCGTGACCACGGTGGGCGACCTTGCTGATTATCTGGAGGAACACTCGTGATTTCTTATCTCTCTGACATGGACGGCGTCCTCATCAAGGAAGGTGAAATGATTCCCGGCGCGGACGCCTTCATCCAGACGCTGAAAGATAATGACATCGAGTACATGGTGCTGACTAATAACTCGATGTCGACGCCGCGCGATCTCTCCGCACGCCTGAAGAACACCGGCCTGGATATCCCGGCGGAGCGCATCTGGACTTCGGCGACGGCTACCGCGGCGTTCCTGTCGAATCAGGCGGGGCTGTCCACTGCCTACGTCGTAGGCGAATCTGGCCTCACCACTGCCCTGCATGAGGCGGGCTGGATTCTCAATGACACTGACGCGGATTTCGTGGTCTTGGGTGAGACGCGCACCTATTCTTTTGAGGCCATCACCACGGCTATCAATCTCATTCGCAACGGTGCACGTTTCATCGCCACCAATCCGGATGTCACCGGTCCGGCACCCCAGGGCGTACTGCCGGCTACCGGAGCGGTGGCCGCGCTCATTACTGCGGCAACGAACCGCGAGCCCTACTACGTGGGCAAGCCGAACCCGGTCATGATGCGCAGTGCGCTGAACAACATCGGCGCACACTCGGAGAACACAGTCATGATTGGTGACCGCATGGATACCGACGTCAAGTCTGGCTTGGAAGCCGGTATGCGCAGCATCCTCGTACGCTCTGGAATCAGTGATGACCGTGAGATTGAACGCTACCCCTTCCGCCCGACACGCATCATCAATTCCGTAGCAGATCTCCCTGAGCGCATCTTCGATCCTTTCGAGGATTAGGGTTCAGGCGGCGCGCTTGACGACGGCCCGAAAACCATACTCCCCTGCCAGCATCTCCACCGCACGACCTAGGGCCTCCAGCTCGCTGGGCGTGCCGGTGAGTACCTGACGGCAGCCGATACCTACGCCGCACGCAGCGCCGCCCAGCGTCTTCCCGCTGACGGGGTCCCAGTCGGCATCGCGGCACCAGCGCGTACACCACTGCGCGGTGAGGGGATCATCGCCAGGCACGATGAATTCGCTTTCGCTGCGAATGCAGCGCGCCATAGCCCGCTCGATGGCTGGGCGCAGGCAGCGGGGCATGCCTGAAATCTGCAGCACGGCTGTGCAGACCTCACCGCTGACCCGATTGGGCCAGCTTTGTGCTGCATGAGCAAGCGAGTCACCGACTGGGCTCGCTGACGAGGCTGACGCCGACGCATCAGCCTGTTGCGGGTGAACGCGTAGATTCACTCCTGTGTCTCCTTTGACGTCCGTGTGATGGCACGCCGACTCAAGCCGACGCAAGACGAGCTTCGTCTTCCCCTACGAACTTGTCTGCATCACGGTGCGGTGCGTCTGAAGTGTGACCACAATTTTCCCCCTGCCACTCGCGCCCCATCAACCCTCAACCTGCACTTAAACCCCCGCAGCCTCAAGTTAAGCTTGAGACTTCCCCCTCGAAAATCGCCTCATGAATCACTGAAGCCACAAACGTTTACATTAGCCACGTAGATGCGCCGCAGCCACAGCACCCCCACTACCCCCGTGCGGACCAGCTTCACCAACCGCGTGAAGCTTTCCCAGCGCGGCTAGCGGGACTGGCATTCCTCCCAGATGGCCGTGTTGGTTTCTGCCCACAGGGGCTTGCACCAGTCTCCGAAGTCACGGTCAGTCAACGCCACCATGGCCCACTCGCCGGCCACCCAGAGGAAGGTGCCGCTCATGCCGAAGTGGCCAACAGCATCGGAAGGCAAGCTCCCCATCCACTGGTCTTTCTCACCATGAATCTCAAAGCCCAGACCCCACGTGCAGTCTTTGAAGCTGCCATAGCCCGGAACAATACCGCGCAGACCAGGGAATTGGACGCGTGTCATCTCAGCCACCGTCGAGGGATCCAGCAACTGTGACGACTGCACCTCACGGGCAAAAGCGACAAGGTCCTCCACCGTAGACGTCAGACCATGCCCAGCAGAGCCCTCAAGCGTGGTGGCGGACATGCCCAAGGGAGCATAGACACCCTCAGCGAGGTACTCAGGGAAAGGAATCTCGGTGGCCTTCTCCACTACCTCTGCGGCCCACTCATAGCCCGCCGAGGAATAGATGCGCCGCTGCCCCACGGGTTTTTGCGGTTCGCGGGAATCAAAACCCACGCCGGAGGTATGCGCCAAAAGGTGGCGCAACGTGGAGCCTTCAGGACCAGCTGGTTGGTCCAGCTCCACCGCACCTTCTTCCACGGCCACCATCACCCCATATGCGGCCACCAGCTTGGTCACTGACGCGACGGGGAAGCGGCGGGAGGTATCACCCACCTGCTCCACTACCTCGCCGCGGTGCAGCAGCGCACCGGCAACGGTATCGACAGGCCAGGACTCGATGGAAGAAAAAGCGCTCATGCGCTCTAGCTTAACGAGGATCGCGCTCGCAGCCTACGCCATCACCATCGCGGTCAAACTTGGACTGGAAACCCGGGTCGCTCGGGTAGATGGGACGGCCCAGTGCGTTCCACACATCAAGGCAGCGACCGTAGGTAGCAGGAGCCGGACGCGGTGCCGGGGCAGGTGCAGGTTTCGGAGCCGGCTTCGGCGCAGGAGCTGGCTGAGGCGCAGGCTTAGGGGCCGGAGCAGGCTCGGGCTTCGGCGCAGGTGCCGGGGCGGGAGCAGGTGCCGGAGCAGGTGCCGGTGCAGGTGCCGGTGCCGGCGGCGAAGGAATGACGCCCGGCAGCGGGTTCGGGATGATGCGCTGCTGTACGGCCCAGTACACGCCACCAGCGACGGCGGCGAGAACAGCAGCGGTGATGCCCACGCCCAAGGCAATCTTTTCGCCCTGGGAGGACTGCTGGCCTTCAGCATCGCCGGCTTCTTCCTTGCTGGACGATTCAACGTTCAGGTCAGACGAGAGGTCACCGCCAAAATCAGGCATGGAGGATTCAGAAACCGAAGCCTCCGAGGCGGCCGGCTCTACGGCAGGAGCCTCCACCTCTGCGTGTGCGGGGACGACGGACAAGGACAGGGATACGGACAAGGATGCGGCGAGAACCGCGCGAGAGAACTTCTTCATAAAAATAAGTTATAGCCATAAACCTCCGCTTCTGGAAATCCTTCCACCCCTAGGGGTAAAGCCTTCGTAACATGCGGGAAAACGGTTCTTAACCAGCGAGCGAATTCTCACGCCTCAAGTTGCGCTTATGCTTCAGTGGAGAAACCGTAAAGGCATGCGCCGTTCCTTCTCTCGTCGCCGCCTCCTTCACGCCTCCGGCCTGGCCACCGCCACGGCCGCTTCCCTCGCCGCCTCTTCTGCCTCCGCCGCCGATCCGAATTCCACCGCTTCGCTCGGCCTAGTGGAACCGCCGCAAGGCGAATTGCCTTTCCTCCATGGCGTGGCCTCGGGAGATCCGATTCCAGATTCGGTTATCTTGTGGACGCGCGTAACCCCCACGGATGAGGCGCTGCCGGGCAGCGGACTCGGCCCAACGGTCACCGTGGAGTGGGAGGTGGCCCGGGATGGGGAGATGGGGGACGTCGTCAAGCGCGGGCGCACCCTAGCCACTGCGGAGCATGACCATACGGTGCACGTGGATCCGCATGGTCTGGAGCCGGACACGGTATATTTTTATCGTTTCCTGGTGGACGGGGTCTCCTCCCCCATCGGCCGCACCAAGACGGCACCGGCGGCAAGTGCGTCACCGGAGAAGCTCACCTTCGGTGTGGCGTCGTGCGCGAACTGGGAGTCGGGGTTCTTCAGCGCCTACCGTGACATCGCGCAGCGCGCTCATGCAGATCAGCTCGATTACATGGTCTTTTTGGGCGATTACATATATGAATACCGGTCCGGCGCCTATTCCGGTTTCGGCCCGGTGCGCCTGCACCACCCGGCACACGAGATCACGACGCTGGCGGATTACCGTACGCGCTACGGCCGCTACCGTACCGACCTTGACCTGCAGGCCGCGCACGGCGCGCTGCCGTGGGTAGTGGTGTGGGATGACCACGAGATTGCGAACGATAGCTGGTCCGGCGGCGCAGAAAACCACGACCCGGCTACGGAAGGGCCCTGGGCCACGCGTCAGTCGGCGGCTATGCGTGCTTACTTCGAGTGGATGCCGGTGCGCGCCACTGCGCCGTCCGAGGCGGGGCATCTCTACCGCTCGCTGACTTTTGGTGATCTGGTGGAGCTGACCATGATGGACCTGCGCACCTACCGCGATGAGCAGGTCTCCTGGAACCCCGTGGCGTTCACTAAGGAAGGCCGCTCGATGCTGGGTTCGGAGCAGTACACCTGGCTGCTGAGCAAGATTGAGACCTCTCACGCTCGGTGGAAGCTGCTGGGCAATTCCGTCATGTTTGCCCCGCTCAACCTAGTAACACTGCAGGAGAATTCCGTGACTGCGCAGGTGGCCCGGGCCCTGACGAGCAACATCACGAGCATCCCCGTCAACGGTGATCAGTGGGATGGGTATTCAGCCGAGCGCCGTGCGCTTATCGACGCCCTCCCGGACCACACCATCTTCCTCACCGGGGACATCCACACCGAATGGGCCCACACCATCTCCAAGGGCGACCGCATCGTGGGCGCGGAAATGGTGTGCGCCTCCATTTCTGCGCCCAACATCAACGAGGCGCTCAACATGCGCCCGGGCAATGCCATCTCCCACACCGCACAGCAGGTGCTGCGCGCGGCCAACCCACACTGTAAGCACGTTGACTTGGATAGCCACGGCTATAGCTTCGTCACCGTCACTCGCGAGGAAGCCCACATGCGGTGGCTGCGCGTTGACGATCTGCTGAGGCCGGATTCCCCGGTTCACGAAGCCGTGTCGATGACCTTTAAGCCGGGCGTGGGATTTATCAATTAATTCCTCCAAGCCAGTAACGAAGGGGCCAAGAGGACCGATAAACCAGATGTAACGCTTCGCCGCGTTGCATCCCTATCACTCATCTGTCTCATGCGCTCTCTCCCGAGCGTCTCCCACGGTGAGCCTCCCGTTAGTTCGCGGTAGAAGGCTCGGTGGCGTCGGCGGTCGCCACCGCTGTCTCCGGCACGTGGGATTCCTCGCTACCCGTGGCGGTCTCCGTGGCACCCTCGATGCTCGAACCGCCACCTTCTACTGCTTCAGGACTATCCACCGGGGCTGGTGCAAGGGAGGTCTCGTCCTGCGGGGCATCCTCCGTCGCCTCGTCCGTCACCTCTGCGGTGGGTTCTTGGCCTGTGCTTGCCGGCGTCTCCTGCTCACTCGGCGCAGGTTCCGGCGTAGCGGACTCCGTGGATGGGACTGCTGACTCAGCAATCTCACTCATCCAGCGCGACGGGGACAGCCACCCAGCATCCACACCATCCGGGTTCGCGGAGGCCAGCCACAATGCGCCAACCACGCAGAGGCCTGCCAGGAGGCCGGTTGTCGACGCCCTCACGCGCCCGCCAACCGTCCAAAAATAGGCCCACTTGTTCTTCGGCTTATCCGCACGCCAGATGCCTCGCCCGTACTCGTCCGGTTCTTCGTCTTTGTCGTTGTCCGAATACGCCGGGCGGCCCGGCCCATTGTCATTGCTCGTGTCCGTCTTGGCCACGGCCCCCGACACCGCCTGCGACGCTTCCTGCGACTCTGCAGCTGATCCTGCAGCCTTGTTTGCTGCCTGCGTCTTCGTTGCCGACATGACCGTCGTGGGCGCCTCGTTCAAGTCCACAGGGAGTTCATCCGGGATAGCTTCCGAGTTCGGCAGCTTATACAGGTCCCAGAAGGAGGCAAGCAAGGCCGAACGAATGGCGCGTTCCACTGCCCACTGGCGCGCAGGGTTGACCTGTACGAGCACGCGGTACTTCACCTGCCACGGCTGGCCGGCGACGGTCGGCGCCACGATTCCGGTCGCGGGGAGAACATCCAGCTCGCCGGCCACATCTGCGCGAATATCCGGGGAATGGATGGCATGTTCCGAAATCTTCTCCACGCGCGCGGTAATGTCCGGCAGGTTATCGCCCTCATGAACCGGGATAGCGATATCCACCACTGCACGCGACCACTCTTGCGAGAAGTTCGTCACCACGCCCGCCGAGCCGTTAGGCACCATGACTACCTCGCCTGTAGGGGTGCGCACGGTCGTTGTACGCAGGGTCAAGGACACCACGGTGCCCTCCACGCCCGTCACGCCGTCGAAGCTCACGTAATCGCCCACACCGAACTGCTTCTCCGACAGAATGAAGAACCCCGCGAGGAAATCACCAATAATGCTCTGCGCGCCGAAACCAACGGCAGCTGACACGACCGTTGCGGGGATGGCCGCTCCCAGGGGTGGCACGCCGAGGTTGGCCAATGCTGCGACGATAAGAAGGAAATACGCCACCGCTTGGGCCACGTACACCAGTGCGCCGGCCAGCGCTAGGCGCGCCTTGGTTGACTCCTCGTTCTCATCAAGCCGAGACTCGATTACGCGCACGGCCAAACGGCCGATGCGAGGAATGAGAATCGCCGTGAGCAGCATGCCCAGGAGTGGCAGACCGTGGTCGACGACTGCCTGCCAGATGGCGAACATGTAAAACTTCAGCATTGCACCAAGAGTAGACCGCTATGCTGCCAGAAGCCTTGGAGAACCAGACTGCCTTAGCGCTCAGCGCGGTGAATGAGATAGTAATTGGGCGTTGGCTTCCACGTGTATCCTGCCGGAACAATATCCTTGCCATAGGCGCCCAAGGACTTCGACGTCCACAGCGGAATCGCCGGCATCGCCGTCACCAGCAGGTCCTGGGCCTCGGCATAGTACTTGTGGGCTTCGTCCTTGGTGCGCGCCTTGCCAGCCTTCGCCAGCAATTTATCGAACTCCCGATTATCAAACCCAGACTCATTTGCCGCCGAGTAGGAGGCAAACAGCGGTGCTAGGAAGGACGACTCGTCTGGGTACTCCGCCTGCCAAGACGTACGGAATGCACCAGTGATGTGGCGGGCAGTGACCTGTTGACGCAGCTCCTTGAAGGTATCGATGGGACGGCCTTCCACCGGCACACCGAGGGTATCAGTCATCTGCTTCGCCACTGCATCGACCCATTTCTTATGGCTGCCGTCAACGTTGTAGGCAATGCTGAAGGTCCCATCGAAGGGATCCAACTTCTCTGCTTTGGCCCATAGCTCGCGGGCCTTATTTGGTTGGTAGGTCAGCGCCTCCGCATCTTGCGGTGCTGGGGGCATCACCCCGTGTAGCGGCGCGATAAAACCATTCGCTGGAGTCACTGTGTCATAGAAGAGCTCTGTGGCCAGCTTCTCGCGGTCCACGGCCATCGACAACGCTCGGCGGCGCAGACGTCCTGCCTCGCCAGTGAAGTTGGAATCATTGGCCGGGATGGTTATTGCTAATAGGGAACCCACTGGTCTGCTAAAAGCTTGCGGACCCAACTCTTCTTCAAAGGTTCCGAGCTTCTCCGCCGGAATGTGGACGAGCACGTCCAGGTCTCCCGATACTAGGTCCTTATAGGCCTGCCCTTCGGAGGGGTAAATCACGAACTTGATGCCCTCATTCTGCGGAGTGCGCGGGCCCGTATAGTGCGGGTTGGGCACTAGGGTCAACGCTTTGTCGTGTTCCCACGAGACCAAGACGTAGGGACCGTTGCCAATAGGATCGGTACCGCGTTCGGCGAGTTCATCCTGATCCTCAGAACGCATGGGAAAGAAAACCGAGTAGCCTAGGCGCTCAAGGAAGCCGCTGGTGGGGCGGGAAAGCTCAATGCGGAAGGACTTCTCCCCTGTCACCTTCAGCCCGCGCATGTTCTTCTGTCCTTCATGGAATCCCAGAATCGGCTCGAAATGATGGGCCGAGAGCAGGGACTGGCGCACAGCGGTATTCCACGTATCCACGAAGTCCTTGGCATCGACATCGGAGCCATCAGCAAAGACAGCGTCGTCCCGGATGACCACGTCATAGGTCCTATCGTTGACCTGGGTCACGGATTCCGCCATGTCGTAGTGCGGCTTGCCAGATTTGTCGAGGTACATCAGGCCGGAGTACACCAGATTGATAATGGTGTGCCCGCAAACATCATTGGAGTCTGCTGGGATGAGTGAATTTTGCGGTTCTGCAATATCGGTGGTGATAAGGTCTAGGCCTTCAGTGTCCACGGGTGCTGTGTCCGCAGTACACCCAGTAGACACAGCTGCCGCAGCACACACTACGGTCAGCGCTGCCACCATGCCACGCCTCAGCCGAACAATTCTCACCTTGACTCCTCTCGCACCCACTTACCTTAACGTATTTATTAGCTTCTAATCATCTCTTTTCTCATAGCGCCGCATAAGTTTTTCAACCAACTCATCGGTGAGCTTGTCATCAGACAAAATGCGGTCCAAAAGCTCACGGGGCGTGGGACCATCAGTGCTCTGAGCTTCATACGAGTCGCCAGAAAGGTCTACGCCAAAGTCCGAGTCGGTATCCGCGGATGCCGCCGCCATCTCCGCGGACATCTCGGCGACCTCTTCGTTGAAGGAATCGAGGAACTCGGAGGCGTCGATAGTCGCGTCGGCCCTGCGCTTTCCTTCCCGCACCTCACGTTCAATGCGGCGCTGCAGGGCCTTTTCCATCTGGTTGTGACGCCATGCGCGCAGCTTGGTCGGCTCCAGGCGGCGGCCAACAGCACGGCCTTTATTCTCCGCCTTGCGCGCCAAAACCATGACATAGGCCGCGGTGTCATTCACCGGCGCCCACTCCTGCCGAGCAGGCACGCGCCAGCCCGCCCAAATGCCCAGCATGGTCAAGACAAAAGAGACGATTGGGCCAATAATGACGCCCCACGCCAAGTGCCCCGTGGAGTTTGCACCTAGCACTACCAGCGCACACGCCACTGCCGGAATCACGGTGGGGGTGTTATCACCAAACACTGCCGGCTCACGGCCCATGGCGATATCACGAATCATGGAGCCACCCGTCGCCGTAAACACGCCCATCATGATGCAAGGAATGAAGGGCAGGCCGTAGGCGATGGCCTTGAGCGCGCCTGTCGACGCCCACAGGGCCGACACCACCGCATCACCATGCGACTGCACGTAGTCCCATGTCTTGCCCTTGAAGTAGACGAAACGGGCGATGATAGCACCGGTGAACGCCAAGTAAAGATACTCCGGCTGGCTCATCGCGGCGACTGTGCCTCGATTGATGAGCACATCGCGGATCATGCCTCCGCCGAGGGATGAAAACATCGCGATGAAGAAGAAGCCCACGATGTCATAGCCGCGCTGGCGGGCCATCGTTCCGCCAATCATGCCCATGAGAAGGACGCCGATAATGTCGGACCAGTAATACAGCGACTCGATTAACGGGTCCATCTCAACACTCATGTGGGTCATCGTATCGGGTAGCGCGCGGATTCTCGCATTAAGGGCAAGCTGACCCGCACTTTAGTGCTGCAGCGAGAATGAAAGCAGTGTCGTGCTAGTGCGAGTACAACTTGCCATACGTGTTCTCTATCCAGATTACGTAGAACACTTCCCTGTCTTTCCAGCCTACGAACGGCAAGTTTCCCTTGTGGCGGTAGACCCTAAACCGCGATACGTCTTGAAAAGGCCGTGGAATGTCAGGCTTAATGGCAGTAGCAGGGATGAATTCAGAGCCCAGCCCATGTTTTGGGTGCCGCGTCAATTCTTTCCATGTGAGGACAGACCGCCTGTGCCATTTTTCTAGGAACTCCGCTCGCATAGAATCATCCATTTCTTCAAAGCCCCACCTCTTTTGAAGAAACCTAGTGGATAACAGCGGGTATTCCTCTCGAGTTCTGCCTAGAGCATCAATAACACCTTTCTCTGGTGCGCTTCGTGCTGCGTGAACTGGACGGGTCCCCCTTCGTTTATTCTTGCCCACGGCTAGCAGAAATAGTTCTTAAGATCGGCATCGGTGATTTCGCGGCCGCGCTCGCCTTCTACAAAGTTTCTTTGCCAAGGAGATTCCGTGTGCGTTTTATTGCGCAGCGCCCACGCAGAAAAAGGGCCGTACTTATCCCAGACCTCAATCAGATCCTGTTCAACGTCACGATAGTCATCCCAGTTGAAATCCCCTGAGACAAAGTCGTCTGGGTCAATCGGAAGCTTTCCGTAGTGTTTTAGCTGGTGATAGATATCCACGACTACAGGGCCGTGCGCCCAAGCTTCCATTCGTTCAGGGAATAGTGGAACCCCCGAAGAGGACCGCATATACAGCCCTTTTGCATAATACAGAAGCTTCTGAAGCTTAAGCTGCGTTATCTCAGCGTCGTCGGTCTCATCCGCCCACGCGACGAACCATTCGGCAATTTGCCGCGCCGTATGTTGTTCCATGACAGTCCTCCCTTCCTTCACCGTCAGAGTACAACAAGGCTTGGACCTTCATCTGGCGCAACGTTGGGTTGTCATGCCTAAGGCACTTCGTCCCAAGGAAAAGAGGCTGCCTACTGTGGGGCCACCGGGGCTCGAACCCGGGACCAACGGATTATGAGTCCGTAGCTCTAACCGACTGAGCTATAGCCCCGCGTATTCCCTGTCTGCATTCCGCACCAGCGCTGAGACAGCACTCACGCACACAGTGAATCCGCTCCCAGCAACATTAATCGGCAGGCCCAGAAAACGGCAATTTAGGTCCCGTCCTGGCCCAGATTTTCCGGACTTGAACTCTGCGTCGGGTTCTGAGCAACGGCCTTCCGGCCTTTCACCGCCACAACAACGCCAACGATGTAGGACACAATCACCCCAAGGACACAGGGCCAAAACAGTATCACGGACAGATCTAAAGCCCACCTCCCCACAATCTGGGAGAAGGCGGATTTCCCGCTCTCATCTGTATCGCCGCCATCGACCATAAAGAAGCCGGCGAGGAAGAGAAACACCGTGACCACGATGAAGGCCCAAGATTCGGGCCACCCGAGGGCCTTATACGTTCCGGATCCCGCGTCCTCCTTCACGATGCGCACGGGGATAAACCACAAGCCAAGAAGCGCAACGGCCATGATTCCCCCAGCCGGAATGGAGAAGAGTGCGAGCCATCCGCCAACGCCAAAAATCACCCGCCCCACAGCAAAGAACGCCGCGCCTACAAGGCTCATGACAAGCGCCGCGACGGAGCTAATGTGAACGTTCCGATACTTCATACCAGAAAGCCTAGCGTGCACCAACGCTATTTTCTCCAACAAAACTGATACAGCACTCGGCTACGGAAGCACAGCGGACCCTGGACGCTGGGTCAGCTGCCAGACCTATTCTTTCGTCTTCTTTTTCCAGGCTTGCCTGCGATCGCGCCTTCGAGCACGTTTTGCTTTGCGGATGTCCACGACCCAACGCGGAACAAAAGGCCACGGAAGCGGAATCCCGAACGCACCCGTAAAACCAATCGCTCCGATGACGAAAGCAGCCACGAGTGGAATAACTAGCACCGTTTCGACGGGCTCTGGAAGGTTCATGCTTCCGACCAACCCGGCGGCACCAGCAGCACCCAACAGTAGTGTGCCGTAGGGATAAATAAAGAGCAGGCCATCACTTTCTGCGCCTACCACATCGGCTGAGTCGTACCACTCTTCCGATGCGGGAATCCTTCGCACGCGCAGGATGTAGAAGGTCCAGTAGAGCACCATGACAACCACTAACCCGAGACATACGAGCAAACCAGTAATATCCCCGTCCATAGGATGTGGCCTCCTGTGGTCGCTTTTGCGGTGTGTACTAAAACGCTACCAGCGTCCGCTGAGGTCAGGCTTTGGGCCAAAACAAAATCTGTGTGCGCAAGCACCCGGACCTGGGACCGGTTTAGATGATCACGCATGTGTGAGCTTGTAGTCTTGCGAGCATGAGGCTCCTTTCCTTCAGCGTGTCGAACTACCGCAGCATCCGTGCAACACAAACGCTGTCGTTTTATCACGACTGGACCCACTCCACGCCGCCCGAAGAAGGCTGGGATTCGGTAAGCCAGCCCATCACCGTGCTGGTGGGTCCGACGGCGTCGGGTAAAAGCAGCGTGCTCGATGCGCTGAACTTCGCGCTGCGAGCTATTTCCTTATCTGCCACACAGTGGCTCGATGATGCCCCGCCCAACCAGTTGCCCCACGCTCCGTTTCGTCTTAACCCCACCACGCAGCGCCGCCCCAGCACCTTTGAGCTGGAGTTTGCAGTCGATGGTGTGCGCTACCTCTACGGTTTCCAGTGGAGCTACACCGGTGTGCATACCGAATGGCTCAGCCGCGTCCCGGCAAATCGCTGGACTCCCTGCTTTGTGCGCAGTCGCGGGGAGGAGACACAGTGGACGCGGACGTTTATGGATAAAGGGGACGTCGCCAAGCTTGGCAACGTTGAGGACACCGAGCTGATCCTGTCTGTCGGTTTGCGCGATGAGCACCCCGTGCTTGCCCCGTTGGCCCGCGCGCTGGTGCATGATGTGGCGTACCTGCCGCATGCGCATTCCGCGGCCAACAATGCCGCGCGATTTACCGCCCTTATTCGTGAGGGCAAGCTGCGCCTGCACGAGGCTGCCCCACTGCTGCGCGCGGCCGATGCCGGCATTCATTCCGTGCGGCTCAACCAGGACCAGATTCCACGGCATGTCTTCTGCCAGATGCGCCCGGTCATTAATGCGTTGAGCAGTACCGACGGCGCTATCCTGCGCCCCGATGCTTTCCACAGCTACTCCGACGCCGAAATCGAATCCCTGCTCCATGCGATCATCGTCGAGCACAAAGGCGAGGCCGCACACTATTCGCTGAGCCTTACCGATGAATCCGGCGGCACGCAGACGTGGATGGCCACCGTGCCACTTGTTCTCGACGTCTTGCGCCGCGGCGGCATCCTGGTTGCTGACGAACTCGATTCCTACCTACGCCCAGCCCTGCTGGACTTCATCATCCAGGCCTTCCGCGAGCCCAGCATCAACGTCAACGGCGCCCAGCTCATCTTCGCTTCCCACACCTTCAGCGTGCTCGAGCGCGCCGCCGAGCTCGGACTTAATCCGGAAAGCTTCTGGTCCGTGGAGAAGACCGCCGCCGGCGAATCCGAGCTGCACAACCTTGCCGATGTCTCCCTCGACAACCCCGACACTACCCATCGCTTCCTCACGGAGCGCTACGGCACCGCCCCGCGTGAGGCCCTCGACGCTCTCAAGGAGCTCGTCACGGCTAGCGCGTGAGCAAGCTTAGGTTCCCGCGTACAATCGGCGGCCACACAGCCCGCAACATTCAAAGGAGTTACACATGACCGCTGCCTACACCACCGAAGCACTCTCCACTGGCGCTGGCCGCGATGGCCGCACCGTAGTCCAGGAATCTGACCTCGACTTCACCATGACCGCCCCGAAGGAAATGGGCGGCAGCGGCGAGGGCGTTAACCCCGAGCAGCTCTTCGCCGCCGGCTACGCCGCCTGCTTCCACTCCGCGCTCAAGGCCGTGGCCAAGGACAAGGACGTCGACGTCACCGACTCCGCCGTCGGCGCGCGCGTGACCCTCAACAATGGTTCCGAGGGCTTCTTCCTCAGCGCCGAGCTTGAGGTCACCATCCCCGGTGTGGAGCAGGAAGAAGCACAGGCGCTTGCCGACGCCGCCCACGAGATGTGCCCCTACTCCAAGGCCACCCGCGGCAACATCGATGTCACCGTCACCGTGGCCCAGGACTAAACACCTGAAGTTCGCTTGGGTCTGCCAATAATCGAGCTGCTGCTTCGTACACGTCAGGACAAGCTGAGGCGCGGAGCCGAATGATGTCGGCATGCGAAGCAGCCGCGGCCGCAAGGCCCGCGTAGTCTCCGCGAGCACGTCCTGCGACCCTGCCTAGGACTCCGAGAAAAAGCCCTGATTCTCTTCTTCGAACGCGCGCCACTCGTTGAAAGCACGCATACGCTCTTCCGCCCGCTTCCGCTTCAGGTCCAGCACGTTATCGCGCTTAAAACGGGTGTGCGTTCCACACTTGTGAGCCAATATCTTTCCCTCTTTAACCCATTTCATAAGGGTGGGACGAGAGACGCCCAACTCGGCTCCGGCGACGGCGCCGTCACCCACCTGAATATCGAGGTGCAGCACGCCCACCACCTGCTCTTCACCAAAGGTCGACTGCGCATTGTGCAGGAGCGAATTCCGTTTACGTACGCAAGTGTGGCGATCAATAGGGCACTAGAACCAACGTACCGGCAGCAGCTTCCCAACCGCGCAAGAAAAATGACCCTCACCTGCCAGTAGCCCCGGTGAGGGTCGAGCAGCTGTACGTGATGCAGGGCTGCTCCTGCCAAGAATTCTGCCCAACGAGCGCAGAGATAGTCAACACCTGCGTTGCATTTAAGATACGGCAAGCCGGGAAGGCCGCTGAAGACATATCAGTCTGGGATTGCCCATTCCTCGCTTCTCGACGCCAACTGAACACTGTCCTCTCAAAGTCTAGTGTTCAAGGGTGCTGTCAGAGCCGTGCTTGCCGACGCTCTCCTTTCTCAACCAATCCTTCCACGCAAACCCAGGACACAGCACTTTTCTAGGACTACAGTTTCGGCTATGCACAAACTCTCTTCTCTCACTCTCGCCGTCGCAACGGCACTCGCTCTCTCCGCCTGCAGCGACAATGACCCGATGACGTCCGAGACCCTAGCCCCCGTCGCCGAGGAAACATCAACGGCTAAAGAATCAACGACGCCGGAAAGGCCAAACAGCTCTTCAAACACCACCGAGGAAGACGAAGGCCCCTCCCCAACCCGAGCTGATAAGCAACAGGAGAAAGAATCCAACGAGCAGACCATCAGTGCCAGCCAAGTCGGCGGCGACTGCGGCGTGACGCCTGAGGGTGACACAATCTTGGCCGGCAGCGCAACCTCCTGTGAGTTCGCCGCAGCCATGTTTGAACCTGCCAAGAGGGCCTCCTACGCTCTCTACCAGGCCGATCCCACGGTTAATCCCCTCTACACTGCTAGCATCACTGCTAAGAGCCCCGTTACCGGCGAAAGCTACCAGCTCACCTGTCAGATTGGCAGTGATTTAGCCGGTCTGAGTTGCCGTAAGCCCGACGACAACAATGTATTCGCTATCTTCACCTCAGCCGCCCACGACTGGCCGCAGCGCCTAAACACTGTCGACTAGCCACCAAGCTATTCCAGAATCAACGATGCCGTCTTCTCCGGCGGTACGTCCCGCAACTGGCGGCGCTTAACGGACCACGATGCCAACCCCAACACTATCCAGACCACCAGCGCAATGAGCGGAGCTGTTCCCAGCATGCCAGGCGAGCCCGGGACAAAGAGCAGCGCCAAGAATCCGACGGAGAGAATGCACCCAGCAAGCGCGAAGTACTCGTAGAACTTATTGGGTGCAGTGGGCTTGGGCATCCCGGGGACGTGCCCGGTGCGCGCAATCTTCCATGCACAGAAGCACGTATAGAAATACGCCACCGTGATGCCAGCACTGGACATGTCGACGACCCACGTCAACGCCGCGCGCCCAAACCACGGGGTCACCAGGCACACCGCGCACACCAAGAGAATCGCATTGCGCGGTGCGCGCTCCTTGCCCTTCAGCTCACCCAAACGGCGCGGGACCAGGTTCGCCCGCCCCAATGTAAACAGCACACGGCTTGCCGCAGTGTAGAAACCATTGAGGCCTGTCAACACACCTGCGCTCACCGCAACGACCATGAGGACCAAGCCAGCTGGTCCCATCACCTCACTAATAGCTGCTGCTGGTGGCCATGCCTCCCCTTCGAAAGCATCGTGACGGGTTCCCACAGCGATGGAGGTTGACAGCATCATCGCCATATAGATAACCGTCGCGACAGTAATCCCCCACAACAGAAGCCCCAGCGCCTTCCGCGGAGAGAAATTAAACTCGCCCGCCAGCTGAGGAATGGAATCAAAGCCCACATAAGCCCACGGGGCAAAAGCGATGATGGTCGCCACCGCCGCAGCCGGCGGCACATCTACAGGAAAGGCGGGAGCAAGCTCCGGGCGCTCAGCGACGTAGTAGATCACCATCGACGCCACAATAACCACCACCGCCAAGATCATGAGCACAACAGCAAAGAACTGAAACCGGCCCGAGAGCGCAGCACCCTTGGAGTTCAGCCACGCGAACCCAATGATAAACAATGAGCAGATCGCTACTTCGGGGAGATAGATGGTCCACCCGGCGACGTCGTAAAGCGCGCCCCGCATGACCAATTCAGGGAAGGTGACTCGGAAGACAAGCGTGACTGCGGAGGCATTCAGCGCCACCACGCACGAATACCCCAGCGTCAGCGCCCATCCCGCGATAAACGCATGAGTCCGGCCGAGCGCGGCCATGGCAAACGCCACGCCACCACCGGTCAGCGGCAGCGCGCGAATGGTAAAGCCGTAGCTCAAACCGATAACCGCAATCATCAGACCACCGATGACAAAACCGATGAGCGTTCCAGCAAGCCCCGCCTTCTGCATCCAATCAAACGGCAAAATGTAGGCACCCCAGCCAATCGCCGCACCCAACGCCATGGCAAAGACCCACGAGGGCTTCATCGTTTTCCGCAGTGTCGTATTCTCCGACATCTAGTTTCACTCCAGACAATTCACCTTGAGCGCCAGGACCTTGCGGACGATCCCAGCGCGCGTTTCTGGCAAGTCTAGAGATTATTGATTAGGTGTGCTGCAGATCTAATGATTCGGGGATGCGATACCAATCTCTACCCCAAATGCGGCCGATACTTCTCCATAATCGCCTCGATATCTCGAAAGAGCGCCGGACCATACTTCGGGTGGCGCAAACCAAATTCAACGCTGGCCGGAATAAAGCCGGCCGGGTTACCCAAGTCATGGCGGATACCGTCGTGGACCACGACGTGAACAGGATGGCCTTCCGAGATAAGCAAATCAATTGCGTCAGTCAGTTGCAGCTCCCCGCCCTTGCCTGGTTCGATGCGGCGAAGAGCATCAAAAATCGCACGATCCAGCAGGTAGCGCCCTGTAGCCACCAAGTTTGACGGTGCGTCCTCAGCCGCGGGCTTTTCAACCATGCCCACGACTTTCTTCACGCCGTCCTCGTCGGTGTCCTCAATATCAAACACGCCATAGTTCGACACGTGCGCTGGGTCTACCTCCACAGCCAACAGCACCGAGCCACCATGCTCTTGGCGCACACGAATCATCTCGCTCATAGCTGCAGTGGGCTCGATGACGTCATCAGGAAGCATCACAGCAAAGTAGTCCTCGTCCTCGTCCAAGACGGACTCCGCCAAACCAACAGCGTGCCCTAGGCCCAAAGGCTTGTCCTGGACAACAGCAACGGGATCAATAATCTGCGCGGCACGCTCAACCTTCGATGCCTGCTCATCTTTTCCACGAGCACGCAGGATCTCCACCAGATCAGGAAACTCATCGAAATGGCGCATGACCTCGTCTTTGCTGGGCGAGGTCACAATAGCTAGCCGCGTTGCACCGGCACCCGCAGCTTCCTCGGCAATCATTTCAATGCCTGGAGTGTCCACGACAGGCAGAAGCTCCTTCGGGACAGTCTTAGTCGCAGGCAGGAAACGCGTACCCATACCCGCTGCGGGGACAACAACAGTGCGGACGGAAGTGGAATTAGCCATGGGCCAATCCTAATGCACTGGGAACCCCGCATAGGACCTCGGCCTACTAAAGACCGGAAGTTGTGGCGCACGCGCTTGTCGATGTCCACCCGTTCCCCTGCCTCACACGTCACCACAAACTAGACTTCGATTTGTCTCGTCCTCATGCACAAAGGAGTCTCACATGCGTCGACCGCCACGCACCGGTAAAGCACTCGTTGCTTTAGCCCTCACCGCCTCTCTGGTTACCGGACAGGAAACCACCCCAGCACCTGCAGAGGCACAACAATTCCCATCCTTCCAGATGCCTGCCCTTCCCCAGTTCAATGAGGAACAGGTCCGGCAGGCCGTTGCCACACTCGTAGCGCTTGCAGCAAGTGTCGGAGGTTTAGCGCTCGTCGCCGGCATACTGCCCGGAGTCGGTTCTTCCAACGGCTCCTCGTCGGCCCCAGCACCGAGCACCACCCCTGCAACAACTCCAAGCACTCCCACTTCCACGCCTGAGTCCACTCACCCTTCAACCTCCCCGGCACCTACTGAGGAACCCAGCTCCTCGCCGGAACCGACCACAAGCACAGCTCCTGCCCCCGTCACCTCCGTGGAGCCCTCCCCTGGTTTTGCGCAGCACGTTGCCGGCATCAAAGACCGGCTCGCCACCAGTGAAGATAAAGATCCATTGTGGGCGTGGACTGCCCCTCGTGGTCCACAGCTGAACCTCCCCACCCATGAAGGCAGCGGCCAAGCGACTCACCCCTCTGTTCTCTACTTTGAGAACGGATGGAATGGCTGGAAGTACTGGATGGCAATGACCCCGTACCCAGCCAGCGATGAAGGCGCTGAGGATCCCAATGTGCTCGTCTCCAACGACGGCTGGACCTGGCAGGTTCCAGAGGGACTATCTAACCCCATCGATGACCAGCTGGGCAAACCTAACCCGCACAATTCCGACACCCAGCTCGTCATGGCTCCTAGCGGCGAAATGTACCTGACTTGGCGCATGGTTGATCGCCCGAACGGGAAAACCAACCGTATCTACCTAGTGAAATCCGACGACGGAGTGCACTGGTCTGAGAAAGAAGAGATCTGGACCGGTGAACCTCAGTTCATGTCTCAAGCCCTCATCTGGACAGGAGAGAAGTGGCGCCTCTACGGTGTAGCCAACGGCGGTGGTGTGCCTAACCGCGTGGTCTTTTACGAAAGCTCGGATCTCAAAACCTGGTCTGAACCAACCACCGTCTCGTTTGACCCTGGCCTCACGTCTGGGCAGCGCCTGTGGCACATCGACGTCCAACTCTACGACGGTGAATACATCGGCCTCGTCCACATCATCCCAGGCACGGTCAAGCAAGGTAACCTCTATCTTCTGCGCTCTCAGGACGGTGTCACTTGGAAGCGCTCGGACACCCCGATCATCTCCCACGAGGAGTCCGGCTACCCCAACCTCTACAAGTCGGCCCTAGTCCCCCACGGCAGCGGGGACGACCTCACCTTCGAGCTGTACTACTCCGGCTTTAGCGAAGGCCGCGCTGACTGGCGCATCAACCGTACGGTGGCGGAACGCGTCAGCGCGGAGTAAGCCCACCGTCCGCGTAC
Source organism: Corynebacterium minutissimum (assembly GCF_016889765.1). Classification (NCBI taxonomy): domain Bacteria; kingdom Bacillati; phylum Actinomycetota; class Actinomycetes; order Mycobacteriales; family Corynebacteriaceae; genus Corynebacterium; species Corynebacterium minutissimum. The sequence continues at coordinate 583,083 of NZ_CP069533.1, forward strand.
CCTCGTTCAACGGGTGCGGACAAAGCCCGCACCCGTTTGGACTTGACGTCGTAATCAAAGAGGAAGGTCTGGCTCCCACGAACGATGCGCAGTACGCGTTTGCCGGGCCCGTTCTCTTTGAAGGTGTACTCCACCTTGTCTTCCGGCTTGGCGACCACTACCGCGGTGAGCAACCCGAAGTCTCGGCTCGCACGTCCAAAGCCCACAGTCCACGTGTCCGTGGGTTGCTCGTTACGGAAGACAAGTCCACGCTGGCCCTCACGATCGCCTCGGGCGAGGTTCGCATCCGTAGGCTCGAAGTAGCGCGAGCCGTCGATACCGTAGCGGATGAACACCAACTGGGTTCCATCGACAACGGAGCGGAATCGAACTGTCTCGTACTGCGAGCCCACGTATTCGAACTCGGGGGCTACATTCCAACGTTGCTCCGCGTACTCCACAGTGCGCGTCGGTTCAAGGCTGTCTGAGACCACAAAGGGGCCGCAGTCAACAAAACACGCACTGCGATTCCAGTGAAGGCCTTCCCAAGCGGTGTCCTCAAGATCGAACGCCGACCACGGTTCCTCGATCTGGTGGTCGACCAGTCGTGAGGCTGCTTCAGCGTCATGTTCCTTTCCACGAACAGTAAGCACATTATGAGCTAGGCGGCTTTGAGCATAGGAACGCAACGAGCCCCTCACATAACCAGGGTGACCTGCATCAACGATGATGTTCCTTCCACGGTCCCAGTAAGTCAGTGACAGGTGGTCGAAATGCCCATGAATCTGACGCGGCGGGCCGAAGCGCAAGGTGTAATAGCTCTCCAAATCCTTAGGCCTGCGCTGACCAAACCCGGAGCGTCCAAATACATAACCCGAGTCATATATCTTCACGCGCGGTATCTCAGTCCCAGTTGCACCATTCGATAGCGCGAATTCCAGCGCCCCTCCGCGCGTCAACTCAGGACGCCGCGGCATTGAGTCACCAATTTCAACGAATGTGCCGCCTGGGGTCAGTGAATGCGCAATGAATTCTTCGAGCGGCTCCTTCTTCGCGCGCAGTACATCTGCACCCGGTGCCTCAAACAACTCAAATGCTTCAACAGTGGTTTGGCGCAGCCTTTCGATATAATTCGCGTACTCAGGTGCCTGCTCGTTGATGGCCCCTTCCCCATCAATCATGACCTCGAGGCAGGCTTTGGCACGATCAGCGCCGGCATCGAGCATTGACTCATCGCTCAGCCTGTCCCCCACCACCATCAACGCCAGTGCTTGGGAAAGCCCGTGGTTCCAGTAGCCATCAAAATGCTCCAGCAGCCACTTCCCGTGATACTCGATGGCCTCATGCAGCCATTCGTCTTCAGGGAGGATTTCACTAAGCGCGCTTAGCGATGCCGCTCTAATCGCCACCGCATGACCGCCCCAAACGTACTCATCGTCTTTCCACTCAGGCGTTACGTGGTTCATCTCCCACCAATTACACGCCACCGCCCAGACAAACTCTGCGCCGGCTGAAACTTCCTCAGTCCATTCCGTCTCAGGAAGCCCCGCTGCACGGTCCACAATGAAGTCTATCCAGTTCAGCGAGTGCAAGTAGAAACGCACTGTCGGGTGCAACCGCTGTGCCTCGATCTGGGGCCAGAACGCTTCTTCTGGATCAAAGAAAACTTCGGGATAAGAGTGGATCACAATCATCCCGCTTAACACGCGCGAAACCTTGTTGATACGCCCTAAGCCGCCAGAAATCACGATGGGGCGGCCGCGGTTGGGAGCGGAATAGAGGGACACAAGGATTCCTTTCGTACTTGCTCACAAAGTTTCTAAAGCTCATCCCACCAGCTCTATGTGCATCACGCCAACTCTATCAGCAACCACCACCCACAAGATTGAATAGGAAAGTTGGAAATGCTGTCATTTCTCGGCAGCAAGAATTATGGTGAAACCTATTAGCCACGACAACTTGACCCCTTGCTTCAACTTTACGGCCTAAGTGCCACAATTCCTCGGTTTTCTCAGAGTCAGGCTCCTAGTTTGGATGGAGAAACCCGGCATCGCGAATAGCAACCACTGGCGACGCTGACAAATTAGACAATCGACGGACGATGTCAACTAGCTTACTTTTTGGAATTGGCAGATGTCCGATTCCATCAAAGTCGAGGCGCTGGGAAATACGCAAATCGCTGGATCGAGCTTTTACAAATGGCTTATGGTTAGCCTCGTAGTATTGAGCGTCGCCAAGATTGTGGTACATCGCTGGGTAAAACTGCGAATATGCTGGTATGGAATCGACAAGGTCAACGCCATACTCACTGCTGACTCTGCTGTACGGAGTTCTTCCCTTGACCCGGTGACACTCTGACATGTACGTCGACCAATCGGTATCGTGACGGTTTGGAAACCCCAGCCGGGGATTAACTGTGAGGGCGATGGAGTTAGGGAACTCAGCGGCGTAATTCATGGCTGCATATCCTCCGCCTGAGTTTCCAAAAAAAATGAGTCGTTGAGAACCAAGAGCTACGATGGCTTCCTCAAGTATTGGGGTGAGGATCGGCTTCAGATGCCCTATTGCTCTATTCCCGAGGTACCAGCCGAGGCTGACTTTGTTGGACAAGCTAACGCTAGGATCAGCAATTGCAATGAGATTCACACCTACTTGACCTGTAAAACCTTCTCCTACGAGCGTCGGGTAAGCTGTCCGAACCGAGACACGGTGTTGAAATGCAACCACAGTAATGTCAGAGCCACGATCGCGAATTAAAATATCGAGGAACTGGTTTCCGAGCTGAATGGTGTGAAGGCCATCCGTCGCTTCAATACGTGACCAGAAGGAGGGTGATGGGTACGTTTTCCCAACACCCCATCTAGCGGTGTCTCTTCTTCTCATGGAACCAACACTACAATACACCCCACTTCATTAGGAGCCCGCTCCGAGACTGACTCCAGAGTGTAGACACGCCAGTGGCTAGGCACCTGTGGGCTGACCCAGACGGCAGTGCGCCACGGGGCGTCCGCCCTGACACACGGCAATGCCGAGGGCGCAGCCAAATGCATGTCTTCCCTGGTCCTGTCGGTGCCAGGATGTGAATGGTGGTCGGGGTATCCCGCCAGTTGGCTTCTGCGCTTCGTTTCAGCTAGCTAAAGTTTATGCCGCGTCACCGTAGAAGCACTATCCTGTGTAGTAACCGCCACTACTTTGCCAAGATAATTCAACGCCTTGACGTGGCATCCAACCCACGCCCGCATCTTCTCATTCGCCGCGACTGTGACATTCATCAGCCCGAGCACGGGATGACCACAGCAGACGCCGACATCGCGATAATCTGTCTGAAATTAGCCACAACGGCCGACCGCTTCCAAGGAGAAGTTGAGACAATACCCCATCGATTTACGGTGCCTCCAACATTAACTATGAAAGAAAACCCCAGCAGTACCGGATCCCCAGAGCCCCAGTACTAACTGCTCTAAATCGACGTGAAATACCTTTCACCATAAACATCGTTTATTTTTAATGCGATAACTAGACTTGTTCAGCTACGAAGCCACGGGATTCCCTATTTTGTGGCCGTGACACACCGAAAACTGTCGTTTGCCCGAAAGCTCGTCGTTCATCTTAGTTTCTACTAGCCTCCAGTGCTGAACAGGCGTCCTCAGCACGAAGATCGATCAAGAGGGCCTCGATATTCACACACCGATTCAACCCCGCACCGAAAACCAGTGGAGACGCCGACTATCCCAGCAAAATAGAGACCGGAGATGGGCCCGATCACAAGATCCGCTGTGCCATGTCCATTCTCCGACCAAAATTTCTTGCGCTGCGACCCCGCAATGATAACTCTCTCTTATGGATACGAAATCAAGCAAATTGGACTTTCAAGAAAGGAATGTAACCGCACAACTCAGACCTACGTTCACGTCGTTCATGCATCACGAAAGATAAATTTCTTTGCCTCGAACCCACGAGCTAAATCGCAATCCAGTAGACGAATCTTCGAGTACCAGTCGGGTACGCTCGGTCCAACCCGTAGGATCTACTTCGATCTCTGCGTTAACCGGCACATCGAGCTCATAACGGCCATCGGTATCTCCCCAATTTACCGTAGCTGTTAAGTGCGTAAGCGTTAAGTCGTATGCCTCAACCATCTCAGTGAGATTAAGTCGGATTCTCAGTCTCTTTTCGCCAAGGAGCTCAGCTCGAACCTCAAGAGTGGGGGGATCAATTCCGAAGTCAATCGGACGGCGTTCAAATTGTTGGTCGATCAACTCTGCAGTGCGAATTATCGAGTGGTCATCTCCAATATGCGTCATAGTCGAAGGCGAGTCTCGATAGTGCTCAAATTTCGTTGTAGCTGAAAGCCGTCCTGCACGCCGCACATACACCCAAAGAGGCCTATTATTGACTGCGAGGCATAAATCCACTCCAATGTGTCTAAAGCGCCTTTGCATATTACTGCTGAAAGACTCTGGCAAGCTCCAAGGATGACGGTCAACAATATGTTCCCAACCGTTACCAATGTGCACCTTAGAACCTGTCATGACCATCGCCATCCTCACGCAGTCAACGCGACCTAGCTCGCTGGGGTAATAAAGAAATTGATTTGGAAACCCCAGACTCTTTTTTGGACGACCACCTTTTGAAACAAGCGCACGCGCATTCAACGACATTTCTTGCATAGCCCAAGGAAGCCAAACATCATCGTCATCTAGCGCACACCTCATAAAGATACTCTTGTCAAAGAGAGTCTCGTCGCCCAAATTGCGGACCGCTTTTTCAAAGAGCAGTCTCGGCATTTTACCGAACCGAGAAGGAGTGAATTGGTAATCAATATGCCCATTCGGTGGTAAATCCCGCTTTTCAGGATGTTGGAACAGAACCAGACGCATTTCAGAAAATGCAGAGCTAGCATTCAGCCGATTTATTAGGCTGGACAAGACCAAAATTTCCCTAGTCTTCTCAACCGAAACGTAAGTGAAATGGATGTGACGTCCTGCGTAAACCTCACGTTGTTCTGCAATAGATCGAAGACTAAGACGGTAAAAATCTAGAAAATCTCTTAATTTTTGCCATCGTGTTTCAACATCCGCAAAAATTGTCTCTGAAAATATCACAAGGTCGTAGTCCTTACGCATAGATGATTGGTTACGAGAACCTTCAACCATGTGTCCGCAAGCTTTAATGATCTCAACCGCAGCTTGCTTTAGTTCATCTTCGATATTCGCAAGATCTACAGACAGTCGACAGGGCCGCTCCAAAGCAGTCTCTTTCGACCACCAGCGTAAGAACTCTTGCATTTCTCCAACTGCAGGTGCCACAACGACCTGCCATTCATTGAACATCAGTTAGACCTTTCGCCTTTCTTGAAGAGTTCATCTGCATTGAAGGTGCCCACTTCCGTACAACAAAGCATTCACACTCACGAGAGTCGAATGTCTTCTTGTCCCTAACTCTATGCATGAACTCTACCTTGTTTTCGGACCTTGGGAAAGACAAATCCTTCACCGAGAATCTTGTAGTCAAACGCTGACTTAATCTTTAGATTCCTTCTGAATACCGACGCCCACGCGGAAACGAGGATTCCCCGTTTCAGAAAACCACCTAATTCGCATAGCGATGGCGGTACTTGCTTACCATCGCCTCAATGCCTCGAAATAATGCCGGTCCATACTTCGGGTGGCGTCGGCCGAACTCCACGCTCGCAGGTACAAATCTTGCTGGGTTACCCAGGTCATGGCGGATCCCTTCATGCACAACAACGTGGAAGAGATGACCTTCGGAAATAAGCAAATCAATTGTGTCAGTCAACTGCAGTTCCCCGCCCTTGCCCGGGGTGATACGACAAAGCGCATCAAAAATCGCCCGGTCCAGTAGGTAACGTCCCCAAACGTTAGCGATAAGTGGTCAAAGCGACCATGAATGTCACGAGCCGGTCCAAAGCGCAGAGAATAAAAGGGCTCCAGTTCATTTGCTCGGCGATGACCAAACCTGAGCACCCGAACACGTATCCAGCGTTGTACATTTTGATGCGAGGAATTTCTGTACCAGTCACACCATTAGACAATGCAAACTCTAAGGAACCTCCGCGCACAAACTGCGGACGCCGTGGCATGGAATCCCCCAGCTCCACGAAGGCACCGCCCGGCGTCAAGGAACGCGAAGTAAATTCTTCCAATGGCTTCTGCTTCGCCCGGACCTCCTCAGCGCCCGCTCCACCGAGCATCTCAAGCGCGTCTGCGGTGGTCTGCCGCAATCGGCCAATATAGCCCGCATACTCCGGCGCCCGCTCATTAATAGCGCCTTCTTCATCGATCAGGGCCTGACCCCCGGAAAGTAGACACGTCGGGGGTTAGCTATGCTGCTTGGGTCAGTGTAGCTGATGTGAGTGCTTCGAAGTCATCGGGGGCTAGAAGGTTGCACCAGGAGTGTCGTCTGCGCGTGTTGTAGCGCATGCACCATCGGAAGACTTCTTGGCGGCAGGTAATGGATTGTCAAAGACTTTCCGATCACGTAGGACTTCACGCTTTAAGCGTGGCGTTAAACGATTCTGCTAGGGCATTATCGGCACTCGTTCCCACTGCTCCCTTGGATTGGCGCACACCAAGCTGGGCGCAGTGGTCCCTAAATGCTTGTGAGGTGTACACACTGCCATGATCAGAATGGAAAATTGCCCCGTTAAGGCTTCCACGGACTTTCCTGGCATGAGGTAAAGCTTCGATAACCAGCGATACCCGCATGTGATCGGCTAGCGCATGGCCAACGAGTTTGCGCGAGTAGACGTCGATGACCGTGGCCAGGTACATGTTCTTGCCTCCCATACACGGCAGGTAGGTGATATCGCCTACATAGACCTGGTTCGGCCTGTCAGCTGTGAATCTGCGGCCTACTAAATCTGGCATGACTCGGCGGCCAGGCTTGCGCCTGGTGGTGATGCATCGACGCCGTTTAGTAAAGCCTTTTAGCCCCATGGATTTCATGATGCGTGCGACCTTCTTGTGATTGATCGGAGGAAAGTCCGTATCGTCGTTGAGGCTTGCAGCGATGCGTTTAGCACCATAAAGCCCGTGCTCATCATCGAAGATGGTTTTGATTCGTACACCAATAAGAGCATCGGAACACGTCTTTAACCTGCGTTTTTCGCGGGTGTTGAGCCATTTGTAGAACGAGGAGCGATTGAGCTTTAACACGTGGCACATCCGTGTGAGCCGAGTATTCGGTTCGGTGGTCATAGACAAACTGGAAGCGGATTACCAGCGTGTCTCTTTAAGCAAAATTTTTCGCGGCCTTGCGCAAGATATCGCGTTCTTCGCGCAGCTTTGCGTTCTCTTTTTCTAGCTGACGGATTCGTTCAGAATCAGTCGTCGCCTGGGCCTTGTCGCGCATGGTCTTCGTGCGAGCACGCTTGCCGGTGCCGTACTGCTTAAGCCAGGAGAAAAGTGAGGAGCGATTGATTCCTAGCTCTGCTGAGGCCGCGTGAAGTGAAAGGTCCTCATTGTTTTCGTAGAGGGCCACAGCATCACGTTTGAACTGTTCGGAGTACCTAGGCATGGTGGTAGATTACCTTTCTTCCCAACCCAACCGGGCTGGATATCAGGTGTCTACCAAACAGGGGTCAGGTCCCAATACTTCAAGACAAGCTTTTGCGCGCTTTGCACCTGTGGCTAGCATGGACTCATCGTTCAGCCTATCGCCCACCACAAGCAACGCCAACGCTTGAGAAAGTCCATGGTTCCAGTAGCCATCAAAGTGCTTCAACAGCCACTGGCCGTGATATTCGATGGCTTCATATAGCCATTAGTCTTCAGGGAAGATTTCACTGAGCATGCAGAGCGACGCCGCCCTAATCGCGACTGCATTTCCGCCCCAGACGTGTTCATCGTGTTTCCACTCTGGGGAAACACTGTTCATCTCCCACCAGTTCCCCGCGACTGCCCACGCAAACTCTGCGCCAGTAGAAATCTCCTCTGTCCAATCCAACTCAGGAAGCTCTGCTGCACGGTCGACGATAAAGTCAATCCAGTTCAACGAATGCTTATAAAAGCGCACGGTGGATGCAAGTTTTGAGACTCAACCTGAGGTCAAAACGGTTCCTCTGGCTCAAACGCATTGCTGGGTAAGAGTGAATCTGTATTTCCCGCTCAAGATCCGAGCACTCGAGTTGGGGCGCCCAAACCTCCAGAAATTACGACAGACCGACCTCGCCTCGAAGAATAGAAGAGACAAAAGTTTCCTTTCGATACCGCCGCTTCCCATTACAGGAAACAGAAAGTGTCTTTGGTGAAAATAGTTGCGTCCAAATCCCTATTCACGCAAACAGACCGACCCTTGGAAAGCTTTCCACTTCAATGCACAAACAAGACTGAGGAATATTCAGGTAAACGCTCTTTTCGGGCGCACACCTCCCCGCGATAGAATCGTATCTAACACGCAGTGTCTACACCATTCTAAGAACTCGTAGGCGCACGATTGCTTCATCCCAAACAACGAATAAATCCCGAATCGACCAACCGCACGGTGCACGTTCGCCAGACAGATCGACACAGGTGATAGAAATGATATGAATCTTCGGCCCTCAGCGCCCCAAGTGTCTCCGCAAAGCCATTCGCGTCCAGAAAACCAACTACATCTCGGGAGCACACCTCGAGCCAGAACCTATTTCAATAGAATCGGATGTAAACCGAAAGCCAAGACTCAGATGAGGTTACCCTCGTTTTGCGGCAATTGGATAGATTAAGCGAGGCTGAACTTCATGCTGAGAACGCTCGCCTGCGCCGGGAGCGATCTTAACCATCTCCTTCGGGACGACCAGCGCTCTCATATGACTTTGTTCACGAGCCAAAGGCCTCTTAGACCTATACCCCGCGCATTATGCAAGCTGAGGGGTAGGTCGGCCTAAGTTTATAGGAATCGAGTGTTCAAGTGCTTTGGCAACACAGAATTCCAGGACGCTAATATCGATCACTATGGTAAAATCCTGCTGACTAGGACTCCTCAACAAAAGGAAAAGTAATGCAGTTTAGGCGGAAGCTACCATCTGGAAAAACTTTAAGTACAGTAGCAATCCTATCCGGTTTATGCTTCTGCATTGCTATTTATGGTGCCAAAGTCCCAGTTTTGAGATATTTTTTCATCGCCGGAGTAGCTGGAGCAATTCTATGCTCTATTGGCACTCTCTGGTGGATGAAAGTCTCATATAGCTCACTAAAAGAGCTTATTAAACAAGCACACTTTGACTCACAACAAGCCATCAAAGCATCTAACGATTATTTGCTACAGCTAGAAGCTAAACAGAATGAGCAGAACAACCTCACTAACTCACTGCGCCACTTTAGAAAACAAGTCAATTCAAGCCTGTCAACCCTCACCGACGACTTAAAGGCAACCGATTCAAATATTTCCGCTGTACAAGACAGCCTAAGGTCCAAACTAGATCAGATCCAAGACTTACAACGGCAGCAGCATTTACGGGATTTAGAGCGGGACCGCGAACAAGCCCTAGCTAAGCCGACCAATTTCTTCGCCCCCAATCAGATACCACCGGTCGAAATTATAGCTAAACCAGATGCATTCACCGCCGGCCGACAGGCCGCTAATCAAACAATGGCGGGTGGAGCCGAGACATCACTACAGTCCATTCTCAACGGCACAAGCGAAGAATATGAACGTCATCTAACCGGTATCATTACCCCTGCGTTATTAACTGCTTTGCAGGACGTAGGGCGGTTTTCCCCTATTTACCCCGGTCAAGGCCAAGGCGAGATCAGTGCTGACACTTGCTACTTCATCATCGAAGAAAAGGCACTGAAAACGCTCCCTTGGCGAGGTGTGCTCGATACATCAAACACGAACTTGTTCCTGCGATTGGTTGAGTTGATCAAGCAAGCACAACGACAGCATGCTGTCGTTGCATTCATTAAAGATGAAACCCCAACTGCTTTTACCGGCACTATCCAGCACAATTCAGATCTTGTAATTTCGAAGGACTCTTCCGATTTCAAATGGGAGCGTGACTGCGACCTTCCGGTTGTCGGATTACTGCGTGACTACGCTGAAGGGAAATAAACTTCATGAGCAAAGCCATACTCTACGGCGATATCAGCCCCAATGTGATCGATGGGTCATCAATCTGGCTCGTCTCAATGGCCGAACTACTCGCGGGGATTTTCGACGAGGTTCACTTCCAGCTAAAGCAGCCTGTTAAAGACGACAAGCTGATGTCCTCACTGGCTGAGTTGGTGAATGTAACGATCTATGAACCTCAAGTTGACGAATTAGATCCGGAGTCAGCTGCATTGGCTTGCGAAGCTCTCGTCAAACAGCTACAGCCCACCGCCGTTGTATGCCGGGGGATTAACGCATGCAATGCGTTCTGCCTGCGCAATGCCATTGCACCACTTTTGTGGTCGTATGTTACCGAGCTCCCATTCCCACCGGAGAGAATCTCGCCCAATAATCGAAACCGCCTATCAAGGATCGCACAACGGAGTAGGAGACTGTTCGCGCAGACCGAATCTGCTCGCAGCTACCTAGAGGCAATTGCACCACCAGCAGCCGGGAAAGTAGTTTTACTGAACCCGATGATCCCGGACTCTTACTTCTCGAAGTCAAAAGAGATGCCTTGGCCACCCAACGGTGAGTTAAGGATTGTTTATTCTGGAAAGTTCGCTCGGGATTGGAAGACCTTAGAGATGCTAGAACTTCCGCGAGCCTTGCGGAAACTAGGCGTACCTGCATCGTTGACGGTGGTTGGGGACAAATTCAACAGAGACCTAAATGACCCTACCTGGCTAGCGCGCATGCAAGAAGCTTTGTCTAGCGCACATAATGACCCTGAGAGCGGAGTTAGATGGCTAGGCGGTCTCCCCCGCTCCGAATCAATGAACGAAATAGCAGCCGCAGACCTAGGGTTAGGCTGGCGTACCCCTCAACTAGACGGTGGCCTCGAGATTTCTACGAAAGCTCTAGAATACGGTGCCTGCCGCACTATTCCCATCATCAACCAAACTCATTCAAACGAGGAGCACTTCGGTTCCGACTACCCGTTTTTCGTGACATCTGATGCCACCGTCGACGACTTAGCCGAGACTATCGTGAATGCTCTGCCCAGCGGCCTGTCCGCATCAGCACGAGCATTTGCTGCTTCCGCTGCTTACAGCATGGAGCAAACCCGGATCCGGATCGCTCGTGCCTTTGAACGCTCAGGAGCACTAGCAAGCTTTAATTCAAATGATTCTTCTGTTACAAAAGTGGTAATCGCTTCGCATGATCTCAAGTTCATGGGCGAGCTTATGGACCATTTGCAAAGATCGCCGAAATTTGAAGTCCAGGTCGATCGCTGGTCCACCCTTCATGAACATGACGAACAAGAGAGCCTTCGACTGCTTGCGTGGGCCGACACGATCTTTTGTGAATGGGCTGGCCCATCCTTGGCTTGGTACTCGAAGCAAAACCTTGGCAATACCAGGCTAGTTTCTCGGCTGCATCGGTTTGAACTTGACGGTCCATGGATGAGCGATGTGAATTGGGATACAGTAAGCGGCATGATCTTTGTCTCTGAGCTATACCGAAGAATGGCCTTGGAGAAACTGCCGATACAATATGAGCAAACTTCTGTTATTCCTAATGCTGTGGATCTTGATGACTTCGATAGGCCAAAGAATGCAGATGCGCGTTTCACGCTTGGATTTGTCGGGATGGTCCCGATTCACAAGAGACCAGATCGAGCCTTAACGCTTCTTGAGAGGCTGTTGGCAGTCGACGATCGTTACATTCTGCGATTCAAAGGCCGAATGCCTTGGGAGTATCCATACGAATGGAAAAACCCTATCCAGAAGCAAATGTATCTGGAGTTTTTCAACCGAATTGGCTCAGACCCCATTTTACGTCGCCATATTATTTTTGATGATTTTAGCGCGGACGTCGCTTCTTGGCAGCGGAATATTGGTTTCATTCTCTCACCAAGCGAGGTAGAGAGTTTTCACATGGCCCCTGCGGAAGGAATGGCGGCTCGAAGTGTTCCAATTTTTTGGAAACGCCCAGGGGTCGATGAAATTTTTGGCAAAGAATTTTTGCTTAACAGCTTAGAGGAAGCCGTTACGCTAATCCTCGACTGCCGAGATGAAGCCACCTTCGTTAGCAAAGGGGAATATGCGCGCTCAACCGTGGCTCGCTGGGATCCATCTGTTCTGCTACCGCTGTGGGAAGACATGCTTGGTAGTCGACGCTAAGCTAACCTTGCTAACCGCTCCAGAACGATGGAGGTGCTTGAAGCTCTCCTGTCGTGTTCTTTCCCGCGCCTATGAATGCTCAATCATCACCAATTTGGTTCTTCATCAAAAGAACGGATCGCTGCTTTCGCCCTCGTCTCGGTAACGATTGATTAAAGCGTGAAGTCCTGCGTAATCGGAAAGTCTTTGACAATCCATTACCTGCCGCCAAGAAGTCTTTCGATGATGCATGCGCTACAACACGCGCAGACGACACTCCTGGTGCAACCTTCTAGCCCCCGATACCTTCGAAGCACTCACATCCGCTACACTGACCCAAGCAGCATAGCTAACGCCCGACGTGTCTACTTTCCGGGGGGTCAGGCACGAAAGAAAACCCCATGCAGTACCGGGTACGCGGAACTCCGGTACCAACTACGCAGACTCGCGGTACCAACTACCCCAAATCGACAGTGCGTTTGATGCTGTAGTTTGCCTTGCTCTGGCTGCATTAGTTCGAACTTCTCTGCTCGTGTTGCCTCAAAGCGAAGAAGACTGTCAGTATTGACAAAACTCGTTATCCATCTTGGCTTCAGCCAACTCACGGCGCAGACGAGTATTCTCAGCACGAAGAGCAGCCTCACCCATCCCATCCGAGGCTCCTCGGCGCTCACGCTCGAGTTTGACCCGCCGGCCTAAAAGCCCGGCGGAAACACCAGTCTCCTTAGCCACATGAGCAATAGGTCGCTCCGACTCGATTACCAGGTTCACGGCTTCACACCGGTACTCCGGCGTGTACTTCTTGCACTGTTGACTCACAATGAACATCCTCTCCCACGGACACAAGATCCGTGTCCGCTAAAGGAGTGGTAACCCATAGAGCGCTTCGTTCATTGACCAGTCAAGACTGTCTATCTACGTTTTCTTTTCGTTTTATCACTACTTTTAGCCAGTCCTAAGAAGAGCTCACGCCACGCAGGCAATACCGTTGACACATCCCACTGACTAGCGAATGTCTTGGACCGAATCATCGCTTGATTAAAGCTCTGGGCCCCTCTAAGCTCTAGCACCTTGGAAAGTCTCTCATTATGGCCCGTATGCACAGCGTAGCTTCCAAATACTTCCCGAGCCCCGTCTCGTTTCCACAACAGTGGTATCGCGCCTGCCGCCATCCCCTCAGCTGGCGCAAGGTGGAAACTCTCCAACTCACTACACGACAGAATGAAACCAATGCTTCGGAACCAAGACGCAACATCTGCACTAAAGCCGTCAAAAACCACATGTTCTTGCAACACACTGTTAGTGGAAACCCGCTCGAAGAAGTCGAGGTAAAGTTGCTTTTCAACACTGTCGGACCATACGTGAGGGTATTCCCAAGGCATGCGCCCTTTAATTCTTAGTATATAGCGATCATCAACTTCGAGTAGTTGTTCTAAAAAGTCTAGTGCGCGATCGGGACGCTTTAGAAACGGGACCATACCAACTAGGCCTAAGGTGAATTGTGCATTCCCGACCTTTGGGCGATTGAAGTCATAGGTGTCAACAGAATTGGGGATAACTGCAGTCCCAACGTCAGAGAGAGGAAATCTCTGAATAGCTTGCCTTCTTATCCAATCAGAGACAAAAACAACTCGGTCGACGTTTTCCCATTTGACTTGGCGCATCCAAGGGCCATTAAGTTCAAACCTGTGTAAGCGCGCAACCAAGGCCACCCCGTGAGGTAAATTTTGGGAGTACCAAGAAAGAGACGGACCGGCCCATTCACAAAAGACAACATCCGCCCACCCAGCTAAAGCTTCGCTTGCGGATACATCATGCTCGTGGAGGGTAGCCCATCTGTCAATGCGAACCTCAAACTCAGGACTAGTTTCCAAATAATCCATAAGTTCTCCCATAAACTTTAAATCATGAGAGGCAACGACGAGCCGAACGGGCTTCGAAGATCTCGCACGGGGTTTTTGCCCCAATAGCCCCGCGCGCTTGAAAGATTCGCTCAATCGCTTTTGCGCATTCTCCATAGAAAAATACTCTGCCACTGAACGCACTCCCGCTTGAGATTCTTTCAACTTTGGTAATCCCGCGATGATCGTGTCTGCAATCTCCTCCACTGTGGCCTCTGCACTCACAAAGAAAGGGTAGGTGGCACCAAAAAGGGATTTATGGTCCTCAGTGAGATTAACAACAGGAGCTGTTCCCGTCGAAGCGTACTCAAGTGCTTTTGTCGATAGTTCTAAACTAGAATCGAGCTCTCTAGAACGCCATCCTAGACCGATGTCTGCCCTTTTGATCCTAGAAACTGATTCATGGCGAGGTAGTCCTCCAAGCCAAGAGACGCCGCTTGAAGAATCCCGGTCAGCTTCTTCTAGCGCTGCTCTCATCCTGCTCACCCATGTAGGGTCGTTACGAGCTCTATTAAACTTCGTTCCCACCACTTCAAGCGTTGCGTTCACTCCACGTTTACGGAGCACACGAGGGAGCTCTAGCATCTCTAAGGTTCGCCACTCCTTGGCTAGTTTTCCTGCATAAATGAGCCGTAAATCGTGTTGCCTACGTTCGTCTTCTTCGACCTTCCCATACGCATACCAAGGAATCATCGGTGGAATGAGAATTACTTTCCCAGCTGCTTGCGGGACGAGCCCTTCCCAGTAGGAGCGGGCCGCTTCGGTTTGCGCGAATACCCTCTTAGAGTGCGCAGCAATGTGATGTAGTCGATTCAGATTTGTGTCAGAAAGTTTAGAAGGAGGAAAGGGAAGATCTGTGACGTAAGCCCAAACAATTGGACTAAGCTTTTCCTTTGACGTGAATTCAAATGCGGCCTCCAATCCTCGTACGACAACAGCTTCAGCGCCAGTTTTCGCCACTAGTTCTTGGGCGAGTTCTGCTGCGGATTCTGCGTCCAGTACCCCATCCTCGGCCACGACTGAAGGGGCATGCACCTCAATATTCGCGATGGGACGGATGGCTTGAAGGAGTGTATCGTTTTCAGGAACCGCTTTTAGCAGCAAATGGACCTCGTCGAAAACACCTGAAAGTACTTCACTTACCGACATCAGCCATACTGATGAACCATCGATAATGTTGGCGTTAGTATCCCCATAAACCACTACGGCACTCATCTTAGTTTTCTCCCTTTGCAAAGCTGTGGCGTGCTGGGGCCGCATCCATAGTCTTCAATGCCTCAAGTACTGGTGATTTTAAATCTTCCGACCACGCCCAGTTAGGCGATAAAGTATTAAGAACGATATTGGCTCGCTCCCGCAAGTCATTTGTAAAATGGCTCGTCAAATTACTTGCGCGAACTATTACGACTATCCCTTGGTTCTGAGCATCAGCAATGTGCTCGACAAGTCTTAAATAGAGTCCAGTTTTTTGTGCTGATAACAAACCTTCCCAAGGCCCCTTCCAGAATTCTTGCTCATCAATGATGAGGTAGCTTGTCCCCTGCTTTGTGCTTCCCAATAGGTAAGGCCCCGCAAGCCGGTGAACTCGTCCAACCTCACTGAGAGCAGCTTCCAAATCAACAGGTCCAATAAGACTGATTTCCCGAGTCCACAACTCGGCCTCAGCGGTCATCATCGCGCTGAGCGCTACAAAGCCATCTCGTTCCATTACTTGCTCAGCAGCAAGCCGTCCTGCAGAGTGTGCGGTGGGGCGTGCGAGTATTCGCGTGGCGGGGATAGTGTTTGGCGCAAAGATATTAGGCCTATTAAAAGCGCCTTCACCAGCTCCAGCGTTCGTAGTGTCACCGAGCTCCTGGAGAGAAGCTGTCTTCTTTTCTCGCGTTTGATTCTCAAAATGAGCTTCCAGTATGGAGAGCTTTTCTTCAATCTTTACAGCACGGCGCCGTGCATCTTTTGAAATGCCCTCGGCTTTCTTTTGTGAAGAGATAAAAGCTGCTGAAAATACAATCCCTATTGTGACAGCCCCAATCAAAAGAGCTCGCCCGACAAGACTGCTGCCAACAGCAATGCTCGCTATTAAGAACAACGCACCAATCGCAGCGATAGTAGCCAGGGATCTGCCCCGCTGAAAGGAATCGAGTTTCATCGATACTGTTCCCCTTGAATAGAGTTCTTTCTTGCTACAGTTTCAACTTCAAATACTGCGGACACCGCCCCGCTACTCATCTACGGGTAGATCCAAAATAACCATCGGTTCGCTGTATTCTTTCTTAATTTCGGCAAGATATTGGTCCGCAGGCCCTTTGTCCTCCTTTCCCATAAGCCGCGCCCATTCATGATAATGCGGTGCTACAACATCAGTCGGACCATCAGCGATAATTCGACCCTTAGAGATCCAAATAGTCCGAACGCAATTTTTTTCTATTTCTCTAATCGAATGTGAAACAAGAAACAGATTACCGGCACGCTCAAGTAACTCCCGCATTCGTCCGCTGGCTTTGGATCCAAATGCGGCGTCACCAGTAGAAAGCGCCTCATCAATCATGAGAATATCCGGCCGCACTGCGGTAGAAATAGCAAAAGATAGGCGGGCTGACATACCTGAAGAGTACGTTTTCATCGGGCGCTTTATAGCATCACCGAGTTCCGTCCACTGAGCTATCTCATTGATCTGCGCCTTTGCATCCGTTCGGCTCATACCCAACGCAAGGCATCCGAGGTAGATGTTGTGTTCACCCGACAGATCTGGCTGAAGGGCTGGCGAGACTCCCATAAGTGTAGGTTGTGAGCGGGTTAAAATGCGCCCCGCAGTCGGAGCTATACCACCGGCAATCATGCTAAGAAGTGTCGATTTACCAGATCCGTTAAGCCCAATAATTCCGATCGACTCACCTGGCAAAGCGATCAGGGAGGCGCCGACTACCGCGTCAACCACTGTTTTCCCACGCCCTACCCGCGTCATACTGGCATCAGAGGAACGCCCCTGGCTTATCACGTATCGCTTAGACACGTTGTCAACAATGACATTTGCCCGTTCGACATAGTTGATATCAGATTCATTTTCCGTTGCTTCAAACGGTCTGGATACTTCCTGCGTTGGTGCTTCTTCTAACATCTTCTTCGATGCGGGATGCCCT
The DNA here is from genome assembly GCF_016889765.1 of Corynebacterium minutissimum. Taxonomy (NCBI): domain Bacteria; kingdom Bacillati; phylum Actinomycetota; class Actinomycetes; order Mycobacteriales; family Corynebacteriaceae; genus Corynebacterium; species Corynebacterium minutissimum. The sequence goes on from NZ_CP069533.1 coordinate 600,297, forward strand.
CCGGATTTGGCCAGTTTTTTAGACGAGTCGAACATACTTGTCCTCCGCTCTCCAGAAGAAGATAAAGCCAACCACGAAAGCGCCTATGCTCCACGCTACGAGCTCACCCCAAGTCGCAAGGCTGGGTACAGTGCGGTATATGGAGCAATCTCGGACAGCAGTAAGAAAAATGTAGCACGGGTTAGCCGACATGATCTGGTGAATAACCGAGTGCTCGGCAAACCTATCGATTGAAAACATCACACCTGACAAGAAAAACAGAGCACGAGTCAACAATCCTAGAATAACCTTAGCTTCGGGAACCTGTGCGGTGAGCCTCGCGGTAATCATCATTAGTCCGCAGCCAAAAACATGGATTAGAAGGAATAACGGTATTACAAATATGAGCGTCCACGATGGCCACGTTCCCCACTGAAAAAGAAAAGCCGCTACGAGTGCCACACACGCTGGCAATACGTTATCTATTAGTGAACGCAACGTGGTTGAGAAAGGAATTGACGCCCTCGGGAATTGGAACGCGCGAATCATTGAGCGCGAGGACTGCATTAGGCTAATTCCTGAATTCATGAGGCCCATGATCATCCCGATAAAAATGATTCCGATAAAAAGAAACCCGATAAAGTTCTCAATACCACGAGAGGTCCTGAGGAGAAGGCCAAAAAGAAAACCATAGAGCGCAACATCAAACAGTGGGTTTAGCACCAGCCAAAGTTGCCATAGACGATAGTCCCGTGTTGTGCGCAGTGCCTTGGCGCGTGCATCTGCGGCGATAAAATGCCGACGGGCCACCAATTGCGAAATGTACTCTCCAAGGGTGGGGCGGGTAGCCAGCGGATGGAGACCTTCAGGATTGACTATCTGTACGCGACCTTCATGCCGCGCTACCTGGGCATTGAGCTCTTCGACTCCTCGCTGTGAAGTCTTGGAACCGCGCCATTTGTGGCGTGCCAATATGAATCAGCCCTTCCAGATCTATTGTGTTCGAACGTCCATATAAGTCACAAGCTTCGATGAGAACGTCGAGAATTGCTACAGGGAATTGTACTCAGTCTGTCTAAGAAGTTCGCCGAGAACACCACGGGCTTGTTCAACGTCACCCGCCTGCGAAGTGAAGTCAAGTGGAAGCCTTGACAGAGGCGAGCCCTCTACGATGACTCCCCACACAGCTGCCCCACTACCAACGTAGTCAGCATACTTCGAGGGAAGGAATGGGTTAAGGCTCAACGCTGTCCCCGCTGTGTTGGTGTCATTGACAACGAGAGCGTCGAACCGAGTGGAAACGTTAAGGAATTCGAGGTACGGCATATACCCGTTGATGCAGAGGCATTCCGCTGCGGGATGATTCCACAGTTGACGACGAAGCTGTTCGGGCGCCGCGGTGAAGATATGAAGGCGGAACTGGTTACGCACCGGATGGTCTTGGAGCGCGGTGAGAACGTCACCGATTCCGCGGTTGGCATAGAAGTTGCCAAAGTAACCGATATTGATGCGATCTGCATCGAGGGCATAGTTTTCCTCCACGAGCTGATACATCTCTTTTGTCGGCTCTGCATGGTGCCGAATCGTCGACTTAGCGCGCACGAACTCTTGGAGGTTGGTGGGATAACGCTCCAGCATGACTTGTCGCTGGTTGGAATTAGTGAAGATGACTTCGTCAGCGTACAGCAGTGTTACTAATTCAGTCAGCTCAAAGTGAGTGGTATACGAGATGTTTGACCATTCAGATCGCGTGACCATCGTCTTAAGCTTGTGAGTGGTCACTCCCCTAGTGAGCTTTCCTGGCCGAGGCTGTCCGTCTACGCCAATGCAGAGTGGGTCAGAGAATTCCGCCTCCCATCGTGTCTCAGGGTGGTTATCTTTAAAAAGAGCCGCAGCCACATGAGAACCAGACCAAAGAGCGCGCGAATACATCGTTTTATAGGGACCGTTGGCCTTCGCGCGCTTGGCGGCTTTCTTCGCGGCTTGTCGTGCATAAGAACAGATAGCACCCCAGTGTGCAAAAGAAGCGACGACATCGAGCTCTTCAGCGTGAACAAGATAGGGATCTACGATGAGCTGTGTCGAATCATCGCGACCGCGCACGCGCCCCATATTGGCATAGAAGACGTCAACAAGCTCAGCATCATTCCGAATCACTTTTGCTGTCACGTTGGCCGAAGTGTCCGCGAAAGGAGGGAAACAGTAGGAGAACACAAGTCGACTCGCTTTTTCGGTACGCAAACCGCCCCAGCTCAACCCAGGAACACCAGTATCTACGGCAGTGTCGATGGCCTGCTGAACATCTGTGGGATGGGCGCGTAGGTAAGCCTCGATGAATCCGAATTGGGCATCCTCAAGCTTCTGAAGGGCCTGCTGCTTTGAGTCGACCTCACGAATCTCTCGGAGCTGCGCAATACATTCGAGGCGCTGCGTTACGTTGAAATCAAAGCTCTCGGCTTGGCGCGACACAGAATCCTGTCGGATGGTTCTTAAATAAGACGAGTCACCTGGCGTTGCTGGAACGTTGAACACGAGTCCTGATTCTTCAAGGAAGTGTGCAAAGTAGGCGACGTCCTCACCCGAACGCAGCGATTCCTCATAGCGATAGTGTTGGGCCAGCTCCGTGGGGAATACCTTGCAGGCGTTAAAGCCGAGTGCCCACGGCGCTCTCGCTACTGGAACGGTGGTTCCGCGAAGTGTTGATATACGCGCGTTGAGCGAATTCTCTTGAAGGGACCCATCTTGCCCCTTATCGAAGATCGGCAGAAGCACACAAACGCCATTGCGAGCATGCTTTAACCCCGTCTCAAGGAATCGAGGTTGAAGTGCGTCATCATCATCGAGAAAAGTAACGAAATGGCGACCAGCACTTGCAATACCAAGGTTGCGGGCGCGGCCGACGCCGGGTGATGCGGTCCGAAGTACTCGTAGATCGAGCTGCGAGAATTGATCTTCCAGATCTAGTTCTATGTCTAGTGCCGCTGGCCCGTTGAAGACGACTAAGACCTCGAAGAGATCGGTGCTTAAGGTTTGATTCGAAAGCGAAGCGAGCGCCGCAGTGAGGCCAGAGCTTGCATCGTTGGTTGAATCATGCGCATAAGAGGGAATGATGACACTGATTCCTGGAAGATTGGCGCTCATCTTATCTTCTCCAACATCTTGTACAGCGACACCACCGCAGAGCTTGGTAGATATTGCTTAACTGGCTTAGCCAAGGTCGCAACGCGTGAAATCACTAGTGTTCGGAGCGTCGGGGCATCGGGGGCTGGACCCTGGTCGCGCGGACCGACATTGGACGCCGAAAGAGGCGCGGAAAGTCCCCGAAGAAAATCATCGGGGGGCCGAGACGTACCGGCTGATTCCTCTACTCTGAGATGAATCCACCTTTCGGAAATGTGCAATCCTGCGACGCCTAGATCTTCGCTCACTATGTCATCGCTATCAACTAGGTCATAGAGGTTGTCCGCCGCTGAGCGCGGCGCCCAGTATTCGACTACTTCCCTATCCCGGATGAGCCGAGCGAGAATAGGAGTTGCTTGGGCAGCGGGAACGTCGGCAAGCACCGCCGGCATATTAACCGCGTGATCGAGTTCCTCCTCGCTGAAACAAAACACCACTGTCCCATGGCTAGCGGGTAAGGGCTGGAGCTGCTCTGAAGAGCACAGGAGCACTGCATAGTCGGTCTCGGCGGGCTTGTAATCATCAAGCGATCCAATTCTCATCGGCACGTTGTCCTTGCCTAGCTAGTTCTTTTCCGAAACAACGCTCGTTACGATCTCCCGAATGACGTGCGGAACGGCTTCATCACGTTGTTTGGCAACCCATTCACGTCCACGCGCGGATACGTGAAGCCTCGAGCGGTCCTCTATGAGGCTTATCCACATATTTGCCAGAGCTTCTGGATTATCAGGTTCCACAACATGCCCAGCCTCAAGTTTCTCAACCAATGCGGCTGCTTCTCCTTGCACTACACCACTAATGTGGAGGCCAACCGACATCAACTCATAGGTCTTTGAAGGCACCGTGCGCGTTAGAGGCTCCCATGAAGTGAGATGGACTAAGGCCGTGTCTGCCCAGTCATAAAACTCTTCCAATCCCTCCGCAGGATAGCGGTGCTCGATCGTGGCGTCAGCCCCTGTTTTGTGAATCAAGTCCCTAACAGCAAGCCACGCAGCGCCGTCGCCGACGATGCGTAACCGCACCTTATAGCCCCGATCCTGAGCAATTTTTGCCGCTCTGACTGCATTATCGATTCGCTGAGCACGCCCCACTGTGCCGGCGTAGAGGACATGAAGCTCATCTCGCTGTATCCGGCTCATATCCGCGGCCAGATACTTAGTCTTTGGCGGAAACACATTACGGACGGTGCGAATAACACGTTTACGGCCGTCCCGCTTCGCAGGCAATGTGGCACCCAAATCCGTTGCTAGGTCCTTGGAGGTCGTGATGATTCCATTGGCATGGGTTAACGCGCGCATCATGGCCGTCTCAGTAAGAGCCGTCAAAACTTGGAAAGGGCCTTTGCTCAAGACCACCTCGCGGATCGAGCGTCTGCCCGTTCCGGAGTTCCAGTCATCTTTCACACGTAGAAGCTCCGGCCATGCGTCGCGAAGATCCACGATGTAGGGAGCTCCAAGATGCTGTGCGACCAGCATGGTGACCACCGAAGTTGGGAGAGCAGGGACGGTGCCGATAATTAGATCGGGAGAAATCTCCTGAATTTGCTTCCGATGCGTCACTTGCATTGCCAGCATCGAAGTTGCGACTGAGGCTTGGTTTAATATTCGGCGAGTTAACGTAGAACCAGCAGGGAAAAACCCTGAGCGGAAGATCCTCTCACCCGAGTTTCCTAGCTCAGCTCGGCGGCAGCCAAGGATGGCGTCTTTAGACAGCCACTGCTTCAAACGGATTTGACGTTGGTAGTGAGGTGGAGGCGCAATCACAACCACCTCATGCCCAGCCTCGACAAGGATCTTTGTCAGCCACGACCACCGTCGCTGCGGCACGCCGTTCTCTGGGGCCCAGTACTGGGAGAGGACTAGAATCCGCATTCTACGCCGTTCTTCCTAAGTGTCGACATCCTGCGCGGCCCTACAATTAGACCGCGCGGATGTTTCTTTAGCGCCAAATACCCTTGGTATCAATAACAGTCTTGCCTTCTAGCACAGACTGATCGAGGTTAACGAACTCCTTGTGGTTAACAAGGAGGAGAACTACGTCAGCAGCCGCAATAGCTTCCTTCGTGTCCTGCTTTGTAAGGTTGGAAATGTTCGAAAGCACAGCGGGAAGCTCATCGACATTCGGCTCAACGACCCGGATATCGAGCTCTGGGTTATCCACACCGAGACG